>CAKPCG010000026.1 GCA_934141475.1 uncultured Clostridia bacterium
CTTACACAATTACTTGTATATACTACATCTATATTTTGTAGTTCTTCTTCGTTACTTAGTATTTCTGCTCTTTTTTCTCCTGTTACACTTAATATTATCTTCTCGCTTTTTACTATTTTGTCTTGGCTTGTTTTCCAACTTTCTATTAAATTTTTAGTGTTAATTCTTACTGAGTGTCTTATTAAGTATACTGTTGTTTTCATATTATTCTCCTTTATATATCATTTTTTATTCGTTTTTGTCAATTGTTTTAATTTATATTATTATTCCATTTGTATGATCTATTTCATGTTGTATTATTTCAGCAGTAAAACCGCTATATTTTGCATGTTGTTTATTAAAATTTATATCTAAATAATCCACTTCAATTTCTTTATATCTTTTGCATTTTCTTTCTCCAATTAATGATAAACATCCTTCTTCTGCTTGATATTCTTCTTTTTTATTGGTTATAACAGGATTTATCATTATAAAGTCATATAATCCTCCTGATACACAAATTATGGCTTTATTATATCCTATCATATTTGCAGCAAGACCTACACATCTATCTTTGTTTGCTTTTAATGTATCTAATAAATCTTTGACTATGTATTTGTCCTCTTCTGTTGCTTTTTCTGCTTTTTGTGATAAGAACATTACATCTTTTACTATGTTTTTAACCATGTTATTTTTCCTTTCTTAAGTCATATTGTTATATTTTATTTTTTATTAGTGCTTTTCCCTAATTTTTTCTCCAATTCTATTTCCGCTTTTTTGACAAAATAATTATCTGTATAAATTGGTATTTCTATTTCATTGATTTTTTGAATTAACTTTTCTATACTGTCTAAATCTTTTGTTTCTTCAGTTTCTATTTCTATTAAATTATCTCCATTTTTTATGTCTTTAATTGCTAATTCAAGTCCATTTTTTTCATATACTATATCGTCTTCTTTTATATTCATGATTTCTTTGTATCCTATTGCTTTTAATAATTTTTTGGCTTCTTCTGTTTCTGAAATATTACAATTGATAGATTCTTGATTTAATATATTTCCTGCTTTATCAAAGTTCTTGATTTTAAATGTTATTAGTTTTGTTCTTTTATTTGATGTTTTTCCTATAATGTCTCTTACTAATACTGCTTTTGCTAATATATCTCTTATGCTTAACTTGTCTATATCTGTTTCTTCTGGTATGAAATATGTGTCATCCATTGAGAATCTGTTTATTATTTTGAATCCTTTTTCTTCTATTATCTTGTAGAATTCTTTTAATTCGCATTTGATTTTTATTGTGATTTCATTGCTTTCTTTTTGACTCATACTTTTTCTCCTAATCTTTTTGCTTTTTATTATAACATTTTTAATACTGTTTTTAAATATTTTTTTGAATCTTGTTTATTTGTGAATTAATTTTTTTCTAGTTTTATTAATGAATCCCGCTAAGTTAATTTTTTTTTTTGTATTTTTGTATTTGGTGAAACATGGATATGTGAATTTTATTATTGATACTTGTTCTTTATTTTTGGGTTGCTTTAGTATAAATTGTGGACCTTCGGGTTATGAGCGAGACCTGACCACTTTTTGTAAGTTTGTGAAAATTAGAGTTTTTGTTGGTATTTCAGCATTTACAAGAGTTTTAGTTTATAGAACATTTGTGCATTTTTAGGACATTTTTAGAGAAAATTTTACCCAATTTTTACCCAATTCATGCAGTACGTTTGTTCTAGTATTTCAAGCTTTTGTAAAGGATAATTTTATTAATAAAAATTTTAATTTTGGGAGGTTTTAGATTATGAATAATTTTAGAGAAGTTAATGATGATATTTTAAGAGATTGGTTAAGTTTTAGAGAGGAAATGGTTTTAGGCACACTTACTAAAGAAGATAGAAAACATTATATTTATTTTGATGAGATAGCTGAAAACATTTTAAAGAATGTTCCTAAGCAGAATCAAAAGTATGTGAAGAATCAGTTAGATAGAATTGATAAGAATTTTATGGATTATATTTGTTATTGGAATGAAAAGTATTATAGGAATGGCTTTTGTAATGGAGTTGAATTAATTGGTGGATGTTTTAAAGAGTAACTAATTTACATCCATGCTACAAAATAGGTCAAATGTAACACAGATGAAAAAACAATTGTGCCACTTTTTTATAATTTCGTGGCACAATTGGAATTTTAAAAGTTTTTTCAAAATTTTGAAAAGACTTTGGTTTTTGAGATACTTTTTTCAAATTTATGAAAGCACCTATTTAACATATTTATTTTATACTAAATATGTAACTTATACACAAAATTTTAATTTTCTGATATTTGTTTTTGAATTAATTGATTATCATTTATTGGAATAATTTTTCCATTTTCATATCTACATATATCTTTATATTCATAGTTAAATAAATCTCTATATATTACTTGAAAATTTTCTACATTTATATCTGTATAAATTTTCCAATTTGTTGTATTATATAATAAAATTGAATCTATTATAATATACATACTCTCTCCTGCTGCAATAGATTTTCTTTTTACAATAGAACTTAATTCAATTTTGTATCTATCATCCTCATATTTTTCTTTTCCATCAAAAGTTCCGAGATATTTTTTATACTTTAATGTGAAATTACTGTCATTTATATTTAATATTGCTGTAGTTGCACCAGTATTATGTATTTCTATTGTAAAATATTCCTTTTCACTTTCATATTTATCTGTACCAAGTAAATTGTAAAAAAATATTTGACGATTTATATTGGTTTTATTAGCCTCTATAAAATTACCATCTAATGCTGTCCAATTTACATCTAAATATGGTCTCTGAGATTTTCTTAGAATTTCATTGCTGTCTCTTCTATCCATTTTTGTTATAAATAATAAGAAAATTGCACTAACTATAGTTCCAGCATAAGTCCCTATAAAAGAAAGCCAGTCATACTTTTCAGTCAAATTATCTATATACGGAAAGAAAAAATGTCCTAAATTTGTTAAATCTATTATAAAAAATGCTATAGGTACTATAAATATCATCCATAATATTTGAGATTTTTCCTTTTCTTCATTATATTGTTTTTTTTGTTTCATTGTTAGTCTCCTTTTATAAAATTTTATCGAAATTGTCTTTTATTATCATAAAAACAAAATAATTCTGCAATTATAATCACATTATTATTTTGCTTTCTTTAGTTATTTTAGAATTAATTTAATTTCACTACCATCATCTTTAATTTCGACTACTTTATCAAATTCTTTTGCTCCTATATGTGAGTAAGAATTTCCACCATCAATATAACATTATGTACATTTACAGGTTACTAAATCATGTACACTTTTTAACTCAATTATATCTCCACAAATTAAGTATTTAATTTTCATAATTTCAACTTTCTCCTATATTTTAAATATTATTCATATTTGTATTGTTCACTTTCTTCAGCCACTTGTAAATATTCTATTTGCTTTTCATCGTTAATTGGATATTGATATTCTTTATTTAATTTTATTTTTCCTTTAATATATTCTGCTAAAGGTTTGTCCTCACAATAAATGTAACACCCTCTTAATCCTCGCGTCATTAATACTTTATATGTATTCTTTATAATTCTATCTGCTATTTGTTTTGCTTTTTCTGGATTTTTTTTGTATAATGCTTTCGTATGTACAAGTGAAGTTCTGTCTGAATCTGCATTCTTTGTTAAATCTGTTATAACTTCGCCATTTTCGTATCTTAAATCTGTTCCAATTATAACACCTATGTAATCAAATTCAAGTCCTTGACATGTATGTATACATCCAATTTCATTTATAGAGTCTTTATCAATTGCCCAAGTTTTAGTTTTAGCTAGATTCCATTTTTTCCTAAATGTTTCTGATAGTTCAAAATCAAATTTCGTAGGGTCTTTTTTAGAAATCCATTCTTTATAATAACCTGCAACAAGCCTAGATTTATTTTCACTATTTCTTTCAGTTATCAGTTTATCCAGTTCATCAGGTGTATCTACTACTTTAAAGTCATATTCCTTTGTATCTAATATATTATTTGCAGTTTTCCTTATTTGTAATACATCATCCAACCATGCTATATAACTAGTAGAACCTTTACATCTAAATTGACTCTCTAACTCCATTTGTACTATATTATCAATTTTTACACTATTAATGTCACAACATCTTTTAATTTCTTCAATTGTCCCTATATCATTATCAGTAACTATTTGGTCTTCATCTATAAAAAATATAGAAAAATTAGCTGCATTTATTATTTCTCGAATTTGATTATTTCCTCTAACTCTTCCCACATATGTTTGTTGTTTTAATCTATGAGCCTCATCTACTATAATGACTGGAATCTCATTAGTTTTTGCAACATCATATGAATATGCTCCAGTAAATAAATTTCTTACATATTCTTGATCTTCTGTATTTTTTAATTCTTTGAAATAGACATTTCTTGGAGCCCCATTCATTGTTGTATAATGTGCAATTATTTTTCTCTGATACAATTCAGCAAATAATTGTATTGCTACTGCTGATTTTCCTGTACCTGGTCCTCCCTTTACTATTAACACATGTTTTTCATTTGTTTTAAATGTTTCTTCTGCCATATTTAATGCTTTTTCATATACATCTTGCTGTGTTTCTAATAAATAAAATTGCTTTTTTCCTTCTATCATGTTAGCAATATCATCTTGTAATCTTCTTGAAGGGACTATATTTCCATTGTCAAGTTCAAACAGAACCTTTTCTCTATCTCCCTTTTTTATATATTTTTTTATAAAATCTCTAAGTTCATCTTCATCATCCATTGTAAAAACTGGTGATTGTTTGAATAATGGATTAAATTTATTATCAAGTAATGGATCATTTTCTTTTATAGCATAATTGTGTAAGTATGAGCATGGATGTAATATAATTTTATTTTCTATGACAGGTTCAATCAAATTACTTAAATAACCTGCATAATTCAATGCTTGCCTTGATGGATGTGATGTTTCTTTAACATTATTTTTGCTAACCAAAGCACGTACTAATAAACTATTAGGCACTTCATCAACTTTACTCCATTGCTTTAATTCAATTATTATTATTACGCCTTTTCCTTCTTCGCTATATCCCGAAATCATAAAATCAATTCTACGATCTGTCTCTGGTACTTTATATTCCACAGCAACTCCTGCATCTTCTGGAATATCTTTATTATTTATTATTTTAACAATCCTTTTTAATGAATTTTCCCAAGCCGTTTTTTCTCCCGTTTTAACTCCACCTATTTTTTCTCTATAATTTTCTTCAATTTTTGCAACCAATATATCTTTTCTTAAATCTTCAATAAATCCACTTTTTACATTATCATATACTATCATAATAATTGCCCCCACATTATTATTAAACTATCTTATCCCAAATTTATATAATATCCCCGTTGCTATTAAGCTACTTATAGTCCCTGAAGCAACATCTTTTAAAAAATCTACCACTTTATTTTTATTTTTCTCTTTACATGCTTCTTCTATTAATTCTATTTTCTCTTTTGTAACTCCTTCTTGAATTAATAATTGTAATTTACTCATAACAGTCTCAAAAAATTCTTCATCATTTGAATTACTATTTTGTTTAATATCATTAATATAATTGCCGTTTCCATTAACTATTATCATGTTTTCAGCCCTTAAACTTTTTGCCTCATCTTCTGTGTATAATATGGCTGATATATTATCATAGATTATAGCATATACAGGACTATCATCTGCGGCTATAAAAACTCTTCCTTTATATTTTATTATTCCTACACTCTCACAATAATCTAATATTTCTTTTTTGCCTTCGTTACATATATCTTTAGTAATTTTTTCAAATTCTTCACCTTCAAACTCTCCATTGTTTGTTATACTTACTTTTATTTGATTTTTTTTATATTCGAAATATTTTTTCTTAGTTTCAATTTTTAACTTTGGGAAACCATTATATATATATTGATGTCCACTTAAAGTACTTGCATCAATAACACACTTATCATTAAAATAATATTTGTATTCATTCCAAAAATCATATTGTTCACATATTTCACTTATTTTTTGATCAAGTTCTTGGCATAATTCATTTAACTTTTTTTCTCCATTTTTTAATTCTATATTTGAAGAAAAAATAAAATCAAAAATATCTATATTTAATTCGTTTAACATATTAACTTCTCCTTATACTTTATAATTTCGTATATTTTGTACTGACTCCTTTAGCTTTTTCAACTGGATATTTCTTCTTTGTTTTTTCTAACTTTTTCAAAATAATTTCTTCTGGATTCACATTTAATTTCATTGCCATTTGAATACAATATGTAAATACATCTGCTAATTCTTCACACACTTCTTCTTTATTGTAATTTTCACTATTCCATTGAAAACACTCTAATAGTTCTCCTGCTTCTATCGAAATAGATTTTGCTAAATTTTCTGGACTATGAAACTTATCCCAGTCTCGTTCTGTATTAAATTCTCTTATTTGTTCTATTATCTCTTTCATTTCATTCCTCCTATTCTTTGGGTAATATATCATATTTTTCAAGATTTTTCCACATATTCTTGCTCATTTCTACAAATTCTTGTATAATAAGCTTGGAGGAAATATTATGGATAATCTACCTTATATAAAAAGTTCAAAAGAATCTATAGAAAATTATGCTTTGAACTTAAAAGAAAAAACATTTAAAGATGTACTATTAAATGACCCTAATATAACAAATGAAGATAGAAGCTTGTTGTTTGAATACTATAATAATCCTAGGTCCAAAGGTTCATTAGGTCAATTAATAGAAAAACATTTCTTCTTCTATGATATAAATAGTAAATCTGAAGCTGATTTTAATGAAGCTGGAGTAGAACTAAAAGTTACTCCATATACAATAAAAGCAAATGGTGATTTAAGAGCTAAGGAACGACTTGTTCTTACCATTATTAATTATATGAAAGATTATGAGGAAGAAGATTTCTTAAGAAGTCATGTGTATGAAAAATGTGCTTTAATGCTTTTAATATATTATTTATATGAACCTAATAAAGATAGATTAGACTATGTAATAAATTACATTAAACTTTTTCAATTTCCTGAAGAAGATTTAGAAATTATAAAAAATGATTATAAAATAATTATTGATAAAATAAAAAAAGGAAAAGCAGAAGAAATATCAGAAGGTGACACAAACTATTTAGGTGCTTGTACTAAAGGTGCTAATGCCAATTCTTTAAGAGAGCAACCTTTTAGTGATAAAAAGGCAATGCAAAGAGCTTTTTGTTTGAAAAATTCTTATATGTCTTATATTCTAAATCACTATATAGTAAATAAGACTGAAAAATATGAATCTGTTATCAAAGATGCTAAGATTTTAAAAGAGCAAACTTTAGAACAATATATAATTAGTAAGTTGCAACCTTATTACAATCAAGACATAGAATTTTTAAAACATAAATTTAATATTCCTTATCAAGCTTCAAATAAATCTTTTACATATTTATTAGCAAAAGGAATGTTAGAAGTAGTAAATGAAAAAATTGAAGAATTTGAAAAAGCAAATATAAAAATAAAAGCTATTAGATTAAGACCTGATGGTATGCCAAAAGAATCAATGTCTTTTCCAACATTTAAATATACAGAAATAGTAAAAGAAGATTGGTTAGACTCTGAACTATATGAAACATTTTCCACTACTAGATATTTATTTATGATATATCAATACTTAGATGAAAATACCTTGATATTTAAAAAAGCAATGTTTTGGAATGTGCCAGAAAAAGATTTAAATACGGAAATAAAAAGAGTTTGGGAAGATACAGTTAAAAAAATCAGAAATAATGAATATGATAATTTACCCAAAATATCAGAGAGTCCTATACTTCATGTTAGACCTCATGCTAGAAATGCAAAGGATACTTACCCTACATTAGATGAAAAAAAAGCAATAAAAAAATGTTTTTGGCTAAATGCTAATTATATAAAACAACAGATAGAGAATTAACTCTATCTGTTTAATGTTTATTCATAATTAATTTCAAATCATCTTCATCATCAAAGTCTACTCTTTTTAATGTAGTACTTTCAATAGCTTCTTTCATTATTTTTTCTTTATACTTTAGTCTATAATAAATCTTTTCATCAATTGCATTATATCTATATTCATCATTTTCTAGCATTAAATAATAATATTGCGTATATGTTTGTAAGCCCAATCTATTTATTCTATCTTTTGATTGTAGCATGTGAGTTAAATTAAAACTATATTCAAAATATATTGCATCATGGCAAACTGTGTGTAGTGAAACAGATTCAGCTAAAGTATTTGGATTTGCTATTAGGACTTGAAATTTTTTATTCTTAAATTCTTCAATTATCTCATGTCTTTCATTATACGCAACTCTTCCATCTATTATTTTACATTTTATATTCATTCTGTCTAATTTTTCTTTTATTAAATTTAAAGTGTCAATAAAAATTCCCCATACTAAAATTTGCTTTCCATTTTGAAATAATTTTTGTACTAAAGATATTCCCTCTTTAAATTTTGTAGTTTCTACTGATTTATGTATTATATCTGAAATATTTACGTCACTTATTCCATCAAAAATTAAATTTTTATATTTATCATTGTTAAAGTCAAATTCGTTAATTTCTCCATTATGTTCATCATCCCAAAAAATGTTTATTAAATCATTCTTATTCAATTTATTTAGCAAAAGTCTTGGATTTGTTGAAGCTTGCATAAGTCGAATATATAAAGCTAAAATATTTGTATTATATTTTTGATAAATATACTTAAAAATTATCTTCTCATTTTCGTCCATTTGGGATTTAATTATAATATCCTCATTTGCTTTTGGAATCATTAAATCTTTCTTAGTTATTCTGCAATAAAATGGATATATTCTTTCATTAATATCTTTCATTTCAAAATCAGAAGGTTTTTGTAATTCCTTGATTTTAAAATTGAACATATAATCATATTCATCAGGATATAAAATTTTTAGGCAATTATAAATATCTTGATATCCATTTGGAATAGGTGTTCCAGTTAATACTACTTTATACTTAACCTTTTTAGCTAATTCTAAAGCTATATTTGCTCTTATTCCATTTATACTTTTTATTTTATGCTCTTCATCAAATACAAGCATTGTTCTATTATTTAAAATATCTAGTAATGACTTTTCCATTGCAGGAAGTGACTCATAATTTATCAAAATCAAATTTTTATTACCACTTGAATTTCTTATTTCATAGTTCCTTTGCTTTGCATTTTTTAACTTTTCATCTTGTATATCTAATACTTTCAACTCTTTTTTTTCACCAAAATTATTTATAAATTCATCTTTCCAAGAATAAAAAGAATTCTTAGGTCCAATCATTATTATTTTGTCTACAGCATTAATTTCTTTTGAATTTAGATATGCAAATGCTCCATAAACTATTGTTGTTTTTCCCGCTCCAGGAACTGAAAAGTTAGCGGCCCTCCATAAATTTACTATATGAAATGCATTCCATAATTGAGGTTCTTTTAACCTTCTAATCATTTCTTTTTCCAAAATATTTTTAAATTTTATAAATCCTGCTTCTAAATAGCTTTCTTTATTTTTTATATCTATTCCTATCTTCTTTCTTTCTTCAATTTGCATATCTTTAGAAGCAATATATTTTTCTAGTCTATTAGATATAATTAAATTAAAATAATTTTTTTTACTATATTCTTTAAGATATTCTATTATTTTTTTTATTTCTATATAATTTACTTTATGTTTAATCTCAAATTCATTATCTTTCAAATAAAAAAATCTATTCAAATAAATTTGGAAGAAATAATCTTTCTTACTGATTTTTCCTTCTGATAATCTATTAATTATCTTTAAATTTTCATTTATATCTATATCAATAAATAATGAATCAAATATTTCTATTTCTCTTTCTGAAATTAATTTATCTTTCCCTTTAAATAAAATTATCTGATTTTTTACAATATCTGGTATTTCAATAACAAATATATCATCCACATCATTATTCCACAATTTTTCAAATAATCTCTTTGCATTTTCTATTTTTTGAATTTCAAATTCATCTTCATTCCAACTTAGCGAAACTTCAAAAGATTCGTAATTATTTTCTATTGCCTCTACAGTTTCGTTGTTTGAACCTCTAAAATAAACAATATTATTATATTCATCCTCTATTACTCCAAATTTATCGTGAAATATGCCTTTCTTTACAAAAGCAATTTTTATATCAACTACTCCAATTTCAATTAAAAATGCTAAATTTGACAATCTTTTTTCTTCTTTTAGGCTAACTTCTTCTTTTAGGCTTTGTATTAATTCTTGTTCAATTTTCTCTCTTTTTTTATATCCATCTACAATTGCATTATATGTTTCTTCTGAAATTTCTTTTGAAATAATAAAGTCAATTTTGCCATTTTTTTTGACAATCTCTGAAATTCCTTTGCTATAATAAGCTAGTGCTTTTGCTGAAAAATAAGCACTAACTCTCTTATAGCTAACTGCATTTGATAATGCCTTCGTATAAAATTCACTTGCAATATCATTGTCATACGTATTATAAAAAGGATTAAATTCTAAATCATTTAACATCATAAAATATTCTCGATTTCTTTTATTTTATTTTTAATTTTTTCAATACAATTTCTAATTTCATTTTTCTCTTCTAAATTCATTTTAGAAATTGCATATGTATCAATCAAATCAATCTTATTATAAACTTCATGCGTTTGATCTATTGGTTTCCTTCTACTGTTAATATATTTAGCATCTTCGTTATAATTATTAAATAATTGTTCCAACTTCATTTGAGCTTGCTCGTTTTGCTTTCTGTACTGTCTAATATTTTCCATATCTTTTTGTTTTTCTATGTTTATTAGTTGACTATCTTCTTTATCTTTTTTTATTTCACAATTTGATTCATTATTATCTTCATTAATTTCTATACTATTATTTTCATCTTCAGGTATATATGTTTCTGTTGTATCTTCCATAATTTCCATTTGTTTATTAAAATATTCATCAAATTTTCCACTAAAAATAATATTATTTCCTAAATCTCTTATATATCTTACCATATCACCGTTAGGTTTAAGCTTCAAAGAATCAAACAAAAGTACTCTTACTTTTGCCCATTTTTCATCATCATCTTGTAATCTTTTTTGAATATTCCTAATTTCTTGTAAAGGTCCATCTAGTTCCATTTCTTTTGCTATATAAAATTTTTCAGGTTTGTCTAAATAATCCAAAAAATCAATCATTAAATTTGCTTTGTCAATCATCAAATTAACTTCACTCATAGTTTTATTAGTTTTGGTTGCATATTCTTTAGGGGAAAACTCACCATTAATTACATATAAATATATTTCAACTAGTTTTTCAATTGCATTATAATCAACCGGTTTATCTTCTCCCTGTTGTAATTCTAATTCTAAGCTTTTTATCTCTTTATCATTTAATCCTTCTAAAATTATAGCTTCAAAATATCCAAATTTTGAATTATTGGTTTCTCTAAATAACTGCCTTAAACATGTAAACCTTCTATTTCCATCTATAATTCTTCCATCCGCTAAAACAACCCCTGCCTTTTGTTGAGATATTGCTTCAATATTACTTTTAGTTTTCTTCATTGCTTGAGGATTAGAATCTACTATGAATTTTTCAATAATTTTATTTCTCTCGTCTATATCAATTTCTTCTATATTTCCATTTTTTTCTTTATATTCACTTATATCAGTAGTAATTCTCCCATTCTTATCATTATAATATAAATATTCTAGATTAATTCTATATACTGGAAAGTCGCAATTTTTACCTTTATATCTTATTCTCTTTGTTGCTTGTGTTTTTTCCAATTCACCATTATCCCTTTTTTCAATTAAATTTACTGCTTTATACATTGCCATAAACCTCCTTATAATAATCCTCTTTAGAATAGAATATTTTTTGCATTATTTTATCATAATATACTCCTGTTTCTACACATATTTGCTGTATTTCCTCTTTAGATGAAATTATATCATATTCTTTTTTTAGATAATCCACAAACTCATATATATCTATTGGCTTACTATTTTTTATTAATGTTTTGATAAATTCATTTTTTGAGATTCTATTTTTTTCTCCTGCTTTTATCTTTTTAAATACAATCACACCATCCATTTTTACATATGCAAAATTATCTTGGCTATACAATATAGATTCATAAAAAGTATCATCAAATCCATATTTGTCTATAGGTTCAAATCGGCATTCTTTATGTATAAAATGAATCGTAAAATACTGTTCAAGTGATACCTTTTTGTCTAGTATTTTTTTATATTCATTTATAACATCTTCAGTTATTCCCAATTGGTTCAATTTTGTTTGAGTGATATATTTGTCTTCAGTAATTCTAATAATTTTATTTTGCTTTTCTAATTTTTTTAAAACTATTTCATATGTAGAAGTATTATATTTATCTTCTTTTTGATAAATATCTCTTTTCATAATACTATTGGTCCAATATTGTTCTAAAGAATTTATATCTAATTTTACAATATAATTCATATTCAATTTATAGCCCAAATTTCTAAGATTATAATTATTTAAGAATTTATTATAATTCCCATTTAAAGTATGATTTATTAATTTACAAAAATCTTTAATAGAATAAATGTCATCTTCCAATTTTTGTTTTATTAATACAATTTGATCTTGATTTAATTTGTTTAGATTCACATTAATATAATTAAAATTAATAAAATCTTTAAATTCTAATTGTAAATATGATTTTGTTGTATTTATTTTATGTCCAAATTTTTTATACATATAATCTAAAAAATCATCTAACGGTATTGGCGACTTTTCCGAAATTTTTTCTAAGAAAAAATCATACTTTGAAATGTTTCCGATTGTAAATATTGGCATTCTATCTAGGATAATATCATTAAGTTCAAGTACTCTTATTAAACTATGCAACTCATATTCATCTCGGATATTAATATCTTTAAAAAATTCTATGTTATCAATAAAAGGTTTGTATGTAGAATAAACGCCATCTTGATATTTATCAAATATCAAAATAATTTTTTGAATATCATTATCTTTTAATTTTTCATAATCATAAAATCTGTATTTTTTTCCAATAGTTGATATAACATTGTAGGTTTTGTTTCGATTTAATCTCGCTTCTAATAATCGCAACGTAATTTTCTTTAAATTATTTTGTTCAAATATTTTATTTAATTCTCTTAAAATCTTTTCTACTTTGGTTTGACTCTCTAAAGTTTTCACAAAATTTATTATTATATCAAAATAATTTAACTTTATTTTTTCTCCATCCAAATCTATTAAGTTATATCTATTTAAAATTTCATTTTCTATTTCTGGATTTATTCTTTCCGGAAAATCATTTAAAAACTCAAGAACAGTTTTTTCACCCTTTTTATATAAACTATCTAAATAATTATAAGTCATATAATCCTCTTGAAAAATAGTACAAAAGTCCTGTTCATTAAAACAATAATTTGTAAAAAAATCAAAGTATATTTCTTCATATACATCTACTTTTTTTATTTCTTTATTATAGATTTGTCTAACTCTTTCCTTAGTTAAATTAAAATCATTACCTATAGATTGAAGCGATTTTCCCTTTAATCTTTCTAGTAAAATTTTTCTTACCTTTTCTTTTTTATTCAAATTAACAATTTCTTTAATGTGTATAAAATTATATCTATACATGTTATTTTTCTTTATTATTTTATCATTTTCTTTTAATATAGACAATATTTTGCTTAAATCTTCTTTAAATTTTTTTTTGTTCCAATAATCATTTATTTCTTTAAAAGATATGTATTTTCTTAATGTAGTTTTATGTATATAACTTTCTAATTCGTCTATTGGTCTATATTTACTCAGTTCATTAGCTAATTTATACTTGTTACATACTAAAGTTATATTATAAGCAGTTGGTTTTGTAACACTCAATTTTTCCATAATATCTTCTACTGACATATAAATTAAATTATCGAACAAAATCTCTGCTTTTAAAATTTTATTGTATGTAGAAGTAGTTAGCCCAAATTGACGCAATTTTGATATTGCATTAATATAACTTTCAAAATTAGAATTATTACAATTCAGGCTAATTTCATGATTAAATTTTTCTAAAGCTTTTCTAATTTTTAAACATGTTGCTTTTTTAATATTATATTTACTATATAAATCCTCATCACTAAGCTCAATAATTTTACTAATATCAAGACCTTTTAAATGAATTTTACTAGCTATATCCTCAGAAATTCCATACTCTATTAACTCATATATAGAATTGACTTTGAATACTTTTGGATGTTTCATATATATTTTTCTTGCTTTATAAAAAGCCTTTGAAACTTTTAAATCATTATTTATTTTTATATCCGATAATATAATATTTTTTGGGGTTATACTAGCCAATCTTAACTTTTGACATTCTCTCACTTTTAAACCATATTCGCATAAATCAAACAAAGAATTCATTTATTTCACCAACTTACTCTTTATCAAATATCTCATTTAACCTTTCACCCATTTTTTCAATTAATCCTACAACTAATGCATTTCCCATGCAAAAATATCTAAAACTTTGTGGCATTCCTGTATCTGTCCAGTTATCAGGAAAACCATTTATTCTTTCTGTTTCTAATGGTGTTAATATTCTAAAGCATTTACTTTTAGGGTCTTCTATTACATGTGTACTTCTATTTAAACTTCCTTCACTCGTAAGCATTGTTCTAGCTGGTTTATCTAGTGAATCAGGAAAAGCTATAGCTCCTTCTCTAAAATGATATTCATGTGGAGTTCCTGCTTTTCTTATTATATCTTTTGCACCTTTTAAATAATTCCATTTTTCTAGATTATTACCCAAATAATATTTTTCATCTACTCCATCTTTTTGAATAATTTTACTTAATGCCATGTATTTAATTTCTTTTGGAGTTACATCTTCTGTATAAATCAGACCATTTCTCATAACTCCTGCATTCTTAAAATTCATTTTAAATTTTTCTGAAACATCATATATATCATCATATTTAAATTCCTGATAACATCCATCAATATTTGAATCTATATTAAACTGCTCTATAAAAAATCCGATTTTTATGTATTACATCTTCCAACTTCTCATTTTTAATTGACTCATAATATTTAGTATCATTTTTGCAAGCAAATATAAAAGTTCTTCTTCTCCTTTGTCCAAACCCATAATCTGCAGCATTAATTACTCTCCATTCAACTGTATATCCTAAATCATTAAAGCATGCTAATATTACTCCAAAATCACGTCCTCTTTGACTTGCAGGGGACTTTAATAATCTATCTACATTTTCTAGTAATACGAATTTAGGCGATTTAGTTTCTAAAACATCTCTTATTTGCCACCAAAGTACACCTTTCTTTCCTTCCATTCCTTTTGCTCCAGTTCTTGCAACTGAATAATCTTGACAAGGAAATCCACCTACTAATAAATTGTGGTCTGGAATATCTTCTTTATCTATACTTGCAATATCTTCATTTATATAATTTTTATTTTTTCCGAAATGTGATACATAACAATCATATGCATATTGACTTTTTCTACCTGGTTCCCATTGATTCGCCCAAACTGTATTCCAATTTGGATCAGATTCTTCTAATCCAATTCTAAATCCTCCAACTCCTGCAAATAATTCACATACTGTTTTTTTCATTTTGCACGTCCTTTCTACTTTGCCTATTATATATTTTTTTTATTATTTTGTAAAGATCTTTTTATAAATTTATTATAAAATATTTTCATAAAAAGATCAACAATTTTATTTAAATTTATTTATTATTATTTTGTTAAACATTTGTTCTGCTTTCAATAGCATTAAAAAAATTTTCTCAATTTCTATAAAAAAAATGATCATATGGATAACCTGCTTTAATATATAACTCCGTTAGCTCCATTTTGTATTTCTCTAATAACTCTAAATACTTTTGCTTAAAAATATTTTTACAAATCCATTCAACTCCTTTTCTTGAAATAATAACTTTATTATTATCTAAATATTTATAAATACTAAATCAATTATCACACATTTTCTTAATTGCTTTTCTTATACTAGATTCTGCTCTATTAAAATAGTCTTCTAATTGTTTTATATCCATATCTTCATTCCACCAATTTTTATTGCGTTCTACTTTCAAAAAATCTTCATACAATTTAATTCTGGTTTCAAAAAATTCTACATCAGCATCTATTAAAGATTTTTCTTTTTCAAAATACACAAATTTTATTCAGTAATGCCCTTCTACTAAAATAAAATATTTTCTACTTCTTACTTTTTACTTCTCCATCTACAAGTTGGATGTTTTTTAACATAACTTCTATAGTTTTTCTTAAATCTTTATGTGTTATTTCTTTTCCATATTTAGTAGTAACACCTAGTAATTGAAATCTCTTTAAGATTTTATTATATGATAAGAAAATACTATCTAAAACTTGCTCTGAATCCATTTTCATTTTTCATCACTCCTACTTTTTTAATTTTATTAATGCTAGTCTATGTAGGATTGATAGTTAGCAAAATTTATTTTGCTCCGAATAATGAGGCATTTTTTAATGCCCAATATTCGCCAGCTAGGTGTCTTGACACCCTTTTTGCTGTTTAGGGCAAAATGCCCTAATACCCTTTTTGCTCTCCGAGGGATAATTTTTTATAAAGACTCTCTTATTTTTATTTTAATTAATTGCAAAAAAGTTCAAATTTCTAAATTAAAAACATGAACTTTTTTGCTTTACTTTTATGCATAAATATTTTATAATAATATTAGTTTTTGGATTAAGTTAGTATTTAGTTTAGTCGCTTATACTAACTTTTTCTTTTTCATATTCATAATATTTTTTTAGTTCAATTCCATAGCAAAATTGATATAACTTTTCAATAACAGCTTCAGCTAATTCTTCATCTTCACTTTGATAAAATCTATCTAATAAACTCTCTTTATCAAATCTAGTTGTTACTATAATTGGTAATTTGTTTTCATTTCTATTTTCTATAATTGTATATAGTTCTTCTAATGCCCAACTACTAATTTTTTCTGTTCCTAAATCATCAATTATAAGCATATCAACCTTAGAATATAATTCAATTATGTCTTTTTCTTTACTTGAAAAATCTTTAAAAGTATCTTTAATTACATCTAGCAATAAAATTAGTCTTCCCATTAAAACTAGCATATCTTTTTCAGTTAGTTTATTTAAAATAGCTGTTGCTAAATGTGTTTTTCCAACTCCAGATTTTCCAGTAATAATAAGTCCATTTTTTTGATTTTTATTTATACATTTATCTGTAAAATCTTTTGCAATTTCTATTTCTTTCTTATTAGTTTTTGTTATTATAAAGTTTTCAAATCGATAATCTTGTATTCTTTTACTACTATAATTTCGTATATAAAATTGCCTAATCATTTGTTCAAAATGTTTTCTTTTCTTTTGTATTTCTTCTTTTAAATCCTTTTCATTCCAATAGGATTTTGATTTTTCACAATCGCATCTTTCATACTCTATTGAACTTATAGGTATATTTGCATATAAATAATCTAAGCCTATTGGTTTTAAATCTTTTCCACAGAATTTGCATTTATTGTGGAAAATCTCATCTTTAGATTTACATTTCATATTTTTTAAATCCATTTGTGTTCTCTTCTTCCTTTCTTATTTCTTTTTTCTTATCTTCTTTATTCTTAATTCTTATTTCTTTATTCTTTTTTTCTTCTCCGTTACATAACGTTACTGTAACATCACTTTTTTCATTTTCACTTTTCTTTTTTTCACGATATTTTTGTTGTCTTAATCTAGCTTGTTCCTTGTATTTTTCATAAGTTTTAATACTTTGATATTCATTCCAGTTTTTTATTTTGTACACATTGCTATCTAAAATAATCATATCTAATTCTAAAAATTTCTTAATAATTTCTTGCATTTTTTCTTCAGACTTTCCCATAATCTTCGAAAAATATTCTATTGTCATTGGTTTATTATCACTTATTAGTAATTTCCCTTCTTTATTACATTCCATAGCTAAAATTAATAATTGAAGCCATACTCTAATATATGTATCTCCATCAGGCTCTTTCAGTAATATTTGAATTTTCCTATTTGCAAATAAATTTACATCGATTTTTAACCATTGTATCTTATGCATTTCCTCCTTTCCTCTCTTTCTTTAAAATTTAATTCATAGATTGTAATTCCATGTTTTTTAAATATTCATCTAGTGCTTGTACTCTAAATAAATATTTTCCACCAACTTTGCAATATGGAATTTGTTTTTTCCTTACCAGTTGATTAATTAACCAATATGAAATGCCTAAATACTCTGATGCTTCTTTCATCGTTAGTGTTGTTCTTTGAACTTTTTGTACTTCCATAGTACCACCTCCTGTTTTTTTGCAAATTTGCATTGACTTTTGTTAACATTTGCATTATACTGTGAATAGTTAACTATGTAAATACTTTTTTGTTTATTTTGATATCAAGTTAACTTTAGTATTTTAAAGTAGCTGTTAACGGAGGAATTATGAAAGAAAATAAAATAAATAGTGATATACATATTTGTATTAATACTAAAGAAGAATTCAAACATATAACTTTATTGTATGGTGATCCAGATCGTAAATTACCTAAAGGTATTTCAGTTTTGGATATTGTAAAAGATTGCTTAACTGAAGATGAATATAAAGAATATGAAGAATTATTTACTACATATGTAAAAACCAAACCTTTTACAAATGAAATAAAAAGAAAAATAAATCATTTAGATATACCCAAAAAGCTACATTACTACGAATTAGGTGAACTTCCAAATTGTCATTTCTTTATAAAAGACCATTTCTCAATTGATAACATAGGAACAAATCTAATTAATTTTTTAAATACAAATTTCTCTAATTTTGATGAATATTTTGTTTGGTTTACTAAATTTTTCACTTCTTATGTAAAATATTTTGAAAAAAGTGATATAGAGAATTTAAAGATTGATAAGTCCTATAGTTATAGCGAGATTGAAAATTTAGGAAAAAAATATTTCAAATCAATAAAAAAAGATGATATAAAAATTCAAAAGATTTACTCTGAATTTGTTGATTACATATTCAGCAAACATCCTCGTGAAAATTCAAGGACAATGACTAATAAGATACGTTTTTATATTTATTACACTTCACATTTTAAAACATTAAAACCATATGTTACTAATTTTCAAATAAATGATGCTTTCAATTATAAAATTGTCCCTGAATATCTTGAAACCAATGAAGAAAAATTGTTAGAATTTTTTACAACAGGGCAACATTTTGCTGATGTATATGCCGAAACTGATGCAACAAGTTCTAGTGTCTATACCATACTTTATATTACATTGTTTAAATTTGTAGAAGAAAATAAATACATCATAAAAAAATGTAAGAACTGTGGTAAATACTTTTTAACTGATAATCCAAGAGTTAGTTATTGTGACAATTTATTTAAAGGCTCTCAAACTTGTAAAGATATTGGAAATCAAATTGCTCAAAGAATTAAGCAAGATAATGATAAGGTATATGGTAAATATCGTAAAATTTATGCTAAAAAAGCTATGTTGGTAAAACGTAACCCTGATATAGAAGTTTATAAAAAAGATTATGAGAATTGGAAAAAAGAAGCTAAACAATTTATGAATGACATTAGAGATGAAAAGAAAAGTTATGACGAATTTGATAAATGGTTAGATAATAATTGCTAGGAGGTTAGTTATGAAGGAAATAATTAAGAATATATTTAATAAAGTAGATTTTAAAATAATTGTAGGGACTATTTATTTGGCTTCTCTCGTATTTTCTTTGTTTCCTGATAATATTATAAATTATTTTGGTTTATTGTCTTTTAAATCAACTTATCAATTTGTTATTTCTTTGATTTTTATCGTATTAAGTTGTTATTATATAGCCACATTAATTCAATATGTATATAATAAAATAAAAAACAAGACTTTAAACAAAAAACTCAGAAAAATGATGAAAAAAATAAGTTCAAATGAAAAACAATATTTAATGAAATTTTATAATTCAAAAACTAAATCTTTTGATACATCAACTACTTTTGATATAAGTAATGCAATTGTAAACTTATTACAAAGTAAACATATAATTAATATTGGATCTAGCATCTCTGTTGGATATACTGAATTTGATTATTATTTGCAACCTTGGGCTTTAGAATATTTAAATGAACTATTAAATGACGGAAAACTTATAGTACATGAAAATAATTTTGAATGGAATGACTAAAAAAAGAAAAAGAACAACTATTTCTTATTGCTGTTCTTTTTCTTCTTTAGTATGCCATAGTATCTTTTTGTATCAATATCTTTGTATTTTTGCATTTCTTTATTATATCTATTCTTTAATTTCATTATAAATCTATTTTTATACGATATAAAATATTTATCTAAATCTTTAAATTCTTTTTCACAACGCTCATTATATGTTATAAAATTACCTTTTTTATCATCTTTTCCATATTTAGAATATAATTTATATAATTTTTCGCCTGATATATTTTTTCCGCTCTTGGTTTTTCCGTGTGACAATGCTATTGTTTTAATTTTCTTATACATTCTATAATAAAACTTTGACATTGTTTTATCTCGTATTTTTATTTTATCTCCTGTAAAACAAAATCCTAAATATTCTAGCTCATTTTTAGTGTTAGCTATCTTTGGTAAAAAGTCCATATTTATATTTTTTAGCTTTTCTTCTTCATAATAATATACTCTTGTTTTCTCATCTTTTAATACAGGATTTCCATTTTGATTAAGAATTTCTTTTATACTATTAAATATAATTTCAAATTTTTCCTTTGTTATATTAGGAATTATTACAATAAAGTCATCACTATATCTTCTATATAATCCTTTGTTTGATGTTACTAAATCATTTATCATTTTATCCGCATCTATCATATATATATTAGCTAAAACAGAGCTTATCGCTGATCCCTGTGGAATTCCAGATTTATTATTATAGTGTAAATATCTTGTTTTATATTTATTTATTTCCTCTATTGTCATTATTTTTTCTAATTCAAAAACATACTCTTTCTTACCAGTTTCGGAATTTATCTTTTCAGTATGCTTATATACATCTTTACGTTTTATTCCTTTTATCTTACAAATATCCTCTAAATCAAAATAAGTATATTTTGTAATATTTTTAAAAACAGCATAATAATCTTCATCTAGATTAGATTTATTTAATACTTTGCATATCATTTTCTTTAAATATTTATGATCAATTCCCTCAAAAAAATCCTTGAAATCTCCCACAAGGATATAACTATTTTTTGTATTTATTATAAACTTGAATACATCATGTGCAAAACTTATATTATTTTTCCCTTTTAAATTATTTCTATATGCAATACTACATTTATTTATTCCATTTTTTTTCACATAATCATTATATGAATTATTTAACTTATAATTATACAATTGATAAATGTATCTATCTAAATGAGATGAAAACATTATATTTCTCTTTTTCTCTTTTCTTACTTTTTCTTTTTTTTCAACATTTTCTTTTAGATTCTTTAAATATTTTTCTTTATCAAATTTTTCCATTTTATGAATATCTAATATAAATGGAAGAAAAGAGTGTTCTTTAATTTTCTTTGTATTATATATATATTCTTTTACTTTTTCTATTGCTTTTCTGTTGTCAAAATGTGCATACGACTTATATTTAAAAATATCTTTTCTTTTTTTCATTATTTCTCCTAAAAAAAGCGATACTCATTCCTATCAGTGCAGTATCTGTTCGGGAATGAGTACACTAAATAACTTACCTTAAATAAAGGCAACTGCAAAATAATACCTCCGAATTGCTTATGTTATTATAAATATAACTAAATTGGAGGTGTCCGAAATGGTCAATTCTATATTGCACGAGATAAATATAGAAATATTAATATTATTAATAAGATTAATATTTATATCTTTATCGGTCTCATACAAGATAAACTTAATCATAACTGACAAGTGCGAGCACTGTTTGTCACAATGCTTGACTTTAAGAAATCGCACCCTTATAACATATATCTTATAAGGTCACTATATTTACTATAGCAAACATATTATACAATAAATTTCCATATTTTTCAATATTTGCGTACAATTAAATAAATTTTTTAAGTTTCTTTTTGAAAGCTATTGCTTTTCGTTAACTATTATTGTATAATTTATTTGTTAACAGTGCAGTAAATTCTCTCCCTTCCATAGTTATACTTGAAAGGAGGTGAAATAAGTAATGGCTGGGAGTATAGAAAAAAGAGGAAAAAACAGTTACAGGTTAACAGTATC
>CAKPCG010000027.1 GCA_934141475.1 uncultured Clostridia bacterium
ATGTTACAACTATCGAATTTGTTGTACTTGTTGCTGTTGGTACTGTATTTGTTGGTGCTGTATTATCCAAATAGAATACATTTGATTTTACTATTGCTGTATTTCCTGCGTTATCTTTAGCTAATATCCACAAATACCAATTGTTTCCTGTTCCATCTGACTTTGTTATTGTTCCTCCAGATGCAAATGTACTACTAAATGTACTTTCTGCTGGAGCTGTTGTACTCTGAGTCCATTGATATTTCAAACTATTTGCATTTACTCCACTTTCATCTCTTACCGTTACTGTTGTACTTTGCGCTTTTTTATAACTTGTACTTCCATTTGTTCCAAAAGCTACTGTAGGTAGCGTTCTATCAATATTGCTTACTGTTAAACTAGCAACCCTCGTACTATCTGATCCTTGACTTGTACTATCTATACTTCTAGCATATATTGTTTTATTACTATCTATTGTAACTGGTCCTGTATAAGTAGACCATGTTTTATTATCAAAACTATATTGCTTAGTTATTCCTGAAACACTTGGATAAGTTATTGTTGCTGTTACATCTTGATTTGTAGGTGCTGTTGTTGATAATGTTATAACCGGTTTCGTTATATTTACTGTTGTTATTGTCTTTACCTCTGATACCGTATATCCATTTCCAACCGCGTCTTTTACCTCAGTTCTTACCTGATACTCTGTATTTAATGTTAATCCACTAAATGTATGTGATGCACTACTATCTGTTACCCATGCTCCCCAGCCCGAATCTGATGTTTTCTTTATTGAGTATTGTTTTGTACTATTATCAATTCCAGAATTTGCATCTGTTTGTTTAAATGTTACAACTACTGAATTTGTTGTACTTGTTGCTGTTGGTACTGTGTTTGTTGGGGCTGTATTATCTAAATAAAATACATTTGATTTTACTATTGCTGTATTTCCTGCATTATCCTTAGCTAATATCCACAAATACCAATTATTTCCTGTTCCGTCTGATTTTATTATTGTTCCTCCAGAGGTAAAAGTACTACTAAACGTACTTTCTGCTGGAGCTGTTGTACTCTGATTCCATTGATATTTCAAACTATTTGCATTTACTCCACTTGCATCTGCTACTGTTACTGTTGTACTTTGTGACTTTTTATAACTTGTACTTCCGTTTGTTCCAAATGTTACTGTAGGTAACGTTCTATCAATGTTGCTTACTGTTAAACTAGCCACTCTTGTACTATCTGATCCTTGGCTTGTGCTATCTATACTTCTTGCATATATCGTTTTATTACCATCTATTGTAACTGGTCCCGTATAAGTAGACCATGTTTTATTATCAAAACTATATTGCTTAGTTATTCCCGAAATATTTGGATAAGTTATCGTTGCTGTTATATTCTGGTTTGTAGGTGCTGTTGTTGATAATGTTATTGTTGGTTTGGTTATATTTACTGTTGTTATTGTCTTTGTAGCAGATACCGTATATCCATTTCCAACCGCATCTTTTACTTGTGTTCTTACTTGATATTCCGTATTTAATATTAAATCACTAAATGTATGTGATGCACTACTATCTGTTACCCATGCTCCCCAAGCTGAATCTGATGTTTTCTTTATTGAATATTGTCTTGTTGAAGCATTTATTCCTGAATTGCTATCTGTTTGTGCTGATGTTACAACTATTGAATTTGTTGTACTTGTTGCTGTTGGCACTGTATTTGTTGGAGCTGTATTATCTAAATAAAATACATTTGATCTTACTATTGCTGTATTTCCTGCTGTATTTTTAGCCATTATCCACAAATACCAATTATCTCCTGTTCCATCAGACTTTGTTATTGTTCCTCCTGATGTAAAAGTACTACTAAATGTATTTTCTGCTGGTGCTGTTGTGCTTTGAGTCCATTGATATTTTAAACTTCCAGAGTTTATAGAACTTATACCTAGGTTTGTTACTGTTACTGTTGTGCTTTGTGATTTTTTATAACTTGTACTTCCATTTGTTCCAAATGTTATTGTAGGCGCTTTTTTGTCAATATTACTTACTGTTAAACTAGCAACCCTTGTACTATCTGATCCTTGACTTGTACTATCTATACTTCTTGCATATATTGTCTTATTGCTATCAATTTTAACTGGTTCTGTATATGTTATCCAATTCGTATTATCAAAACTATATTGTTTAGTTATTCCCGAAATACTTGGATAAGTTATCGTTGCTGTTATATCTTGATTTGTAGGTGCTGTTGTTGATAATGTTATAACCGGTTTCGTTATATTTACTGTTGTTATTGTCTTTACCTCTGATACCGTATATCCATTTCCAACCGCGTCTTTTACCTCAGTTCTTACCTGATACTCTGTATTTAATGTTAATCCACTAAATGTATGTGATGCACTACTATCTGTTACCCATGCTCCCCAAGCTGAATCTGACGTTTTCTTTATTGAATATTGTTTTGTACTATTATTAATTCCAGAATTTGCATCTGTTTGTTTAAATGTTACAACTATCGAATTTGTTGTGCTTGTTGCTGTTGGCACTGTGTTTGTCGGTGCTGTATTATCTAAATAAAATACATTTGATTTTACTATTGCTATATTTCCTGCTTTATCTTTAGCTAATATCCACAAATACCAATTATTTCCTGTTCCGTCTGATTTTGTTATTGTTCCTCCAGAGGTAAAAGTACTACTAAACGTACTTTCTGCTGGAGCTGTTGTACTCTGAGTCCATTGATATTTCAAACTATTTGCATTTACTCCGCCTGCATCTGCTACTGTTACTGTTGTACTTTGTGACTTTTTATAACTTGCGCTTCCATTTGTTCCAAATGCTACTGTAGGTAGCGTTCTATCAATATTACTTACTGTTAAGCTAGCCACTCTTGTACTATCAGATCCTTGGCTTGTACTATCTATGCTTCTGGCATATATCGTTTTATTACCATCTATTGTAACTGGTCCCGTATAAGTAGACCATGTTTTATTATCAAAACTATATTGCTTAGTTATTCCCGAAATATTTGGATAAGTTATTGTTGCTGTTATATTTTGATTTGTTGGTGCTGTTGTTGATAATGTTATAACAGGTTTTGTTATATTTACTGTTGTTATTGTCTTTGTAGCAGATACCGTATATCCATTTCCAACAGCATCTTTTACTTGTGTTCTTACTTGATACTCAGTATTTAATATTAAATCACTAAATGTATGAGATGCACTACTATCTGTTACCCAACTTCCCCAAGCTGAATCTGATGTTTTCTTTATCGAATATTGTCTTGTTGAAGCATTTATTCCTGAATCACTATCTGTTTGTGTAGCTGTTACAACTATTGAATTTGTTGTACTTGTTGCTGTTGGTGCCGTATTTGTTGGTGCTGTATTATCTAAATAAAATACATTTGATTTTACTATTGCTGTATTTCCTGCGTTATCTTTAGCTAATATCCACAAATACCAATTATTTCCTGTTCCATCAGACTTTGTTATTGTTCCTCCTGATGTGAAAGTACTACTAAACGTACTTTCTGCCGGTGCTGTTGTACTCTGAGTCCATTGATATTTTAAACTACTTGCATTTACTCCGCTTACATCTTTAACTGTTACAGTAGTACTTTGTGCCTTTTTATATTCATTACTTCCATTAACCCCAAAAGTTACTTCTGGAACATTTTTGTCTATATTTCCTATTGTTAAACTAGCAACCCTTGTACTATCTGATCCTTGACTTGTACTATCTATGCTTCTGGCATATATTGTTTTATTACTATCTATTGTTATTGGTCCTGTATAACTAGACCATGTTTTGTTATCAAAACTATACTGCTTTGTAAGTCCTGCTATTTCTGGATAAGTTATTGTAGCTATTACATTCTGATTAGTAGGCGCTGTTGTTGATAATGTTATAACTGGTTTTGTTATATTTATTGTTGTTATTGTTTTTATTTCAGATACTGTATAACCATTTCCTGCTAAATCTTTTGCTTCAGTTCTTACTTGATATTCTGTATTTAATGTTAATCCATTAAATGTATGTGATGCACTACTATCTGTTACCCATGCTCCCCATTCTGAATCTGATGTTTTCTTTATCGCATATTGTTTTGTACTATCATCAATTCCAGAATTTAAATCTGTTTGATTAAATGTTACAACTATTGAATTGGTTGTACTTGTTGCAGTAGGTACTGTATTTGTTGGCACAGTATTATCTAAATAAAATACATTTGATTTTACAATTGTTGCTGTTCCTGCTGTATTTTTTGCAAATATCCATAAATACCAATTGTCTCCTGTTCCATCAGATTTTTTTATTGTATCTCCTGACGAAAAATTCTCTGTAAAACTATTTTCACTTGGTGCAGTTGTACTTTGTGTCCACTTATATTTTAAGTTTCCAGAAGTTATAGAACTTACACCTTGATTTGTTACTGTTACAGTTGTAGATTGTTCTTTTTTATATTCTGTGCTTCCATTTGTTCCAAATGTTACTATAGGTGATGTCTTATCTATATTACTTACTGTTAAACTTGCAACTCTTGTACTATCTGAACCTTGGCTTGTACTGTCTATGCTTCTGGCATATATAGTTTTATTACTATCTATTGTTATTGGTCCTGTATATGTTATCCAATTTTTATTATCAAAACTATATTGTTTAGTAAGTCCTGTTATTTCTGGATAAGTTATTGTTGCTATTACATTCTGATTAGTAGGTGCTGTTGTCGACAATGTTATAACAGGTTTCGTTATATTTACCGTTGTTATTGTTTTTACCTCTGATACCGTATATCCGTTCCCAACAGCATCTTTTACCTCAGTTCTTACCTGATATTCTGTATTTAATGTTAAATCACTAAATGTATGAGATGCACTACTATCTGTTACCCATGCTCCCCATGCCGAATCTGACGTTTTCTTTATTGAATATTCTTTTGTACTATTATCAATTCCTGCATTTGCATCTGTTTGTTTAAATGTTACAACTATCGAATTTGTTGTACTTGTTGCTGTTGGCACTGTATTCGTTGGTGCTGTATTATCCAGATAAAATACGTTTGATTTTGCTATAACTTTATTTCCCGCCATATTTTTAGCAATTACCCATAAATACCAATTATTTCCTGTTCCATCAGATTTTTTTACCGTGTCTCCTGATGTAAATTTATTGCTATATGAATTTTCTGTCGGTTCTCCTTCACCTTGTACCCATTGATATTTCAAGCTATTTGGGTCTATTTCACTTGTACCTTGATTAGTTACTGTAACAATTGTAGATTGTTCTTTTTTATATTCTGTGCTTCCATTTGTTCCAAATGCTACTATAGGAGAAGTCTTGTCTATATTACTTACTGTTAAACTAGCAACCCTTGTACTATCTGAGCCTTGGCTTGTACTATCTATACTTCTTGCATATATTGTTCCATTTTTTTCTATAGTAACTGGACCTACATAATTCTTCCAAGAAACGTTGTCAAAACTATATTGTTTTGTAAGTCCTGTAATTTCCGGATAAATTATTGTTGCTGTTATATTCTGATTTGTTGGCTCTGTTGTTGATAATATTATTGTTGGTTTTGTTATATTTACTGTTGTTATAGTTTTTTCTTCCGATACCGTATATCCATTTCCTACTAAGTCTTTCACTTCAGTTCTTACTTGATATTCTGTATTTAAAGTTAAACCTGTAAAAGTATGTGTATTATTCTTATCTGTAACCCAACTTCTCCATGTCGAATCTGATGTCTTCTTTATCGAATATTGTTTTGTGCTATCATCAATTCCAGAATTTGTATCTGTTTGTTTAAATGTTACAACTATCGAATTTGTTGTTGCAGTTACTGTAGGTGACACTGTTGTTGGATTTGTATTATCTAAATAGAACGCATTTGATTTTGTTATAACCGTATTTCCTGCTGTATTTTTAGCAAGTACCCACAAATACCAATTATCTCCTGTTCCATCACTCTTCTTTAACAAATCACCACTAGTAAATACATTTTTAAATGAACTCTCATCTGGTTTTTCTGTACTTGTAGTCCACTGATATCTTAAACTTTTTTCATCTACCTTACTTGTTCCAGAATTCGTTACCCTTACAACTGTGCTTTGTTCTTTTTTATATGTCATATTTCCGTTTGTTTCAAAATAAACTGTTGGTACTTCTTTATCTATGTTATTTACTTCTATACTAGATACTACTTTGTTTCCTGCAATGTCTGTTGCTGTAGCTGTTATAGTTTGTCTGTTTGTTTTTATTATTACTTCATTATTGCTTGTTATTTCGTAGTCTGTTCCAGCTTTTCCTGTTACTGTTATGGTTCTATTTTGTGTTAATAGTTCATCATATTTTACTGTTACTTTTACATCCTGATTTGTCGGTTCTGTATTACTTGATATAAGTTCAATCCTTCTATCTTTATTTATCTTAAATTCATTTGACCTTTTATATTCTGCTTTTCCTGATGTATTTTCCACTTTTATCCATAAATAATAACTTTCTTCTGAAAAATCACTTTTTTCTATTGTTGCTTTACTTTGTGTATTAATCCAGCTTGATGGCTGTGCCGTTGGACTTGTGCTCCATCCATAGCTATATTTATATAAATTATTTCCTAATTTTTCATTAATTTGTGCTGTTAGTTTTGCCTTTCCTGTTGTTGGCATAACATATTTATCTCCGCCATTTGGAGTTATCTCTACATTTGTATTTAGCTGACCCTTTCCTTTTAATACAATTGTTCTTTGATTTGTTTTTTCTATTCCGTCTTTTGTTCCTTTTACAATTACTGTATATGTTCCAATTCCTGGCACTCTATAACTCTTGTCTTCATTCGCTATTTTATTACTTTCTTCATTTATTTTATTACCACTTGAATCTTTTACCTCTATTGTATAAGAATCTAATTTATTTTTATTTATTACTGTTACACCAATTCTTACTGTATCATAGCTATTATTTAAATCTAATTTATTTCCTGTACTGTCATATAAATTAGTTGTAAATGTAGGTGTTATTCCAACAGTTTGCCCTTCTTTTAGCACTTCTCCTGTTTCTTTATCTATTGTTACCTCGTATTTTTTTATTTCTACAGTTATTGTTGTATCATCTTCTCTTATTACAGGGTCATATTCTTTTAAGTTATTTTTTACATTTTCTTTGAATTTTTCGGAGTCGAAACTTCCATTGTTTTTATATGATCCTAAAGCTTCTACTTGCACTAGTTCAACAACTTGCTGTCTATCTGTATCTTCTTTTGCTTGTGCTGCTCTTTTTATTATTCCATTTTCTCCACTTATTGCCGCTATAGATATTCCAGCCAATATTATTATAATAATTATTGTTACTACTAATGCTACAAGTGTTACACCTTTTTTATTTTTCATTTCTTTTAACATTTTCAGTTCTCCCCCTATTTTATAATATATTTTGCTTACATATAATTATCTTTTGTTTACATATTTATATTTTTTCCATATAATGGCTTTTTATTCTTCACACATAATATTTTATGTATTCATACTATATCACATCAGAATTTCAACGTCAATAATTCACCAAAATGTTACAAAAAATTAATAAGCATGAACTTTTTTCATGCTTTATACATAAATTATTATGTGTATTAACGATTTTTTTGTCTTTTTTGGTAAAATAGGGAGAATTAATTATCTTTAATAAATTATGGAGGTTTTTAATGAAATTTAAGCGTTTAAAAGATTTAAGAGAAGATCATGATATGTACCAAAAAGATATAGCAGAACTTTTAGGTATTTCACAACAATACTATTCAGAATATGAAAGCGGAAAAAGAACCATCCCTATTCAGCATTTAATTACACTTGCTAAATACTACCATACTTCTATAGATTACATAGTAGATTTAACAAATATAGACCCAAATAAAAAACATATATCTTAATTCTAAAACAAAAATTAGAATTATATATATGTTTTTTATTTTTATATGTTTTCCCCATATTCTACCCCATTTCCTATTTCTCTATTTTTTACACTTACCTTTTTTACTTCATCTATTTCATCTTCTAGTCCAGTAAGTGCCGAAAATGATGCAAATTGTGCTGCTCTTGCCTCCATTGACATATGTGGATGAATCTTTGATTTATGATTTGGCAAATTTATAATATCATTATATTTTTCACAAGAATTTTTCATAGTTAGCAACATTCCTTTCTTTTAAGTCACAAAATTTTATTAAAATATTGTACTATTCTTTATGTCCTCCTACTTGTCCATTTCTTTCTATTGTTGTTCCACCTTCTACTAAATTCATTCCCTTTATTATTGCATTTTTTCCATATTTCTTTTTTATATTTAGCATTACATTTTGTAAGCTTTTTTCTTTCTTCTCTTGTTCTTTCTTTTTATTTAGTTCTTCATAATTTGTAAATAAATCTATTTGCTCATATTTTTTCTCTTTTTTTATATCTTTTTGGTAAATCACTTTATTTGCCGTAATATTTATTCTTCTTGTTAGTAATTTATTATTTATTATTCTTTCAAATAAATTCATTGTTGCATCCATTATTTCTTTTGTAGACGATGTTTTATTTTCTAAGTTTATCGTTCCATGAGCGTGTTTTGGAACCCTTCTTCCATATCTATCTAAGGTTATTTCACCTTTATATTCTTTTAAAATTTCTTTATTAGTTAAATTTGATACATCATATCCTATTGTAAGTACTATTTGGTCTGTTACTAATTCTTTTTCTACTAATTCTAAAGATAATTGTTCTGCCATTTCTTTTACTATTAGTTTCGTTTTTTCATAATCATATGGACAATGCAAAACCTGACCAGAACTTAAACTATTTGTTTCCGGTTTATATGATTTTATATCTTTCATAGTACAAGGTTCATATCCCCAAGCATGATCTATTAGTAACTCCGCATTTATTCCAAATATTTTATATAGTAGTTCTTCATTTTTTAGAGATGTCCTTGCTATATCTCCCATTGTATAAATTCCTTCTTTTTCTAGTCTTTTTTGGTAGCCTTTTCCCACTCTCCAAAAATCTGTTATTGGTTCATGTGCCCATAGTAATTTTCTATATGTAAGTTCATCTAATGTAGCTATTCTTACTCCATTTTTATCTGGTTTTACATGTTTTGCAACTATATCCATCGCAACTTTGGCTAAATATAAATTAGTTCCAATTCCTGCTGTTGCTGTTATTCCTGTTGTTTTATATACGTCTTGTATTACCTTAGTAACTATGTCTTTTGCAGACATTTTGTATATTTTTAAATATGGTGTTAAATCTAAAAATATTTCGTCTACAGAGTATACATATATGTCTTCTTCTGAAAAATATTTTAAATATATATTATATATATTTGTACTGTATTTCATATAAAATGCCATCCTAGGTGGTGCAATTATATAGTCTAGTTCTAAATTTGGATTATTTTTTAGTTCTATATCATTGTATGATTTTCCTGTAAATATATGGTCTTTAGCTTTTATTCTTCTTTCAAAATTTACTTCATTTACTTTTTTTATTAGTTCATATAATCTTATTCTTCCTGGAATCCCATACTTTTTTAGTGACGGACTTACTGCTAAGCATATTGTTTTTGCTGTTCTTGTTTCATCTGCAACTACTAAATTTGTAAGATTTGGGTCTAATCCTCTTTCTTTACATTCTACTGAGGCATAAAAACTTTTTAAGTCTATAGATACGTATATTTTATTCATATGCTTTCTCTCCTTTTGCTATTTTAATATAACATATATGTGCCTCTTTGTCAAATATTTGTTCGTATGTTAAAAAGACTAAATAAAATATTTTTCTCTATTTTATTTAGTCTTTTTTTTTATTTTTCTAATTCTTTTCTCTTTTTGCTTTTTTGCACTTCTCTAAACTTTTTATATACACTTAAATACTCTGAAGCGTATTTTTTTGCATATCCATTTTCAAATGTTTCTACTTGTTTATTTAAAAAATATTCTAATCTTGAAGGATTTATCCAATATGGCATAGAACCTCTTGCCTTTTCTCTTGGTGTTAGATTCATTTTTGAAAAATTTATATCTTGCTTTGTACTTGCAATATAAAAATTGGTAATAACTATTTTTTCTTTTTCATTTCCTTCTTCATCTCTTGTTTTACAGCTTGTTTTTCTAGTTAAAAATGGACCTTCAAAGTCTTCTTCTTTTATATCAATTCCTAGTTCTTCTGAAATTTCTCTAGTTAAAGTGCTTTCGTCATTTTCTTCGCCCTCTACTTTTCCTCCTGGCAACATATAAGCTCCGCTTCTTTTTGATTCTATTACTGCTATTTTTCCATTTCTAAGTAACATTGCACGAACTTTTTTTATATTTTCTTCCTTCATATTTTAGTTCCTTTCCTTCTCTATTTATTTAATGCTACTTATATAATTATAATAAAATTTTCTAGTAAAATCAAGTCTATTTAAGCAAAATTTCTTTTCCAAGTCCAGTTGAATAGATATATATTTTTTCTACTTTTTTGTTTAATCCATTTTCCAAAGCATCTTTATATAGCATTAGCTGACTTTTATGCCTATTTATTAGCAATTGCTCATCTCCTTGTTTTACATAGTCTGTTTTATAATCTAATAAAACTAATTCATCATCTTTATTTATATAATATAAGTCTATAATTCCTTGAACTAAAACATTTTCTTCTAAAGATGTTTCCACAACATCCTTTGCAGGAACATTTATATAAAAAGGCTCTTCTTTTTTATATTCTTTAGCAGATTTTAATTCTTCCCATATTTTAGATTCTGTAAATTTTAAAATAATCCAAGGATTTATAGCCTCTTTTTCCTTTTTAGTAATTAATTGTTTTTCTTCTAAATCATCTATTAAATCTTTTACATCTTCTATATTATAATCTTTACCAAATTGTAAATTTTTCATACATAAATGTATTAAAGTTCCTTTTTTAGCTGGTGTTATTATTTCTTCTTCTGTATTATTTAAAAATTTAGGTTTTATAAATTCAATTTCTTTTTCTTCTTCATTTTCTTCGTTATTTTCATATGTAACTTCTTTGTTTTTATGTACAATATTTGTTACAGATTCTTTTGTTGGTATATTTTTTAGTTCTTTATATTTGTATTCAAATTCCAATTCATTTTTTAATTTTATTATTTCTTCTTCTTTTATATATTTAGAATTTTCTTCTAACAAAGTAAAAATATCTATTTTTTCTCTTTCTTCATCTTTCTTTAAATCTTTTAATAAGTCTTGCTTTTTTATTACATTTAGTTTCATAAATTCTTTTGAATTATCTTCTAAATACATATATACAAGTAAAATCCAATCTATATATTTTTTATATTTTTTTAGCAAAATTGGATTTATTTTTCCTTCTTCTTTTTGATAGATATCTACTAATTCTTGCATTTTTTCTCTATTTTTATTAAAATCTTTTTTTATTGCCGTAATATAAAGTTTTTCTTTAGCTCTTGTTAATGCAACATACAATATACGCATTTCTTCTGATAGATTTTCTTCTAAAAGTTTTTGTCTTAATGCAATTTTAGAAATAGTGTCATATTTTATTTGTCTGTCATAATCTATATATTTTACTCCTATTCCTATGTTTTGATGTAACAATATATCATTATTTAAATCCATCATATTAAATCCAGAACCTGTAGAAGAAACAAATACTACTGGAAATTCAAGTCCTTTACTTTTGTGGATACTCATTATTCTTACTACATTTTCATTTTCTCCAATAAGCTTTGCAGCTCCTAAATCTCCACTACCTAATTTTATTCTATCTATAAAATTTATAAAATTAAATAATCCTTTAAAAGATGCACTTTCATATTGTTTTGCTCTTTCAAATAGCATTTTTAAATTTGCTACTCTTAAATTTCCATTTGGCATTAATTGAATATAATTTAAAAATCCTGTTTCTTCATAAATTGTCCATATTAGCTCATCTAAATCTAAATATCCATTTTTTTCTCTAAATGAATCTATTTTTTCTAAAAATGAATCTATTTTTTCTCTAAGCTCTTTACTTACAGAAATTCTTGATTGCAAAACAGCTGTATAAAAATCGCAATTTGGCTCACATAGTCTAATTTCTAATAAATCATTATCTGTAAACATCCCTATACAAGATAACATTACATGTACTAGCGGAATATCTTGGTACGGATTATCTATTATCTTTAATAAATCCATTATTACTTGTATTTCATATGAATCTAAATACTCAGAAGATGTATCTGAATATACATCAATATTTTGTTTAATAAGCTCTTTTTCAAATATATTCGCTTTATTTTTTGTAGATCTAAGAAGTATTACTATATCTCTAAATTCAATATTTCTAAAAATTTGTTTTTTGCCATCATATACCTGAAATTTATTATCTAGTAATTTTCTTATTTTTTCGGCTACATATTTTGCTTCTAATTCAATATCTTCTATTTTTTCATTTTCTTCTTCTAAATCCGTATTTTCTTCTGCTTTTTCATCTGTTTCATTTTTTTCTTCTTCTGTAATATCTATTACATCTATTTCAGAAATTAAGTCTTCTTTACTTTCTTTATATGATGCTCCTAAATTTAAATACTCTTCTTCTGTATAATCAATTTCTCCAAGTTTTTGACCCATTATATTTTCAAAAATTATGTTTGTAAAATCAAGTACATTTTTTCTACTTCTAAAGTTTTTAAATAATTTTATTTTTAATCCTTTTTCATTTGCATTTTCTTCACTATAATCTTTATATTTACTTAAAAATAAATCTGGCATTGCTTGTCTAAACTTATATATACTTTGTTTTACATCTCCAACCATAAATATATTTTTTCCATTTGATATTGATGTTAGTATATATTCTTGCACTAAGTTACTATCTTGATACTCATCTATTGCTATTTCGTTAAATTTTTCTTGATACATTTTTGCAATATCAGAGCTTACAAATTCTCCATTTTCTTCTTTTAGTAAAATTTTTAATGCTAAATGTTCTATATCACTAAAATCCACAATATTTCTGTCTTTTTTACTTTTACTAAATTCTCTATCAAAATCTATTATAAGAGCTTTTAATTTACTTAAAACTTCATACATATTTATTAAATCTTCATTTGCTTCCTCTGAATTTGATGTAAATATCTTTTCTTTTTTATTATTAAAATCTTTTCTTATTTTATCTCTAATTGCCTTTGCTCTATCTTTTTCTGGATTGGTTATTTTTCTACTTCTTGGCCAATCTAAAAATTCTAATCTATTTATATAACTATATGCTGTATCCCATTTTTCCAAATTAGAATACACCATTTCTAGTTGACTTATGTCTGATAAAATAACTCTATCATATTGTTCTAATTCATTTTCTACAGAAAGTCTTTTTTCTTCTGATTTTAATTTTTTTATATAATCTGTTAACTCATCTTTCATTGAATCCAGTAAAATTTTTCCCCATTCAGTTTCTGAAAAATCTTGTTTTATATCTTTTATATCAAATTTTTCTACTTGTTCTTCTAACCATTTTGTAGGAAATGGATTTGATTCTATATATGTATATATTTTTAATACCAATTCTTTTAAAGGAGTATCATCTCTATATGAAGTGTATGTTTTTATTAATTTTTCAAAATCTTCATCATGATTTTCATATTTTTCTTCAAAGATTTTTTCTAAAACTTCTTGTTTTAACAAATCAATTTCTGCTGTATCAGCAATTCTAAAATTAGGCGATATTTCTATCTCAAAAAAGTTGTTTTTTATTACATCTAAGCAAAATGAATCTATTGTACATATATTTGCTTTGTTTAGTAAAGTTATTTGTCTTTGAAGATGATCTATTGTTTCTTCATCTTTTTGCTCTTCTTCTCCTTCTAAAATTTTGTATATAGAACTTAATATTCTTTCTCTCATTTCAGAAGCTGCTGCATTTGTAAATGTTACTACAAGTAATTTATCTATATCTATTTTTTCATTTATTATCTTATTTATTATTCTTTCAACTAATACGGCTGTTTTTCCGCTTCCTGCTGCTGCTGCAACTAAAATATTACTTTTGCTTTTATATATTGCTTTTGTTTGTTCTTTTGTCCAATTCATATTTTCTTTCCTTCCTTTTAAAGTTCTACTACCACATCTACCCCGTCAAAATAAATTTTTTCGTATTCTAATTCTTTTAAGTTTTCTGGTATTTCTTCGGCACTTCCTTGGTAAATTATTTTTTCATTTTGCTTTATTGTTATATTTAATAATCTAAATTCTTTTATTTTCATTTTTCCACCTTATCTTTCTTTGCATATTATATAGTCGATTTGTTTATTTGTAAACATTTATTTGTAAAATTTGATTTATTTTACATAAAGTGGTATAATGTAGATATAAATGTCCAAGGAGGATTATAGCATGAAGAAAAATAATACAACCGTAGAAGTACGGATAAGAAATGGTAAAATTGCTGTTGATGATGGATTTGAGGGGATGTTAGACCCTGCTGCTAATAGCTCTGTTTTTTCAGATGAGCCGATTTTAGCAGATTTTGATTTTGGTAAGGAGCCTACTGCGATTCCTGTGGTACTCGTTAGTAGTAGTCCCAAACCGGCAGCTCAAGCAACCAATGCTCAGCAGCCAGTTAAATCAAAACCGGCAGCTCAGGCAACCATTGGTCAGAAGCCTACAAAATCAAAACCGGCAGCTCAAGCAGCCAACGGTCAGCAGCCTCAGAATTCTAATCAGGCTTCTCAGTCTAACAACAGCAGTCAGCAGCCTCAGAATTCAAGTCAGGCTTCTCAGGCTAACAACAGCGGTCAGCAGCCATCCAAATCAAAATTTGGAAGACTCAAAGAAAAACTTGCAAATTTGTTTGGAGAAGATACTACTGCAGCTTCCTCAGCGAATCCTGTAGTAAATGAACCCAAAAATTCTTTTACTAATCTTTTAGTAAAAAACTTTGAAGTTCATCAGGCTCCTCTTCCCAAAGAAGAAAAGCCAAAAGTTTCTAAAAAAGAAATTATTGTTGAAGCTTTCACCCAAAAAACAATTGCAGGTGAAAACCAGATACTTTTAGAAACGGTACAGGAACTTCTTGAAACTGAGCAGGAGTTTCGCTACAAAGAGGCTCACCAGAAGCTTACCGGTTGGTTTACTGGAAATGAAAAACTTTCTAGTTGGTTTGTTTCAAACTACCCTGACAAGTTTTTTGCTCTGCCAAATGATATCGTGGAAATTATTTCCAAGAATATCAAATAGTTTTCAACAGCAAGCGGCTAACATATGTTATTCTGTCGCTTGCTTGATTTTTTTTACATAATATGGTATAATAATAAGTGCTAAAAAATTTCAGAAGAAAGGAGGATTTCTTATGTTAAGAAATCTTTTAAATCACCGGTTTATAGTTCTGGCGTTTGGGCTTTTTGCCCTTCAGTTGTTTGGTCTAGTAGCTGGTCCTACTTTTGTGTGGTCAAATACCTTAACCATCAACCTTGTTTGCTACTTGTTAGAAACTGTCCTTGCTGACTGTTGGCTGTTAGGCTCATATGCTAGCCCAATATTTGTTATTGGAGCCATTTTATGGGGCTTAACTAGCTTAGGTGTTCCATTTGTAGGAATTCTAATGATTATTATCTATGTATATTTAATCATTAGAAAGTATCAGGTAGCCAGAAGGTCAACTGGTACTCCAACAGCAGGTGGCGTAGTTCCATCCCTGAATTCACTTCAGGGAACAAACCAGATCAGTAGAAGACCTATAAAGTTTTCTACCGGCTCGATTGTTTGGGATTTACTCCCAAAAGGAAACTTCAATCAGTCGATTGCAAGTTTTCATCCCCGTATGGGTTGTGGCATCCACCAGTTCTGGCGGACAATCCGTTTTGAACAGGTGGGCGACGTAATAAACGTCATCGACCATGTGTGGATTTTGGGCTCAAACACTCACAATCTAGCAGATTGTTATGACCCCGAAGCCCAAGCAACTATAGTAAACGCGTTATTTGGTTTGTCTACCGTATCTATTGATAGACATGGTAGCAAACCCAATGGTAAACCCGAAGGCTATCTGAAGTTTAGGATTCCTAAAAAGGAAGCCGAAAACGTAAGACAGGTTATCACATTGCTTATACAGGATACCTGTGAATGGCAGAAGAGAACCCGTCTCGGACACCGCCCAGGGAAGTAACTTGTTAATCGACACAAATGTAACTACTTATCAACCATCACTTCTTAGTAACCAACTTGTTAACCGACTCTCAGTAACTAACTCGTTAACCCATCACCAGTAACTTATTAACCGATTTTATACCCCTTCTGGAACTTTTCCGAAGGGGTATCTTTTATTAACTTAATTTAATTTTTATTTTTTTTGCAAGTTCTTTGCTTATTCCTTTTACCTTTGTTAATTCGTCTATATCACTATTTTTTATTTTTTCAACACTTCCAAAATATTTAAGTAATTCTTTTTTCTTTTGTTCACCTATTCCCTCTATTTCATCTAATTCAGAACTTGTTAAGGCTTTATCTCTTAATTTTCTATGATATGTTATAGCTGTATCATGAACTGTGTCTTGGAATAATGTTATTAGATTAAATAGATTTTCTGAAATCTCTACTTCATTTCTATTTTCATCTAGTAAAGCTCTTGTTTGGTGTTTATCATTTTTTACCATACCAAAAATTTTAATATCTACGCCATATTTATCTACAGCTCTTCTTACAGCCCTAATTTGAGTTATTCCCCCATCTGCGAATATAGCATCTGGTAGTCTTCCAAATCCCTTGTTCTCACTATTTTCTATAGAATGGGCTAGTCTTCTTGTTATAACTTCTTCCATGGAACGCGGATCATCTTGCCCTATAACTGTTTTTATTTTAAATCTTCTTGATAAATTTTTCTTAATTACTCCATCTTCCATTACACACATTCCAGCTACCATAAATTCTCCCGAAATATTAGATATATCATATGTTTCTATTTTTCTTGGTAATTTTTCCATATTAAGTTTTTCTTTTAATTCCATTAATATTTCGTTTTGATTTTTTTCTTTGTTTTGTAATGTTACTCTACTATTTTTTTCTGCCATTTCAACAAATCTTAGTTTTGTTCCTTTTTTAGGGCTTACTATTAAGACTTTATGTGTTGTTAAACCTTTTAGCCATTCTTCTAAAGCTTCTTCATCTTCTAATTCTTCTGCTACCATTATTTTGTTTGGAATATTCATATTATCCATATAATATTGTTTTATAAATCCTGATATTATTTCTTTGTTTTCCATATCTGATAGATTATCGAAAAAATAGTGTTCCCTTCCTATCATTTTGCTTCCTCTTACAAAGAAAATTTCCACACATACTTCTAATTCAGATTTTGCTATTCCTATAACATCTATATTGTTTTCAGAAATATTAGAAACTTTTTGTTTTTGTGATGCTGTTTCAATTGCCAGCATTCTGTCTCTTATATATGCCGCTTCTTCAAAGTCTAATCTATTTGATGCCTCTAGCATTTGTTTTTGTAAGTCTTTTAAAATTTTATTTGTTTTACCCTCTAGTAAATCAATTATCTCGTCAATTTGTTTTCTATAATCTTCTTTACTAATATTTCCTATACATGGTGCTAAACATCTTTTTATATGAAAATTCAAACATGCTCTTGTATTAGACTTGAAATTTCTACATTGCCTAATTTTATACTTTTCTTTTATAAAATTCACCATTTCTTTTGCTGCTCCTGGATTTGCATATGGTCCAAAATATTTTGCTCCATCATTTAAAACCCTTCTTGTTATAATTACATTTGGAAAATCTGATTTTACATCTATTTTTATGTATGGATATGTTTTGTCATCTTTTAATAAAACATTATATTTAGGTCTGTTCTTTTTTATTAAATTGCATTCTAAAATTAATGCTTCTGCTTCATTACTTACAACTATGTATTCAAAATGGTCAATTAATGAAACCATCTTTAATATTCTATCTGTTTTATTTGTTTTTCTAAAATATGAACTAACTCTATTTTTTAAATTTACGGCTTTTCCTACATAAATTATATTGTCATCTTTGTCTCTCATTATATAGACACCTGGATCTTTAGGTAGCTTTTTTAATTCTTCTTTTATGTCAAACATATTATCTCCTTAAAATTCTAATATCTTTTTTATTATAGCAACTTTTTTTTGCTTTTTAAATACCTTTTATGAATTTTTGATGAAAATACTTGAAATATATACGTGATTGAGATAATATACTTATATAGATTTAAATTTCGCATAATTAACAATTATGTAGACTATGTATAAAGGAGATATATTTATGTGTGGAATAGTTGGATATGTTGGTTTTCAAAAAGCAAGCCCAATTTTATTAGCTGGTCTTTCTAAATTAGAATACAGAGGATATGACTCAGCAGGTATTGCAACTATTGAAAACAATGAAATAAAAATAGCAAAAGATAAAGGTAGAGTTGCAAATTTATGTAACTTAGAAGATACTAAAAAATTAGAAGGAACAATTGGAATTGCTCATACAAGATGGGCAACACATGGAATACCTTCAAAAATAAATTCTCACCCTCATATGGATAACTCAAATTCGTTTGCTGTAGTTCATAATGGGATAATAGAAAATTACATTTCTATTAGAAAAATGTTAGAAGAAAATGGATATCATTTTATATCTGATACAGATACAGAAGTTATCCCAAATTTAATTAATTATTATTATGAAAAAGATTCATCAAATGACGAAAATAAAATACTTAAAGCTGTAAATAAAACTTGTAATGATTTAATTGGAAGTTTTTCTTTAGAAATCCTTTCAAAATATATGCCAAACAAAATGATTGTTGTTAGAAAAGATAGTCCTTTAGTTATAGGAAAAGGTATTAACGAAAATTATGTAGCATCAGATATACCAGCTATTTTAAGTTATACCAAGAATTTTTATATGCTTGAAAATCTTGAATATGCTGTTATTTCTAAAGAAAACATAATGTTTTTTGATAAAAATTTAAGCCCTATTACAAAAAATACAACAACTATAACTTGGGATGCAATGGCTGCAGATAAAAATGGTTTTGAAGATTATATGTTAAAAGAAATAATGGAACAACCAAAAGCAATTAGAGAAACTATTGGTTCAAGATTAGATTCTGGAAATTATAACTTCCCTGAGCTAAATTTTACTAAAGAATTTTTAAGCTCAATAAATCAAATTTATATAGTAGCTTGTGGTACAGCTATGCATGTAGGGTTATCTGTAAAAAACACTATAGAAAATCTATGTAAAATTCATACAGAAGTTGATATTGCGTCAGAATTTCGTTACAGAAATCCTCTTATAGACAAAAACACTTTATGTATTTTTATTAGCCAATCAGGTGAAACAGCAGACACTTTAGCTGCCTTAAAATTATCTAAATCAAAAGAAGCAACAACAATTGCAATTACAAATGTAACTCGGAAGCTCTATTGCAAGAGAAGCTGACTATACTTTATACACACATGCTGGTCCTGAAATTGCAGTTGCTTCAACTAAGGCATATACCTCTCAAATTACATTAATGACACTTGTAACATTATATTTTGCAAATGTTTTAGGCTCTTGTGAAAGTGTTAAATTAGATGAAATAAAAGCAGAATTATTAAGTATTCCAAATAAAATAGAAGCTATATTAAAAAATACAGAATCAATAGCAAATATTGCTAAAAGTATATTTAAAGAACATGATGTATTTTATTTAGGAAGAGGTATAGATTATGCAACTGCATTAGAAGCATCTTTAAAATTAAAAGAAATTTCGTATATTCACTCAGAAAGCTATGCAGCTGGTGAATTAAAACATGGTACAATAGCTTTAATTGAAAAAGGTATAAATGTTATTGGTATAATGACAGATTTAAATTTAGTTAAAAAGACTGTAAGCAATATGGAAGAAATTATTACAAGAGGTGCTATTACTACAGCTGTTGTTTCTGAATCTATAAAAAATGAAATTAACACATCTTTGTTTAATAATGTTATTGTAGTTCCAGATACATGTACTTACCTTTCTTCTATAGTTACTATAGTTCCTCTACAACTTTTAGGTTATTATGTATCTAAAGAAAAAGGATTAGATGTTGACAAACCTCGTAACTTAGCAAAATCTGTTACTGTTGAATAAAAAAATACTGGCTTAGAAATTTATCTAAGCTAGTATTTTTTATTATTGCATAAATTGAATTGCTTTCATCACACCCAATTTTCCATATTCGTAAGTTAATCCTCCCTGCATGTAAGCAATATATGGTTCCCTTAGAGGTGCATCACAGCTAAGTTCAATTGTTGCCCCATCTACAAATGTTCCTGCTGCCATTATAACTTCATCTTCATATCCAGCCATAGGACTTGGTATTGGTGTTACATGGCTATCTATTGGAGAACCTGATTGTATTCCTTGGCAAAATTTTATTAGTTTTTCTTTGTCATTAAATATAATATTTTGAACAATATCTGATCTTTTTTCGTTGTATTTGGGACTTGTGTTGTAACCGTAATTTTTCTAACATTCTACTTGCAAATACCATTGTTTTTAGGGCACTTGCAACTACTGATGGTGCAAAAAATAGTCCTTTTAAATAATTTGTATTTTGTCCTAATGATGGCCCTATTTCTTTTCCAAGTCCTGTTAATCTATCTGCAACTAATGATATTAATTCTTTTTTTCCAACTACATATGCTCCACTTGTTGCAATTCCGGCTCCTAGATTTTTTATTAATGAACCTACTGCTATATCTGCTCCAACTTCTATAGGTTCTTTTTCTGTTACAAATTCGCAGTAACAATTGTCGACCATTATAATAACTTCTTTATTTACTTTTCTTATTTCTTTTATTATTTCTTCTACTTTTTCTATGCTTATGCTCTTTCTTGTAGAATAGCCAATTGATCTTTGGATTTCTACTAGTTTAATGTCTTTTTTAGCAAGTCTTTTCGTTATTTTTTCTGTGTCAAAAAATTCATTGTCTTTTAAATCTATTTGTTCATAATTTATGTTAAATGCTTTTAAAGAACTTTTAGAAGGATTTTTACCTATTCCTATTACTGTTTGTAATGTATCATATGGTAATCCAGTAATACTAAGCATTGTATCATTTGGTCTTAGTAATCCTTGTAATGTAATTGCTAGAGCATGTGAACCAGAAATTAGTTGACTTCTAACTAAGCTGTCTTCTGCTTTGAATATTTCTGCATATATTTCTTCTATTTTATCTCTTCCTACTTCATCTATTCCATATCCTGTTGATGTATTTAAGTGCATTCCAGATAAATTATTATTTTGCATTGCTTGTAATACTTTTAAACTATTTGCTTGGCATGTCTTTTCTATTTGTTTAAATTGTAGTTCAATTTCTTTTTCTACCTCTATTGCTAATTCTTCTATTTGCTTACTTATTCCAAAATTTTCATACATATATTTTTATTCCTCTCTTCTATGCTATTAAAGCCGATTCTTTTGGGTTCCATATTACCCAAAAGAACCGGCCTTAATGGAACTATTATTGTTTTGGTTCTTCTTCTTTATTTTCTTTTTCTGTGCTTATTTGTAAATCTTGATATTTTTTCATACCAGTTCCAGCTGGGATTAATTTACCTATAATTACGTTTTCTTTTAATCCAACTAAGTCATCTTCTTTACCTTTTATTGCTGCTTCTGTTAATACTCTTGTTGTTTCTTGGAATGAAGCTGCTGATAAGAAACTATCTGTTGCAAGAGAAGCTTTTGTAATACCAAGTAGAACACGTTTTCCAGTAGCTGGTCTAACTCCTTTTTCTACTGCCTCTTTGTTTTTGTCTGCAAATTCATACATGTCTACTAATGTTCCTGGGAACATATCTGTATCTCCATTATCTTCTACTCTTACTTTTTTAAGCATTTGTCTTGCTATTACTTCTATATGTTTGTCATTTATATCAACACCTTGGTTTCTATAAACTTTTTGAACTTCTGTTGTTAAGTATTCAAATACACCTTCTGGTCCTTTTATAGCTAAGATATCTGCTGGATTTAAAGAACCTTCTACTAATGGATCTCCTGGTTCTACCATGTCTCCATCTTTTACTTTCATTTTTGGTCCAAATGGTACTGTATATGTTTTTGATTCAGTATCAGATGTTACAATAACTTCTTTTTTCTTCTTAGATTCTTTTACTTTTACTTTTCCTGCTATTTCTGTCATTACAGCTAATCCTTTTGGTTTACGAGCTTCAAATAGCTC
>CAKPCG010000028.1 GCA_934141475.1 uncultured Clostridia bacterium
GCCTTATAAAAATCAATTGCCCCATACATTACTCCGTGGTCTGTTATAGCCATAGCATCCATTCCAAGTTCTTTTGCTCTTACAGGTAAATCTTTTATTCTATTTGCTCCATCTAACAGGCTATATTCGCTATGTATATGTAAATGCACAAACTTTCCCATTTTTTTGCTCCTTAAAATATTTTTTCTCAATTATACATTTTTTATATATTTTTTTCAATGTTTTTCTTTTAACTTTTAATAATTGTACAATATTCATAGCTTTTAATATTAAATAGAAAAAATCCAAACTAAAATTGTAATATTTCTTTATACTTAGAATAAATTTTTAATATAAATAAAAAAGGAAGGTAATAATATGTTTTTATACAATCTAAAGTTAGATGGCAATAGGCTAATTAAGTTTTTATTTATAATTATGCTTATTATAATCTTAATAATATTTTCAATTGGTTTTTACAATATATTTATAAAAAAATCTAATTCTCGGAAATGTAGAAGACTTAAAACTAACAGACACAATAAACACAAATGCTGTTTTTGAAATAACTTCAAAAAATTACACTAATATTCTTCAAGCAGTAACAAAAGATATTGACTCATATGTGGGTTGTAAAATTCATTTTATAGGCTATATTTACCGTTTAATAGATTTTGAAAAAGATGAATTTGTCCTTGCAAGAGATATGTTAATTAGTCCTAACACTAACCAAAGCCTAGTTGTGGGCTTTTTATGTACATATGATACAGCCTATGAATTTAAAGATAATACTTGGGTTGATATTACAGGAACAATTATAAAAGGAAATTACTATGGAGATATTGCCCAAATAAAAGTCGATTCTATGTTTGAATGTGAAGAACCTTCAGACAAATTCGTTTCTGTTCCAGATGAAAGTTATGTTCCTACTTCAAATATGTTTTAAAAAACGGCTACTTTATTTTTTAAGTGGCCGTTTTTATTCAATATTTAATATAGTTTTTACAATTCCATCATCTAAAATTTTAGAAAAAATGTTTTTTACAATAATAAGCACAATAGGTCCTACAAACATTCCGTAAAACTCCTATAAATTTATATCCTGTGTACATTGCTGTTATTGTAAATATAGGGTGTACTCCAATATTTCCGACTAACAATTTTAGGTTCAATAAATTGCCTAACTAAACTCATTATAATCCATAATACTATTATGCTTATTCCAAGAGTTAAATCTCCATTTAATCCTGAAAAAATTCCCCATGGTACCATTACTGTTCCAGATCCTAAAATAGGTAATGCATCTACAAACGCAATTCCTATTGCAATAATTAATGGAAATCCCACATTTAATCCCACGAAATCCATTATATATAAACCTATTAAAGATATTACAAAAGAAATTAGAATTAAAGTTGCTTGTGCTTTTAAATATCCACCTAATGTTTTTGCAATTTCTCTTATGTGCCTAGTTAATTCTTTCATCCATTTATCAGGCAAATGGTGTTCTAATTCATCTAGCATATATATTTTATCTGTACAAATAAAATATAAAGCAAGTATGGTTACACCTACATATATCATAATACATGGAATAAATTTTATTCCTTCTACTATTTTTATTAAAAATTCTTGAAAATAATTCGAGACATTTTCTAGTACAGAAAAACTGCTTTTTTCTATTATATCTATTAGCTCTTTTGAAAACTTTAGTTTTAGAGAATTAAAACTATCAAGAATATTTTGTATTTGATTATATATGTTATTATAGTAATTATTAAAATCTGATAATAAATTTGAAGATTCTGAAATTAGTGTTAAAATCCCCCATGTAAAAAGTCCAATTATTATTCCAAATGTAAACACAAATACTATTATAGAGCTTAATTTTCTTGTAATTTTAAAGTTTTTCATTAATTTTCTTATTAATGGTTCTATAATCAAAGATATAATAAATGCAATTAGAAATGGCATATAAAATATTGCAATTTTAAATAATAAAATTGTTAAGCCAATGGCAAAAGATAATAAAATTATTCTTTTAAAAACACTTGTCCAATATCTAAGCTCATTTTTCATAACTTTTTTATATAATCAATTACCTAAAATTTAATCGATTATACCCTCCTTTGTATTATTATATGCCAAAAATTGGCTGATATTCAGCCAATTTTTATTTTAATGCCTCAGAAAACACCAAAGATAAATATTTCATGCTATTTAAAGTTTGTTCCATAGTATTTCCAGTTGAACCAACTTCAATTATACAAGCAGCTTTTCCTAAATGCTGATTATATCTTGAATTTCTTAAAATTATAGGCTTAAAAAGTCCTGGGTATAATTCATTTGCTTTTTCTTGAATTTTTATTGCAAATTCTAAATTACTTTTCCAATTCGGGTGAGATAGCCCCCCTCCGTCTGTTCCCATTACAAACATTAATTGAGCACAATAATCGTCTCCTATTTTTACAAGAGGAGCATAATTTTCATTACTTCCTATTGCATCTCTATGTAAATCTATTATTATATCTGACTTAAAATCTTTTAATATATTTTTAACTGTTGCAAGAGATCTTGTATATGAACCTGTATATGCAGGATAATCATGAAAGTTTTTATTATGATTTACATTAAATCCATATCCTTGTAGTCCATTTGTAAGCTCGTCTCCAACTCGTACAACAGAAAAATTTTGATCAGTTGTTCTATAATTTCCGAGATGGCTCATATCTATAATTGTCACTTTGAGTATAACTTTCGCATGTATGAGTGTGAAATATAATTATATTGCTTTTATCTATTTGAAGTTCATCTGGATTTAATGAAATTTCTTGCAAATTATATGAAGTTTCATTTTTTATTTTTATTCCATTATATTCATTACTATACTTTTCAACTATGGGGTTTTGTGTTACAACTTTCGTTTCTAAATCTTTTTTTACATTTTCATTTATATTAGCTGTCTCAGTTTGTTCTTGTTTTTCTATATCTTCTGTTTTATCTTCTAATTGTTTTGTTTCATCAATATTTTCATCAATATTTTTAGTTTCTTCTTTTGCATCTAATATATTAATTCCTATTTTAAAAATTGTATTAATAGATATTTTCTCATTTTTTTCATCCGCTTCTCCCTCTTTAACTACATAATTTATAATACCACTTTGTTTCCTTATTCCTAATTTTATACAATCTATTTTATTAATACAAACAACTGCTCGGTTTATATATTCACTTTTAAATAAATTCTTAAAAACAACATTTCCTAATATATAAACTATACTTATTATACATAAAATTACAACTATATCTTTAAATTTTACTACTGTAATACTAAACATTTATCATACTCCTTGTTAAATATATATTCATTTAACAAAATTAATATGCAAAAAAGCCACCATTATATCACAAATCATTTGCAATATAATGGTGGCTCGGAAATCACATAACAGCAGTTTTACTACTTAATGCTGCATTTTTCCTTCCATTCTTTGAAATGGTTGTCTAAAAAGCTGCAGTTGTAAGGGTAGTAATTTGGTCTACCAACTCTATACCCTCTTTCTTTGTCAACTGCGTTTTTAGTGTTTTTGTTGTTTTCCTGCATAATGTTTTCTCCTTTCGTTTTGCCATGTAATCTTTATAAAGATTACGTTTTACGTTTTGTACTCTTATATTATATTCCATTTTTTTCCAATTGTCAATTTTTATTTTGTTTGTTATTTCTCATTTTCAAAAGTATTTTCCTAAATTCTTCCATTTACTGTTAATTATTTATTTTTTTAAATTTTTCTAGGTTTTAATTCCAAATAAATTGGCTTTTCATTTCCTATCATTGTTGACTTTCCATGTCCAGGATACACTATAGTATCTTCTGGAAGTATTAATAGTTTATTTATAATAGAATCCATAATCTGATTAAAGTCAGAAGTTGGCAAATCTGTCCTTCCCCATGTTCCTCTAAATAATGTATCTCCAGAAAATAATAATTTTTCACTTTCTAAATATAAAGAACATCCTCCTTTTGTATGACCAGGTGTATGAATTACTCTAAATTCCAGCTCTCCAATATGGATTAAATCTCCATCATCAATTCTTGAATCTGCGTCTATTTCTATTTCTGGCAATCCATCCATAAATTCTGTTAAATTTATTTCTTTGTCATTTAAGCCATCCGCTTCTTCTCTATGAATTAATATTTTACCACCTAATTTTTCCTTTAATTCCTTTACTCCTGCAATATGATCCCCATGACAATGTGTTAAAAATATATATTTTAAATTTCCTTGCAAAATATTTATCATTTCTACAATTCTATCTACATCACCTGCTGGATCAACTACCATCGTTTCTTTAGATTCTTGGTCAAAAACTATATAGCAATTGGTTTCGTCACCAATCCAAGTTGAAATCTTTAACCTCTTTAGTATCATTTTATTAAACCTTCTTTCTTTTAACCTCATATACACTATCTACTTTTCTAATAGCTTTTAAAATTGTATTTAATTCATCAATATTTTTAGTTTCTATTGTTATTTCAATTATTGCAATTCTATCTTTTCCTGTTCTTGCATTTATTCCTACTATATTAGCTTTTGTAGAAGTTAAACTCTTTGTTATATCTGCAAGTAATCCGCTTCTATCATTTGCATCAATTTCTATATCTACATTATAAGAAGCCTGTTTTTCTTCAACCCAAGAAACATCAATAATTCTGTTTTCTTCTTTTAGTAAATCTTTTACATTTACACAATCTTTTCTATGAACCGAAACTCCTCTTCCTTTTGTAATATATCCTATAATTTCATCACCCGGAAGTGGATTACAGCACTTAGATAACTTAACTAGGCAATTATCAATTCCCTTAACTATTATTCCATTACTTGATGGTTTTATTCTTCTTTCATTTCTGGATTTTGACAATTGTTCCAATTTTTCTTCTATTTCTTCTTCTTTATGATCTTTTCTATACTCTATAAGCATACGAGCAATTACTTTGGTTGCAGAATTTGCACCAAATCCAACGGCTGCATACATTTCGTCTAAATCCTTATATTTATATCTATTAAGCATAGGATTTATATACTCTACTCTAAATAATTTATCATGAGAAACACCTAATCTTTTTAATTCTTTTTCTATAGATGTTTTTCCTTTTTCAATATTTTCTGCCTTCTTCTCTTTTTTAAACCAACTATTAATTTTAGTTCTAGCTTGTGTACTTTTTACAAATTTAAGCCAGTCCATACTAGGGCCCTTAGAATTATCTGATGTTATAATTTCAACAATATCACCACTTTTTAATGGAGTAATTATTGGCATTATTTTACTATTTATTTTACATCCTGTCATATGATTTCCAATTTCAGCATGAATAAAATATGCAAAATCTATTGGTGTTGCACCTTTTGGTAAAACTTTAATCGCACCTTTTGGAGTAAATACATATACTTCATCTTCAAATAGCTCTCTTTTTAAATTTTCTAAAAATTGTGTTGGATCTTGCATATCTTGTTGCCATTCTAAGGTTTCTCTTAACCATGAAAGTTTATCTTCTGTAACTATAACATTTTTCTTTCCTCTTCCTAAAAAATTTGCTTCTTTATAAGCCCAGTGTGCAGCTATACCATATTCAGCAATTCTGTGCATGTCCCAAGTACGAATTTGAACCTCAAACGGAGTACCTTTTTCTCCTAATAATGTTGTATGAATAGATTGATACATATTTGGCTTTGGAACAGCAATATAATCTTTAAATCTTCCTGGCATTGGACTATACATTTCATGAACAACACCTAATGCAGCATAACAATCTTTAACAGAATTTACAATTATTCTCATTGCAAACAAATCATAAATTTGATCTATTGTAGAATTATCTCTTTTCATTTTTCTATATATAGAGTACAAATGTTTTGCTCTACCTGTAACTTCTGCATCTATCCTTTGTTTTTTTAATTGAATTCTTATATCATCCATTATCTTTTCTATAAATTTTAGTCTTTCATCTTTCTTTTTATTTATACTCTCAACCAATTCATAATACTTATCTGGATATAAATATTTAAATCCCAAATCTTCTAGTTCTGCCTTTATTGAATATAAACCTAATCTATTTGCAAGAGGAGCATATAAATCTAAAGTTTCTTTTGCATTTGCTATTTGTCTTTCTCTTTTTAAAAACTTCAATGTTCTCATATTGTGAAGTCTATCTGCAAGTTTTATCAAAATTACTCTTATATCTTTTCCCATTGCTAAAAACATTCTTCTATAATTTTCTACCTGAGTTTCTTCAACAGTAGCAAATTGAAGATTACTAAGTTTAGTAACACCTTCTACCATTTCTGCAATTTCATTTCCAAACATTTCTACCAAATCTTCGTTTGTTACATCTGTATCTTCAACCACATCATGTAATAAAGCTGCACAAATAGTATTATCATCTAAACCAATATTTGCAAGAATATATGCCACATTTAATGGATGTATAATATATGGCTCTCCAGACCCTCTTTTTTGGTCTTTGTGTTTTTCTGCTGCTAAATTATATGCTTTCATTATTAATTTTGTATCTACTCTTCTTGTTATTTCCTTTTTCTTTGATATTACATCATAAATTGTTATCTCTAAATCTTTTGCCATAAAAACCCCCTTAATTTTTATAATGATTTCATTATATCTTTTATATTAATTTGAATTGTTCTAGTACCATTAAATGAATTTATTTCTAAATTTCCCGCAACATCTATTTTATCTCCAATTTTATATTCTTGTGCAAGTTCTCCTAAATTAAAACCAATTGCATTAATATAAACATTATTTTCACTTTTTAATCCTAATTTTAAATGCTTTCCATCAGACAAACTCCTTATTGCGTGAATTTTTAAATTTTTAAATGCAAATATAGGCATTTTATTTGCCTCTCCAAATGGTTCTAACATAGATAAGCTTTCCACCATTTGCATATCTATATCATCTATACTTATTGATTCATCTATATTAAGAACAGGAACAAATTTCGAAATATCCGCTTCTTTTGCTATTTTTAAAAACTCTGTTTTAAACTTTTCAAAATTCTCTTTTGCTACACTTACTCCAACTGCCATACTATGTCCACCAAAACCAGACAAGTAATTTTTGCACTTCATTAAAGCATCATGTAAATCAAAACCAGGAATACTTCTTCCCGAACCTTTTCCTATATCTAATTCATCTTCAAAGCAAACTAATATTGATGGCTTAAAATACATCTCTGTTATTTTTGAAGCGACTATTCCGATAACACCACTATGCCAATTTCTGCCTCCTAAAATAATACTGTCTAAGTTCTCCATATTATTTTCTTTTATTTGTTTATTTGTTTCTTCGAATATTTGTTTTTCTTCTTTTTGTCTTTGAAGATTAAAATCTTTTATTTCATTTGCTAAATTAGAAGCTTTTTCATAATCTTTTTCAAGTAATAGTTCTAATGCCTTATAACTAAAGCCCATTCTTCCACAAGCATTTATTTTTGGAGCTACACCAAATGCAATGGCTGTAGAATCAATTTTATTATACCCGTATTTCATTTAAAATCGCTTTTAAACCAACATTTTTTGTGCATTCAACAAGTTTTAACCCAAGTTTTGTTATAACTCTATTTTCGTCTACTAGCGGAACTATATCAGAAATTGTACCAATTGAAACAATATCAAGATATTTTAAGTATTCTTTTTCATCTAAATTTAACCTTTTACTTATTGCCTGAGTAAGTTTAAAAGCAACACCCACTCCTGCAAGTTCTCTAAATGGATATTTATTATCCTTTCTTTTACAATCTACCACCGAAATAGCATTAGGAAGTTCTTCAGCTGGCTCATGGTGATCTGTAATTATAGTTTCTATTCCTAATTTTTTAGCAAGTTCAACTTCTTTAACAGCTGTTATACCACAGTCCACAGTAACCATTAGCGTATAGCCTTCTTTAGCAATCTTTTTTATTGCCTCTTCATTTAGGCCATAACCCTCTTTTAACCTATTTGGAATATATACACCGGCATATAATCCTCTATCTTGTAAAAAACTTTTTAGTACTGTTGTACTAGTTATTCCATCTACATCATAATCTCCAAAAATAATAACTTTTTCATTTTTTTCGATTGCTATTAATAATCTATTTACTGCCTTTTCCATATCTGGCATATCAAATGGATTATGAAAATCATGTCTGTTTGGATTTAAAAATACATCCACATTATCTATAGTTATTCCTCTGTTTGCAAGAATTGTAGAAATCAACTTATTTAAACCTAATTTTTCTTGTAATTTATCCGCTTCTTTTGTATTTTCATTTTGGTAATATTGCCATTTTTTCCTCATTATTTTTCCTTTCTTTATTAATAAATCTTTGGTACACATTTTACTACAACGAAAAAAAAATATCAATACACCAAATTAAACTCTTTGCATAATATAATGTATATCTTAGCGTTTTTAGTAGATAATAATTATGTTTAAAAAGGGGGTTCTTTAATGAAAACAATATGTATAAAAACCAATAATCCAAAAATACTAAATTATCTACTAAATAATATAAAACAAATTGATCTAAATGATATATATTTTTCGAGTCATAAATTTAAAATTTATGATAATATTTTTATACATTATAAAGGAAATGATGCAAAATTATTTTTCTCTACAATTGCTAATATTTTAACTTTTTCAGTTTTAGACATTTATGAAGCTTCTATCACTAAAAACATCCTAAAAAATGAATATTTTTACTTTGAAAACAAGGAAAAACAACTAATTTTAGACAAAATTCATTCTATAAATCTTGAAAGTATAGAAAATTTTGAAGAAAAAGAAAATACATTGCATGAAAGTTTTTATAATTTCTTTCTAGCTTCTACTAAATCTAGAACTACTTTATACTTAAAAGGATTTATTACATTTAGATTAAAAAAATATATAACTATATTAGAAAAAATTGTAGATGATGCTGTTAAACAATATTTAATAGAAAAAGAATACAATGAATTTGTATCGTTATTAAAAATATATATAAAATCAGAAGAAAGTAAAATAGACTTAGTCCATCTAATTTATACACCAGAAAGCAAACAAATAAAACCTATTTTATTAGACAAAAACAAAAATAATATAAAAATAGATATAAACCTATTAAATGCTAAATATTTATCTGATATTAGTTTTTCTTCTTCTGATATGATACTAAATACGCTCTTAAATCTTCTTCCTAAAAAAATATATATTCACTTACTTAGTGATAATTACAAAGACGAATTTATATCTACCTTAGAGCTTATTTTTGATAATAGAGTTACAATATGTAAAGATTGTGATATTTGTAGGTTCTTTTTTTCTAAATATAATAATATTAATCTATTATGAAAAGATTTAAAGTATTTTTATTGAATTCGCTACTAATGGTAGGTAGCTCACTTTTTTTACAAATAATTAGATTAGTATTTAATATATATGTATCTAATCAGATACCAAGAGATGTCTTAGGAGTGTTTCAACTTATAATGACCGCATATATGTTTGGTATAACACTTGCCGCTTCTCGGTATAAATATAACATCTACACGTATTGTCTCTGAAGAGCTTGCATTTGGTAATAGTTATGGAATTAGAAAATCTATTACCAAATGTATTATTATTAGTTTAGTATTTGGTTTTTGTGCATGTATTATATTTTGCTTGAACGCATCTTTTATTACGAAAATATGTTTTCATGATAAAGTTGGATGTAAAATTGTTTACTTAATATCTATCGCTCTTCCAATGATAGCTGTATCTAGTAGTATTTCAGGCTATTTTACTGCAGTAAGACGTGTCTATAAATCTGTTATAGCAAACTTTTTAGAATATATTGCAAAAATATTTATAACAATATTCTTACTTAATAAATATCTCCCAACTGGTAATATTGAAAACATATGTTTTGCATTAATTTTAGGAGATGTTTTATCAGAAATCTGTTCATTTACATATAATATATTTGTTTTTACACTAGATTTAAATAGAAAAATAGGAAATAGCATTGTACATAAAGAAAACAAATTTTTATACAGAATTTTTAGAATACTTATGCCTGTTGCATTTACATCATATATTCGCTCTGGTCTTTCTACAGTAAAACAATTGATTATTCCATCTAGTTTAGAAAAAAATGGTATTAATTGTGATACAGCACTTGCAAATTATGGAACAATAACTGGAATGGCTATGCCTATTGTACTATTTCCTGCAACTTTTTTAACTGCTGTTTCAGGGCTTTTAATTCCTGAATTTTCCAGATATTATGTAAAAAAAGATTATATAAAAATAAAGAAATACTCAGATAAATTAATTGTAGGGGCTTTTTTATTTGCGCTACTACTTACAAGTTTATTTATTATTTTTGGAAACACACTTGCTAAACTAATTTACCATGATGTTTCTATTGGTATTTATATAAAAATATTTGCACCTCTTATTCCTTTTATGTATGTAGATATTGTTGTAGATAATATTTTAAAAGGATTAGACGCTCAAGTTAATGTGCTTTTTATAAATATTATAGATATAGTTGTTAGTATTCTTTTTATCTTATTTTTTGTTCCTGTTTTTGGAATAAAAGGATTTATTGCATCTGTTTTTGTAAGCGAAATATTAAATTTTGCATTAAGTTTAAAAAGATTATTAGATTTAGAAAAGAAATGGTAAAAATGGTGTATCGCTTAATTGCAATACACCATTTTGTGAATTTTTTAAGGTTTTCTGTAACTTCAAGATCAAACCTTTTACCAAATCCTGTGTATACATTGTAAACCTTAGGCTCGTAGATTATTCTTCTTGCACACTCAAATGCAAAAGAATATAACAAGTAATTTTTTTATTATTTGTAATCTATCAATATAATTCATTTTTAGTACCCCTTTATATTTTTAGAAACCTCTCCATAAAAGGAGAGGAAAGATATCTTCTTATTTATTTAAGTATTATTACATACGGCATTCCGCCAGGTAATGCTGACCACATTTCATATGGTAAACAGTATGACATAAGTTTCAGCCCAATTGCCATAACCACCAGTTGTTCACATATTCTCTGGTCTCCTGTCCAAAGGCATTTTTCTTTGTCGTAGCAAAGAGCTAAAAATGTATAACCTTTTTTGAATTCTTCCGGTAACTCTTCAAGGATTGCTTTTATATTTTCTCGCTCACCTTCTAGTCTTTGTGGGTGTAACCCATAGTTACAACTAATCCCACAAACTTCTACATAATTTGAAGTGTCTTCATTTTCTTCAAAAAGACATCTCCGAAAAGATTTCTCTACTTTTTCCGCCATCTGTTCAAGTTTAATTTTTGCCATATTATGGTCCTCCTATATATTTTTTGTGCAATTTTGCATACACTTTTATCATACATCATTTTCCTTAATAAATCAATAAAAATATGACAATCGCTTAAAAATTTATAGACAATACCTAGTATTTATGAAATGCTCGGTGTTACTTCAAATATAAGCCTTTCAATATTTTTAAAGTCTAGCATATATCTTGTCAATTTTCTTTGTAATGGCTTTTTCTTCGTTCCAAAATTACTTTGGATCTATGTCAAGTTTTTGGACACAAAAGCGTAGAATTTTTACGCTGACATTTTTTCTATATCATAAGGTATTTTACTATATGAATGCCTTAATCTTAGCTCTTTCAAGTATTTTCTGGATTTTTGGTGAACCATATCTTTTCTTACTTTCATTGTATATTCTTAAGATATCAACATCCAGACTTCTATTATCTTCTTTATATGCATTTGTTCTATGATTTTTATGATAATAATATTCTGATCGACTTATTTTCAGTGCTTTGCATAATCTCTTAATATCATAAATTCCTTTGTTCTCCTCTATAAATTTGAATTTATCTTCTATTTCTGCGTGAATATGGCCATAGCTTTTTTTAATATTTCATTTTCTATCTTTAAATCATTTATTTCTTTTTTTAATTTTTTGATTTCTTTATTATTTGTTACTTCTCCATCTGGGGTTTGAATTTTTCCATATAACTGTACCCATTTGTATAATGTTGAACTTTCTATGCCATATTCACGTGTTATTTGTTAAAATATACCATCATTTCTTTTGTTTTTTTCATATATGAATCATATGTGTAATGATAGAAATTTCTCATTCTCATGTCTTGACTCAACTTTTTGAGTATTTGATATTCGTCATCTAAAAGACCTCCTGTTTAATATATTTGCGGCCTTAGGTTACATAATTATATTATACAGGAGGTTATCTATTTTTTCAATATTATTTCTTTATTAGTTCCATTGTGACGGAGGAGCAATTTAGTACAAGAAAATATGATTTAAAGTTCGTTTTAATGGTTAATGGTAAAATTATACCTGTTTTTAAGTATAATAAAAAAGCCTCAAATCAAACAATTCATTAGAATAGTTATACAACAATTCGTTTATTATAATACAAATTTCTAATTATATTTTTATAGATTGTGGGAAGAACTTAATAATGAAAATTTTAATTTAACGGAATATCGTGAAATTAAAATAAATGAAATAGGAACAGCTTCTTATACAATGAGTCCTAAACAATGGATACAAAGAACTAATGCAATAGGATTAATTTCAAAAGGTGGAAAATATAGTATTGGAACTTATGCACATCCAGATTTAGCTTTTGAATTTGCAAGTTGGTTAAGTGTAGAATTTAAACTTTATTTAATAAGAGAGTTTGAAAGATTAAAGAAAAATGAAAGCTATCAAAATAAAATAGAATGGTCTGTAAGACGAGAACTAGCAAAAACAAATTATAGAATACATACTGATAGTATAAAAGAAAATTTAGTTCCTACACTTACTGAAAACAAAAATTATATGTTTATGCTAATGAAGCAGATATGTTAAATGTAGCATTGTTCGGTATGACTGCTAAAAAATTGGAAGACAATAATCCAGAATTAGAGGGCAATATGAGAGATTATGCTAATATTCTACAACTAGTAATTTTAAGCAATTTAGAAAACCTTAATGCTGAAATGATAGAGCAAGGATTGGAACAAAGCAAAAGACTAGAAAGATTAAATGCAATAGCTAAAAAACAATATATTACTTTGCAAGGTAGCAATGGTATTAAGAAAATAGAAGCTTTAGATAATGAAAAAAGCACTAAATTATTGATACAATAAATATAGCATTGTTCTAACTAATACAAAATAAAAACAGCAGAGTTAACGCAAACTTTGCTGTTTTTTAATGTTGACTAATAGAAATTATTGGGCTTTAGGAGATTTCTTCTTTTTTGATACAGAAACTATTTCTTTTTCAGCTTTTACTCTTTCTTCAACTCCCCATATATGTTCAATGAAATCTAAACCATAGGGAGAAAAATATAGAATTTTTGAAGCTAAACAACTCATTGACCCTCCAGTATGACCTTGCAAATGCAACAATTCATCTACTGAATTCCAATCAGTATCAGCATTAAGCAACATCATAACATCACCAGAGTGTTCCCAGTTAAGTAATCTCCATGCAATTTCCGTATCTTCTGCGACTCCAACTTCTTGAAAAATCTGAGTATATGTTGTCATAAATTCCCTTTGCTTTTCTTCTATAATGAAGGGTAAGAATTTTTCTTTATCTTTCATATACTCATTAGCAATACTAGAATAAAATTTATTATCTTTAGTCAAGAATAATGATTTTGAAATTCTCATATCCCGTATTGCATTATCAATTGTAGGTTCAAACATTTTTTTTACAAAATCTTCCCGTTCTTGTTTAGTCATAACATTAGCCATAACATCAGTACCTCCTTAATAATTCTATTTGCGAGTAACTAGTAACTATATGTACTTGGCAATATAATAAACTAATTGATATTTTACCATATTTTATGTTAAATATCAATTAGTTTTGACTTTTTATTCACATTACCACCTATAATACAATATCACTTACAAGTATTGCTGTTACTTTATTTTTGTTTAAAAGCTCAATAACATCTTATCTATCATCTATAAATAATATTTCTTGTAAATTGCAACTATTAAGTCTTTGTATAATTTTCACACCATCTAATTTTAATTCTTGTGTAGAAGCAGATATAACTTCGATATCATTACCATAATGCTTATTAATAAAATTTTGCTTTGCTTTTAAATGGAATGAAAACTTCATTCCAGATAAGCAACACATTTTAATATCCTTATTTCTTAAATCGTTAATAAAATTATATAACACTTCAGATCTTATACATGGTTCAATATCTTCATAAAAAGTATCAGGATTTTGATAAGCATTTAAATAATAACCTAATCTTTTTTCTTCACTTTCTCTACGATGTATTGAAAAGTCTTTATCCTTATGTATTGCTAATGTATCATCAAAATCAAAAATTACTACTTTAATATTATCTAAATTTATATTTTCTATTTTCATATTCCACCTCATAAATTTTTTTCATATATGTAGGCATGTTCCGTTAAAACATTTCCTAATCTGCCATATTCTTTGTTTTCAACAATTGTAAGGAAACATATCGTTGAAACTGATAAACAGGCTAAAAAAAGATTTGACATACTTATGAAACAAATGCTAGAAAAAAATCCTATTGATGAAAACATGAAAAATACTGACCCCTTAAAATGGGTGGATCTTATGAATGGCTATAAACATTCAGTTGAAGAAATAATTTTTAAAGAACTAATTTACATATAAAATTTCAAAAATTTTCAATAAAACTCTATACTTTTTGAATAATTTAGTGTATAATTAAAGAAATTAAGGAATACTATGTACTGTAGATAGATATTCTACTAGGTCTGAAATAGCTTGCTAGATTAGGACCTGACCCGAGCTGATGCAAAGTGTCAGCAAAAGCCATTCAAACGAATGGCTTTTTATATTTTATCAATTTATAATTAATTTAATATTTTTTCTATTATCTCAATTTCACAATTAGTTGCATCTAATTTTACTCTTGCACCTATTGGAATAACTACATTGTCACAATTATGACCAAAGTCATTACATTTTACTATTGGAAAAGAATATTCTTTTAAATTATTTAGTATAACATCTTCAAATTTCAAATTATTTGTGTCTTTCTCATAATAGCCAATCCATAGACCTTTTATTTTTTCAAATACTTTATGTTGTTTTAATATATTTATTTTACTATCTATTTCATCTATCGGTGATTCTCCTGCATACTCTTCTAAAAACAATATACTATTATTAAAATCTGGACAATATTCTGTCTCTAATAATTTAATAAGAGTTGATAAATTTCCACCAATTAAAACGCCTTCTATTATTCCTTGCTTTAAACATCTCCATTCTGTAAAATGTTGTATGTATCCATTTTTTCCATCTATTAGTCTTAATTTAAAATCGTTAACTTCTTTTTCTGATTCTTCTCTTCCTAATCCCCAAATTACATCGTTTTGATGATAAGTTATTAATCCTGTTTTTGAATAAATAGCATTCAAGATAGCTGTTGAGTCGCTAATTCCCATTATTATTTTAGGATTATTTTTTATTAAATCATAATCTAAGTATGGAAGAATTGCATTAGAATTCTGCCCACCCTGTGAACATATAATTGCTTTTACATCTTTATTTAAAAACATTTCATTTATATCTTCAATTTTTTCTTCTATGGTAGCAGAATATCCTAAAGTATTTGCATATACATTTTTACTTAAAATTACTTTAAATCCCATATTTTCAAATACTTGTAGCCCTTTATTAAATTGCTCTTCTAAATCCTTTGTTATTGGTGCTGATGGCGAAATAATTCCTATTTTATCTCCAATATTTAACTTTTTTGATAACATATTTATAACCTCCACATTATACTTCTTTACTTTCTAATATTTGTTTTTGTACTTTTTTAGAAAAACTTTTTATTACTACATCCTCATATTGTTTTCTATATAATTCTGCTAATAATGGATCACATTTTAATGTTATTTTATAATCATTTTCTAATGGATATATTTCTGCAAAAATTTTCTTATTTACTTTAAAGCATATAGGAATATCTCCAAATGGATAATCAATATATGCTTTACTCTTTTTTTGACAATACTCTATAATTTCATTTACTAACATATTTTATTCTCTAAATATCCTTTTATATTATTTACTAATTCAATGTCCATTCTTTTTATGGCTTCTTGAGTTACACCCGCTATATGAGGAGTTACTATTACATTATTTCTTTTTTTTCCTAAAATATCTTTATAATATTCCGCATCAATATCTAATCCAACATAAAATGTATCATTTTCATCTGCATATTTGATTAATTGATTGATATCAACAATTTCTGCTCTAGATGTGTTTATAAATGTTGCTGTTTTTTTCATTAATCCTATTTTATCTTTTGAAATTAAATTTCTACTTTCTTCATTAAGAGGAATATTCACTGTTATAATATCCGAATTGGATAATAGTGTATCTAAAGCTACAAATTCTACTCCTTGTTGTAATAAATCTTGGTGTTTTTCTGGATTTAGGGTATTACAATAAATTTTCATATTGAAAACTTTTGCTATTTTAATCACTTCACGAGATATTTTTCCTGCACCAATCAATCCCATTGTACTATAGCTGATATCATTGCTTCTTTTTGATAGTAGTTTTTTTTCTCCACCTTTCATTGCAATATCATTTGCTTCTATAATTCTCTTTTTTAAGCTTAATATCAAGCTAAATATATGTTCTGCTACCGATATAACATTTGATGTTTTACAATTAAGTACTTCAATTGATTCTGATTCAAAGAAACTTTTATCTATATGGTCTAATCCGATAGATAATGTTGCTATTATTTTTTTATTATTTATTCCTTCTAGCATATCTTTTGACAATTTCTCTTTTACACCTATTATTAAAATATCGTAATTATTTAATAATTTTACTAATTCTTCTTTATTGGGTCTTTCGTCAGAAGTTGATAAAACTAATTGTATCCCAGCATTTGTGATAATTTCACAAGCTTTTTTGTCTAAATCTCTAAATACACTATATGCTTTTAACATATTCCTATCTCCTTTTAAAATTATATTAAATTCTTTTCTTTTTTAATAAATTTATAATATGCCTAAAGTCTTTACCATTAAAGAAATATTTTTCTGCTTTAGTAAATGGAATATTATTTTTTCTTTTATAGTCTAACTTATCAATCACTGTAAGCATATCTGAAACCTGAAATAATCTTTTTTTCTTGTGGTCAAACTCTATTCTTCTTTCTACATTCGGATAACTTGCAAAAAGAGTATCTAGTATTGTTGCTAGTGTTTCTTGACCATTGTCATAGTAAATTACAACTTTATCAAAAGAATTTATATATTCTTTATTTTCATTTATAAAATTGCTAATTTCTCTTGCTAATGCAACATTTAATTGCATTTTTTTATTTATATATTTTTTATCTATTACAACTGTTCTTATTTTTACTTTTACTTTGTTTGAAAAATAGAATATTGCCCAAAATATACTTTTTCTTCTTTCAAAATCAAAATGTGAATAATCTCCTCTTTTGGCTACTAAATATGCTAAATGTATCATTCCGTCATAATCAAGTCCGAGAAAGCTTTTCATTTAAATATTCTAATTCGCTTTTTATTGAATCCGAACTTTCATGCAGTGTAAATGAAACAGCATATAAATCTGAACTTCCATCTACAAAACCAAAGTCACCACTTTCATCTATGAATATATTTAATCTCTTTATTGTTATCACCTTTAATTCTTTAATCTAATATTGCTATTTACATTTATACCATAAAATAACATTTTTCTCAATAGAACTGTTAGCTTTTTGTCTTTTTTATTGACATTTACATAAAAAAGTGATATACAATAGTTGTATTTTATGATACACTGAAAAATTAAATAATGACGCATGTAATGAGTTACTTGGCAGAAGGTATTAAGTTATTTTCGAAGTTCTGGGTTTAACTCGCTCCGCTATGTCAAAAGTGTGGATTTTAAATATATGTAGAAAAGAAAAATATTAATCCAATTGAAATAATGCTGACAGGAGATGTGCAGATAAAATTAGGACAAAATTTTTAAAAATTTATGTTGCTAATTTTATTTGTCGTTCCAGCCAGTTTTTTTATTGTGTAAAAACACAATAAAAAACCGCTGATAAAATTTTTAGCAGATATGCTTAAAAATTTTCAGTGGCAAAATTAGTTGCTTTTTAGCAAGTAATTTTGTAAGCCTCGCAGAGCCCACGACATCTTTGCAAACGAAGTTTGAAAGTGTCATAGTGGGTTAGATACTTTCAAAAAAAGTTATCTAACATTGCTCCTTGCGGTCGCCTGTATATCTGAGGAAAGGATTTCAAATGGAAAACAACATTTCTCTGTAATTTGCAAAAAGCTTTTATGAAAAAGCATATAACTTTGCTGAAAAAGAAATGGGAACAGAAAACATTTTAACTGCTGTACTTCATGCTGATGAATTAAATACTGAACTTACAGAAGAATTCGGAAAAGAAATTTATCATTACCATCTTCATGTTATAGCTATTCCTGTAGTGCTAAAAGAAATTAAGTATTCAAAAAGATGTAAAGACAAATCTTTAGTTGGTAAAACAAAAGAAGTGATACATCAAGTAAGCCACAGTAAAAAATGGAAATCTGAGCAAGCCGTTGATGGAAATGGTACACCTATTTATGACGAAAAAGGAAAACCTATTTTAATCAAATCATATAGCCTTTTACAAGATAGATTTTTTCAATATATGTTTGATAATGGCTATAGAGGTTTTATAAGAGGAGCTAAAGAAAGTACATCTGAACATCTTGAAAATCTTGATTTTAAGATAAAAAAAGATAAAGAAAGGCTTAAAGAAATATCTAGCAAAATTGAAGAAAAAGAAACTACTCTTGATAATATCATGAAATTTGATAAGCAAATTAAAGGGGTATCAGATTTAGGAAAGCATAAACGATTCTCTAAAAAAATCGAACTAGAACCACAAGATTATGAGGATTTAGTTAATTACGCTAAAAAAGGTAAAGACAAAGAATTGCACAAGAAAAAATAGAATCTGAAAGAAAAGCTCGTGAAGAAGCAAAAGAAAAAGAAATACTAGAAAAACAGAAATTTAAAAACTCTCCTGAATACAAGAAAAGGAGTGCTGACAGAGATGCAAGATAATGAAAAAATATATAGAATTGAACTAACTAATGAAGAATATGAATATTTAGAAAATTTAAAGAATGAGTTTTGTAACAAACTCTCTAAAATGAGCAATGAAGAAATTACAGAATATTTAAAAAGCTTTTGCTTAGAGCGAAATTTGAACTTTGAAAAAGAAATAAAATGTACTGTTTATAAAGTAAATACCTATTTTAACAAAGATTCAGAACACACCATACTAACTAGATTTTTTGAAATCTTCCAAAAGAAGATAGAAAAATATTTAAAAATACCCATGAGCCAATTATTGATGAATATACTTGGAATATTGCAAAGCAATTAAGAAATAACAGGAAAAAGCCTACTAGGTCAGGTAAGAAAAGTATTTTTTCTGGATTACTATTCTGCAATGATTGTGGTAAAAAAATGTATTTCCAATCTCGTGTAAAGGACTAAAAAAATAAAGACCATTATAGATGTTCAAGTTATAAGCATGACACTTCTTTATGCACATCTCATTACATCTCAGATGAGATATTACAAGTTATTGTTTTAGAGAATATTCAAAGAGTAATTTCGTATATAAAAAGCTATGAAGATTTATTTATTCAAGAACAGCTTGCAAAATCTGCACAAGATGAAATAAAGAAAATTTCTATAAACAAGAAAGAACTTGAAAAGGCTAAAAGTAGAATAATAGAGATTGATAACTTATTTATGCATATTTACGAAGATAATGTATCTGGAAAGATTTCAAATGATAGATTTAGAAATCATATCACAAAAACCTCCTTTTTTCAATACATCGAGGCTTTTTTCTGCTTTAAAACAAAAAAATAAGCCGATTAAATCGACTTATATGTGTTATTCACAATCATTTTCTTGAACCTTGCTTGTATTAAGCTTTTTATTAGTTCGACGAAAACTCGCTTTGGTGCGATTCGTAGACAGGTATGCGAAAAATAGCACCATTTATTTATCATTTTATAAAATTCAATTTACTGTA
>CAKPCG010000029.1 GCA_934141475.1 uncultured Clostridia bacterium
CTGTTGCTTTTTCTGATTTTTGTGATAGGAACATTATGTCTTTTACTATGTTTTTTATCATGTTATTTTGATCCTTTTTCATCAATTTTTTTTATTTTGTATGTTATTAGTTTTGTTCTTTTTCATTATAACACTTTTTACTATGGTTGTGAATAGTTTTTTTGAACTGATTTATTTGTTTATTAATTATGCTTGGTTTATTGTTGGTTTGAAGAGAATAAAAAAATGTAGGCCTTCGGGTTATGAGATGTGCTTGAAACGTTTATGTAATTTAGTGAAATCATGGGTTTTAGCTAATATTTCAATAAAAATTGGGAAAATGGTTTTTAGAACATTTGTGCATTTTTTTGAACTTTTTTGAGGAGTTTTTCCCCAACTTTTCCCCAATTTATTTTTACAGATTTTGTATGTTTTTGGGAAACCTAAAATTTATTTTTGGAGGTTTTAAAATGAATAATAAAATTACTTATCGCAAAGAGGGAGATTATTTAATTCCTAATTTGTATATTGAAAATAATAAAAATAATAATTATAGCATTGGAAAGTATGGTCACCTAAGACTTAATTATTTAAAAGAACATAAACGTGTTCTTTATACTGAATTATTGCTTACAGGAAAGTTATCAAAACATTTAGCTCTTATTGATAAAGATGCTAAAAAAAAAGTTTCAGATATTGTTAATAAATTAGCAAAAGCTGAAGGCGTTAATGAAGAATTAAAACAAACTAATCAAATGGAATGGGTTCAGTCTATGAATAATATTAAAAATCGTGCTGAAGAAACTGTTTTAAACGAATTAATTTATTGGTAGGAGGTATTTTAGATATGAGTAATTTTAGAGAGGTTAATGATGATATTTTGAAAGATTGGTTGTTGTTTAGAGAGGATGAACTTTCTTCTCTTACATGCGAAGAAGATAGAAAACATTGGGTTTATTTTGATGAGATTTCTAAGAAAATCTTAAATAGTATTCCTAAACAGAATAGAGCTTACGTTCAAAAACAACTTAATGTTCTTGATGATAATTTCTTGGATTATCTTGGCTATTGGAATGAGAAGTATTATAGGAATGGCTTTGTTGATGGTGTGCAGATGATTTCGGGATGTATTGAGGAATAGTTAAAAGGCGAGTTAAATCTCGCTTTTTTTACATTCTTATATTTCTCTTTGTATTACAATACTTTTTTTCTAATTCTTCTATATTAATTTGTTTTCCTAATATTTCTTCTATAACTCCCCATAAACCTCTATTATTTTCCGGAAAACATCTCATATATTCATTAAACGGCATTCCTAACAATAATAAAGTTTGACAATCAAAGCCCTGTCCTCTTATTCCGTATTCTATTTTTGTTTTTTCTTTACTATTGGAGTTTATATCTAATATAATTGGATCACTAACAGCCATCCCATTTGCTAGAGTCATACTAATTGCTAAATCTATTACCTTATTATCTATCTCTATCCATGAATGATCAAATAAATATTTTTTTTCTCTTACTTCTCCCACACAAAGAACTGGCTTATAACCTATTTCAGATAAAAGAACATATAAAACACTTGAACATGCATGACACGCGCCCCACCATTGTTTTTTATTCATATACTCACACATTTTTATAATTATTTCAGAAATTTCTTTTTTATAACCATTCATTAAAACTATTTCTTCTATTTGAGATATATTATAATTCATTATACCTTTTCTCTCCTTTTCTATTTAACATGTATTTTTAAATTTATATTATATTTTTAATTGCTTCAAATTGGTTAATTTTTTTAATGATATATCAGAAAGAGCAATAATATTATCATCTTTTCCATATACGTTTTTACTTACTAAATGTTCATTTACTATAAATGCATTATATACTCTCCACCCTTCTCCTTTTAAATTATATTGTTCTTTTACATCTTCAATATGTTTTTTTACCCATTCACTTCTTCTTCTAAGCTTTGTACTATAACTTTTTTTATTTTCACTATCTTCAAACATTTCTCTATATTCACAATATATTTCGTATGGATTTTTCGACAACTTGAAATCTTTAACTTCTCCTACAACAATTTTTTTCTCTCTATCATAAATATATAAAATGTCTATATCTCCTAAGTCTTTGTTTTCTTCATCCACTATCTTCTTCCTATTAATTTTCTTTAAATTTTTATCAACTATTAATTCAGGAAATGTATTTAGTATATTAAATACGCTGTTATTAAATGCCTGCCCTCTATCTTTACTCACTCTTCCAATATATTGCTTCATTTCTTTACTTTTAGCTTTAAATTTCCCATCACTTATAATATCCATGGTAAACATAGTCATATGAAAAATATTCCTGTTCCCCCATATATATTCATTATTTCTTTTTATAAGAGGTCTCCTTGTAAAAGATAGTTCCCTATTAAATCGCCATGGATATGTGTCTTCTTTTCTAAAACCATTTGGCGGTATTAGAAAATCATCTCTTTTCTCTAAACATATATAATCTAATATTTTTTGGATTTTTATTTCTTCAATTTCTTTTAATTGTTCGTGTATAGTCATAGCTAATTTATCACATTCAATTTTTTTTATTTCACTTTTTTGTTCTTCACCAATTAATATTAGATTATAACATACTCTTAAAAATTCTGAAAAAGTAAATCCTTTTTCGAACTCAAATGCCTTGTCCAATTCCTTTGATTCAAATTGACTTTTTACTATAATCTCATTCCATTTACCTATTGAATTATATTCAAATTCTCTTATTCTTGCATTAAGCATAGTGCTTCCCATTGTATTGTATTCATCTTTTTTTATTCCAATTCTGTCTGACTTTAATATCTCAATAGGAGTATTAAATATCTTATATCTAAACAAATCATTATTATATGCCCACTCTATTATTAAAGAACATATTGCTAATATCTCTTCGTATTCATATTCTCCCAGAAATTCTTTTCCTGACGGTGGTTGGGCAGACACATATTCAATTAAAAATTTCAATGCTTTTGTAACCCTTTGGTTTTCATTAAAATCTTTCCATATTTTCTCTTTCTTCTCTGGATAACACAAAATGTCATTGTAATGTCTCCTTTGAAACATCATCATATAATATATTTGTTCTTCTAAATCAGTATATATTGCTTCCACTAGATTATATGGATTTAATTTCTTAACTTTATTTTGTAGTAATTTATATAAATATTCAACTACTAATAAAGTAATTTCATTTTTATCTTCTTCATTAACAATACCATAATCCCACTTTTTTAATGAAATAATATATCTTCCGACTTCATCAAGCAATTCATTTATATCATTTTCATTAACTCTTCTGTTTTTTGGATAATCTATAGGTTTAAAATAAGGATATATTTCATAATCAAGTGTGAAAAATTTTTGTTTCCTATCAGGATAAAAAATTGTATTAATTTTTTCATAATCTGCATCTGATAACTCAAAAATTTCTTTCAAAATATTTATTAACAATTTCTTTTCCTCTTGATTATTATTTCTATTAAAGCAATGATATGTATCTGGAGTTATATTTAATGAAATTTTATTAAGCTCTTTATTTATTTTAATAGTTTCTTCAATAGATCCTTTATATTCTTTATCATAAAAATACTCCATAGTATTTCCGGTAATATTAATTTTTATGCTAATGTATTTTTTGGCAAATTCTTTATCTTCAATAATTTTTGAACATTCACCTATCCAATAAGAAATAGCATCTATCATACTATAATAAATATTTAATTCCTGACTATCTTCTACTCTTTCACTATATATCCATATTTCTAAATTTTTCATTTCTACCAATAAGCTTATAACTATATTTTTTCTACCAAAATTGCTTTTTAAATATATTTTTCTCTTTTCATCTTGCAATATAACTTCTTCCATATATTTTGGATCATATGATTCAACTAAATGCCTATCTTCTTTTTTTAATGCTTTAACCATATATTCAATGTCGTCTCCTGCAGTAAGGTATAGCATTGTTTTTTTAGGATTAAATTCATCATTTACATAGAAAGAATAATCACAATTTGTATATATATCTATGTATGGAAGTTCTCCAAAAGCTTGTGGCATTTTTATTAATTTATTCTTTGCCTTAATATATCGTGTTAAAAAAAATCTTTGCTCTCTTTCATTTATTGAAATACATTTTAATTCAAATGGATTTAGGCATATTGGTGTATTGTGTATTTTTCCATCAAATCCTATTATCATACTTCTTCCAAAGGAATTATAAACTAAACATACAAATATATCCTTATCCTGGATTTTATGACTTAATCTCTTTATCATATAACTTATTCTGTCATCTAATAATTTACCAATTTTATCATTATTGTATTTATCAAATAATTTTTCCTTATTAAAATTTCTTCCATCATCAAAAATTCCAATTGCTATAACAACTTGCTTATTATCTCCTGTTAATAATGCCTCTTTATATGATGCCTCATCTTTCTTTAACTCTATGTTTAAAGAATATTCATTTATTTTTTTGTTCCCTATTTGATTGAAATATTTTATACACTGTTTCCATACTTCATTGTTATATAATTGAATAAATTTTTCTTTTTCACCATAATTTTCAGCAAAAACAACTATCGTATGTATTAAAAATGGAATTAATATAGATGGCGACAAAATTATTACGTTTTCTTTACCATCTCTTAAAAACGGACTTTTAAAAAATTTCTCATTATCTAAATTTAGTATATTCTCTATATTTTCATTTTCAAAATCACTATATAGTAAATTTATTAATTCTTCGTCATCTATCATACTATTTACTATATCTTCTTTTATAATTAGACTTTCCTTTAATTCTTCTAGTCTCTGCTCATTTGGTATAACAATATTTGAATTCTCATCATATTTTTTAATGTTTGTAATACTTATATCAATTTTCTTTGAAGCATAATTTGAAATTTCTAAAATAAAATTGATTAGCACACTCATTCTTTTAGTAAATTCTACATTAAATTCATTTCCACTTATATAAAGTGTATTTATAACTGCTTGAAGTATATATCCTGGTATATAATTAATTCCTGTAAAGATATTATAATTTTTATAAAACATTACTCTATCTATAAAAGGATTTTCTGGTGGATCTATTGCAGAAGTCAATTTCATATTTTCAATTGATTGTATTAATTTCTTAAACCTTCCTATGCTCATTTTATATTTTGATGTTAATTCATCCTTAGATAAAGTAAGTATTGCTGCTATTATTGGTTCTATAATTGTTGCTTTATTCTGATTTTCAGGAACTAAATTCAAAGCGGATAACTTCGCAATAATGTCATAGACATCATATTTTTTTATTTCTTTTAATATATCTTCCACAATATCTTTATCTCCATTTCTCATTCCTTTATAGAATATATCAAAATTTTCATGTAAACTTTCCATATTTTCTCCTTTTTATGTATCATATCACAAAATAAAATATTAATTTGTCGAAACCTGTCTCTTATTATCAAAAAAGCAAAATAATTTTGTAAAATTAATTACATTATTATTTTGCTTTTCACTAGTTTTCGTAAATTTTCTTGTTTTTTGAAAGTATAATCTATAATTATTTGCATTTCATTAATGTCATTTTATTTATAAGATAATCGCCTCTACATCTTTTTTAGATGTGTTTTGTTTACTACAATCTATTTTGCCTCAATGAAGCTAATAGTCTTAATAATCTATTTGTTTTTATTAATTTATCTTCATGATTATTTCCAAATATTTTTTTTGCCCAAAATTTATCTAATTCACTTATTTTAGGATTATTTAATTCTATAAACTCCTCTTCAGCAAGTAATTTCTTAAGTAATTCTATTTCATCTATAGTTAGTTCTACATTGTACGGAACCAATGTTTTTGCTATTTCTTCCTTTTCAAGTTTTCTTGTTCCTTCTTGTGGCTTAGCATATATTTCACATATACATTGATAAAAAGATGTTCTCATCCAACTAGTAATTTCTACTAATTTTTCTTCACTTAAATTTTCAATCATCATAAAATTAGTAGAAACTAAGCATTTCTTTCTAGTATAATATACACTTCCATTTTTTCTTAAATTTCTAGGAATTAAAATAGAATTTTCTACTATGGAGCTTCTGGCTTCTTTACAAATTGTCTCTAGTTCTTTTTCATTTTTCACTTTTTTATTTTGACTTCCAATTTTTAAGTTTTGTATATTTATATATTTTTTAATGTTATTTTTCATTTCATTTTCATCTAACTCAAAATAAGAATCTCCAATATCGATAATACAATTATCAAGTTTTGCATTTCTAATGGCATTTATTGATTCTTTTCCTTTCTCTTTAGCAAAAATCAAATCACTACCACCAGAATTTCCTGCTCTCCCTCTACTCATTTTGTCAAACAATTCTGAATTTTCTATTTTTATCAATTTATTAGTACTATTTAACTCTCTTATGTAATTTTCTTTTTCTATCGATTCTAAACTCAGAAAATTCCATCCTTCATTTATATCCTCTATAAATCTTTCTCTAGTTAAATTTTTTATAGAAATATTATTTTGTGTTAGTTCTTCTTTAATATCATTTTCTTGTACTTCATAATAGTTATCTTGCACGATTTGTATAAATTCATTTGCATCTAAATCTTGAATGTTTATCATTGAATTAATTGCTGTAATAACATTTTCTTTAGCTCCCTTTTCTCCAACAATAACAACAGTATCCTTTATTACATCTCTAAACACACTTGCACTTGGATATATAAACACCGCTTTTAAACCAAACTCATTTATTATAAATTTTCTAAATTCAATAGAATCCCTTCCTATTCCAAATAAATATTGTTTTGGTATAATACAAGCACAAATCGTTCCATCTTTTGTAAATGTAGAAATCAACTCTGTGAACACACATTCTAATCCAATTTGTCCAACATTAGTAATACTTTCTTTATTTGAAAGCTTATATATTTGTCTTGCCATCATTTCTTTTTTCTCTCTACATCCTTCTCTAACTCCAGACACATATGGTGGATTCATTAACACTATATCAATATTATCAAAATAATCTCTTTCCAATCTCGAAATATCTTCATTTGTGATATTAACTGTGTTTTGTAAGTTAATAGTATCAACAAAGGACAATCCTAATCTCATAGAAAGTACTTGTAACAATTTTTCGTTAATATCATTTGCTTTTACTTGTATTGGAGCTAAATTTAATACATTTATAGCTGCACCAATTAAGCTTCCACTACCAGCTGCAGGATCACATACAACTCTTATTTCTTTATTATCATTATAGATTTTAGCAATATAAGAAATATAGTATGCTAATTCTATATCTGTTGGAACCTCTCCAATATCTTCATGTCCTTTAGATACAATTTGATGAATCATATTAGCTATTACTTCGCCATTTATATTTTGCCTTCCAAAATTATATATTTGATTTAATACATCATTATCTATATCATATCTTCTATTAATTTCTGTTCTATCGTATTTAAATATAGGTGAAAAATCAATCAAAGAAGCATCTTCACAAATTGAATATACGTCGTTCAAAAACAAATGAATGTTTTTCAACTCATTTCTTCCTACTGATTCAAAAGCACCTCTAATATATTCATAAGCCAAAATTGCAATATTAGTTCTCCATGTTAAAATGTCTCTCTTGCTATCTTCAATTAATTCTAAAACCTTGTCTATAGAAACAATATATTTATACTGATTATCTATGAACTTCTTCAAATATTCAGCATAAATATTTGAAAGTCTATCTATAAATTCTTCTTTATCTAATTCTTCAAATTTTGCACATTTTATTAGACCTGGTTCCAACATTTGTTGTAAATTGCTACTTTTATTAGGATCAAATCTAAAACAATATAAGTACTCTAAATTTGTTATCATATAAAAAGGTTTTTCCATTTTGCTTCCTGCAGACTGAACATAACTCATTGCTTGATATTGATATCTTGTGCTTTGTACATCAGATAATGTTCTTTTTACTTCTATAACACATAAATATCTACCACCTGTTCTGTTTTTTATTACAAAATCAGCTTCAATTGTACCAAACATTTCATGATGTTCTACTGAATAAAAGTTTTCTATATCTAATAGTCTTAATGCTTTATTTAATGCTTCCTCACAAATCGGATGAAATTTTCTAACTTCCGAATCACTATACTTAATCCACATAATAACACTATTCTCCTAAATATTTTTTTAATTCTTTAGCTATACTGCTTGCCAATAATGGTGGTACTGCATTTCCTATTATTGTATTTGTTCCCTGTTTACTAGAAGATATAACTTCATAATTATCTGGAAAACTTTGTATCCTTAGAGCTTCTCTTGCAGTAATTAACCTATCTTGTGAATAATGAATATTACATCCTACATTTGGTCTGTTAAAGTATGTATTTATTGTGTAAGATGGTTTTTTTCTATCCATTCTTCCATAACATGTAGTATGCCCTCCATCTTTCTGTAATCTTTTAATTCTTTTAGAATTTACAGTTGGTGGTATATCCATATAATTTCCACCTTCTTTTACATTTTTAATAATAAATGTATCTAATTCACTTTCTTTTTGCCTAATATGATTTTTTAAATTCTCAGCTTTATTATTTGCTCGCATTTTTAGTTGATATTCCGATTTTGGATTAGTTGTATATTCTTCATCACATTCTATAATATCGCCTATTGCCTCCTCTACTGAAACATATCGTTTTAGACCATTATCCCCATTTTCATTATAGTTAGCTTTCGGAAAATCAAATTTACTATCTCCTAATAATCCAACTATTATAACTCTCTTTCTCAATTGAGGAACTCCATAATCTGCTGCATTTAAAACTTGTGGGGTTATCGTATAATTTAGCTTTTTAAATTCTTTAATCAAATTATCTATTATTTTATTACCATCTTCATCTTTAGCAGATAATAATCCTGTTACATTTTCAAAAACGAATGCTTTAGGTTTTTTTTCTTTGATAATTTCTAAATATCGCCAAACTAATTTACCAACTTCATCTGTTGTATTTCTTTTACCTATCAAAGAAAATGATTGACATGGTGGACCTCCTATTATAATGTCTGCTTCTGGTATTGCTGATAAATCTATTTTAGTTATATCAGCACAAATAATATTTTTATCTATATTATGCTTATATGTTTCAACAGCATCCCTATTATTATCAATTGCCCATATTATTTTAAATCCATTTTCTATAAATCCTAAATCTAAACCTCCGCCACCTGAAAACAAGCTTACTGCACTAGTCATTGTTTTTATCTCCTTTTTTTCTTTTATTAATAGTATTCATATAATTTTCTTTAACTTTTTCTAAAGATATTTTTTCATATTTTTCTAATATCTTGCTCACTTTTTCTATACTTTCTATAGAATTTTTCTTTGTCTGTTCTATAATTTTTTCTTTATCTTTCTCAGAAATAATATCTGGATTAATAACAGGAATACTGTCCATATCGTACTTTTGTAGTTTTAATATTCCATTACCATAGTTTTTTCCAATACTCTCCAAATAATTAAATACATAATAATTATTTAATAATCCTAATAATAGATAATATGATCCATCAAAATTATAAGTAATATAGAAATTATCTCTTACTAAATACGATTCATTATTAAACACAAATTTTATATTATCCCTTATAATATATCCAAAAACTATACCAAAACAATTAAACTTTTTTATCCTAAACCAATTTTCTTTGCTATGTTCTTTACTACTTGATTCTATATATGTTTTTAATTCGTTATTAAATTCATTATAATTTTCTTTCAAATCTAATATATAATCATAATTTACATTACTTGCTGTTTCAAATCCCTTTATTTGCTTAGGTGATGATATTATTTTGGTAAAATGTTTTTTTTCAAATGGTAATCTATCCTTATCAAAAATAAAGAATTTATTATCACCACTAGTTAAACCTCTTCTCGTTTTAGCTAACGTACTTAAATAAACATGGTTAGAATCTAAATTATTATTTAAATTAGTTAAATTATTCTTGTCAGTATATTTTTTAAATTTAATAATATCAGCATCTACTAATGTTCCTTCACCAAAAATATTAGGTTTTAAGCTTATTGTTTGTTCTATTTTTACTTGTTCTAAAATTCTTTTTTCTATGTCTTTTCCGTTCTTAGTTTGATTCCATGTTTTAGGAATTATTGCAACCATTTCACCATTTTCCTTTAAGCATTCTATACTTTTTAGTAGAAAATAATAATAAATATTTGATCTTGAAGATATATTATAATCCTTAAATTTCTCTTTTAAATACGTTTTATCAATTCCGTATTCCTTTAAATTATTAATTTCTTCTTGCCTAATATAAGGTGGATTAATTATTATGCCATCAAATTCATTTTTGTAATTCATATCTAAAAAATTAATATTTTTTAGATTGAAATCTTCGCATTTCACATTATCATATAGTTTTTTATCTATCTCAATTCCAAATAAATTGTTATATCCATGCTCTAATAAAGAATCTAGAAAAACGCCTTGACCAAAACATGGGTCAAGAATTTTAGCATTATTATCGACATTAAACAATTCTACCATTTTATTAGATATTTCTTTTGGTGTAAAAACTTGTCCTAAATCTCTGTTCATTATAGTCTCCTTTATTAAAGTTACGATAATTATATTATCTTTTTACTTTATATCACAACTTCCATTATTTTTCCACAAATTGACACTTATTTCTCAAAAAAAATTATTGGCACATTTCTGTGCCAACTTTACCTCTCATACCTTCTCTCTTTTTTCTTAGCCTTCGCCATTTCTTTTTGTTTCTTCTCTCGTTCTTCCAGTTCTTTAATCTCATTTTTAATCACTGGAACACTTTTCTCAATTTCATTGCAAAATCTAATTTCTTTTCTTATATTTTTAATCTGTTCTGTAACAGCTATAATTTCTTTATATACTGCATCCTTTTCTTCATCTGTATTTAAATTTTTCTTTTTATAATACAACTTATCTCTCAAATTCAAATACCTTCTCAAATTATCTTCTTGTTCTTTCTTAACATTTTTTATTTCTTGTAAAGTACTAATTTTATACTTTGCTAAAAATCTATTTTTCTGAGAATAGTCTTCCATTTTCCTAACTTCTACTCTCATATATGGTGATAATTTATATTGCTCGTTCCTTTTAGGATAAACTTTTAATAAATAACAATAGTGATAATATAATGCTCTAATCCCCTTTGGTTTTTCCAAATTTCTCACACTACTTTTCTTTAAAAAATATTTTCCATTCAAACTTTTAACCCATGGAATATTTTTATTTTTTCTAATAGGATTTTTATAAATTCTGTTTCTTATTTTATCCATAGAATATTCTTCTCCAAAAGCTCTTTCAACTCTAATATTTCTTTTATATAGTTCTCTCTTTATACTTAATTTACCTGCTCGATAACTATAACAATATCCCATTGCAATTAGCATCTGTTCAAACTCTTTTTTAGAATAAGAATTTTTTATCGCATAATCTATATCCTCTTTTGCAAAATTATAATAGTCTGAATTCTTTAAACTTTTCCTATAAAAATTCTCAAAATTAATTCCAGACTTACAATTCTTTTCGTCCAAAACTTTTAGTCCAAACTCATCACAAATATCATCAGAAGTTTTACGAAATAATGCTGTATTTTCTAAATTACTATAATACTTATATCCATCTTTAAATGAAACTGAATTTAAAACAAAATGATTATGAATGCATTGAGTATTTAAATGAGTTGATACTACAACTTCAAATCTATCTCCCCACATTTCTTCAGCAAGTTTAACTCCAATTTCATGAGCTACTTCTGGAGTCACTTCACCTTTTGCAAAAGATTGATAAGCATGAAATGCAAGTATGCCTTTTTCTTTTTTATATTTTTTCTTAGTAGCAATCATTTTCTCAATTGCATTTTCAACTTCACAATTAATTCCTGTTGTATAAAATTTCTTTTCTGTTTTATCTGGATTAGTTGCATACAATAAAGCTTGTCTTACACTATAAAAATTGTCTTGTGTTTCTTTATAAAATTTATTTTTTGTTTTCTCCTCATTGGTTGCATAATCAATTACATGATCTAATCTTTTTTGTACTTTCCAAATCTTTGTCGTTGCCATTTTACTTCTCTCCTCTCTTTTCAAAAATGGGATTGGGGATTTTCCCCATATTGAATTTCAGTTGGCGAAATTCATTGCTAGCTAGGACAAGAAAGCACTATTTCAAAGTACCTAAAACATCTATTTTTCGTATCAATTTTTTCACTTTTTTAGAAAAAATACTTGAACTTTTTAAATAAAATCCAAGTACTTTTCTCCTTATTTTTTATTATAAAACATTTAATTTATAATATTTTTCTCTGCAATAATTTAATCTTTTTTCATTAAGTTTTATTTCATTATTTTCATCATTCAGTCCTAATTTTTTACACAATCTTCTTAATAAAATTTCTTTTTCTATATCTCTTATTAAGCATGGAATTTTATCATATCCTAATATTTTTGCAGCTACAAAACTTATTCTATCACCCATTAAATGATATTCATTTCCCATTTTTACAACATCAAATGGTCTTCTAAATCCTCTTATTTTTATTATCTTTCTTGCTCTATCAACTTTGCTTATAATTCCTTCGTTATATAAATCAACCCTTGCTCCTTTTATATCTTTTATTTCTATTTCTTTATAATTTTTATAAACCTTCATATTATCAAATTCTTTCTTTTTCTATTTACTTTTTTATATTTTTGTATTAAAATATATTTACAATCATTTGAGTTAGTATTTTGTTTGGCGACTTATACTAGCTCTTTTTCTTTTATATTTTTAAGTGTTATTCCATAACACATCTGATACAATTTTGAGATTATAGCCTCCACTAATTGTTCATCTTGACTTTGACTAAATCTTTCAATTAATCCCTGTTTATCAAACCTAGTTGTAATTATTATTGGTAATCTATTTTCATTTCTATTTTGAATTATTGTGTACAATTTTTCTAATGCCCACTGACTAATTTTTTCTGTGCCAAGATCATCAATTATAATCATATCTACATTCGAATATAACTCTATTAATTCATTTTCTGACTTTGTATTGTCTCTAAATGTTTCCTTAATCATATCTAATAGCATTGTTAATCTTCCCATTAATACAATCTTATCATTTTCAATTAATTTGTTAGCAATTGATGCTGCTAAATGTGTTTTTCCAATTCCTGACTTCCCCGTTATTATCAGTCCTTCTTTTTGCATTTTTTCTTTGCTTTTATTGGTATAATCTTTAGCAACTTCTACTGCAATTTCATTTTCTGAATTAATATTAAAGTTTTCAAAGTTCAGATTTTGAAATTTTCTTTCATTATAGTTCTGTTTGTATAGTTTGTTTATAACGTTCCTAAAATGTTTTCTTTTCTGAATTTCATATTCTTGCTCATCTCTTCTTTTCCAATACTCTTGTGCCTTATTACAATCACATCTTTCGTATTTAATTGAATCTGGAGAAATATTAGCATATAAATAATCAAGTCCTATTGGTGTTAATTCTTTATTACAAAATTCACATCTTTTGAACTCTTTGTGAATAATTTCATTAAATTTTGTATTGCCTAAATCCATTTTCATTCTCCTCTCTTATATTTTCTTCTTTTTTATTTTCTATATCTTTTGTATTCTTTTCTTCTTCGTTATCTAACATTTTGATAACGTTACTTTTTTCAATTTCACTTTTATGCTTTTCACGATATTTCCTTTGTCTTTCTCTGTTTTGCATTTGATATTTTTCATACTTTTCAATACTTTGATACTTTTCCCAATTTTTTATTAGAAATGTTTCCCCTTCTTTTTTTAACATTTCTAATTCTAGAAACTTTTTCAAAATTTTTTCAATTTTTTTATTAGATTTTCCCATAATCTTTGAAAAATTTTGAATTGTCATTGGATTGTTTTCTCCAACTTCTAATCTTCCTTTATTATTACATTCAACTGCTAATGCGATTAACTGTATCCATACTCTAAAATAAGTGTCTCCTTCAGGAAGTTTTAGAATTATTTGAATTTTCCTGTTTGAAAATATTGTAGTTTCTGTTTTGAACCACGGTATTTCATACATAGCCTCCTTTCCTCACTTTCTTTCAATTAATATTTAATTGATTCTTTTTCTTTCTTACTTAGATATTCGTCTAATACTTGAATTCTAAATAGAAATTTTCCACCAACTTTTGAGCATGGTATTTGTTTTCTTCTTACTAATTGATTAATTAACCAATAAGATATTCCTAAATACTCTGCTGCTTCTTTCATTGTTAGTGTAGTTCTTTGAACTTTTTGTAATTCCATGCATATTCCTCCTTCCTTTAAGTTTTTTAGACTATAAAGTTTAGTTAACAAGTTTTGTCTGTTTTTTGTTGTTAACTGATTGTATATTAACACGATTTATGATAAAATTCTATTAAATTGATTAAATTTTGTTATCAAAAGGAGACTTTTGGTCTTTTTATAATTTGTTAACAGAAAGGATTTTATATGGAAAGAAAAAATACAATAAAAATATCTTTTGAACCTTCATACTTTTCACAGATTTTTATTCACACTTCTGGTTCTTATATGCGTACACTTGTTAATAAAAATAATAATAGGTATTTATCTAATTTTAAAGATGATTGGTATGATGAGGAATTTGGAGAATTAATTCTAGAACTTGAAAATGGTCCTTCAGAATCAAGAAAGCAAGAAATATTAAGTAGATTGAAAATATTGGCAAATACACAAACAAGAGTTAACCCTATTCCTTTATCTTTTGGTCATAATATAGAAGAATTGTATGGTTATATTGTATTTGAACCAACATCCTCAATTGAGCATTACGACCTTGCCCTATTAGATTTTATAAGCTATGACTTTAATGTATTTAACGATTATTTATTATTTTTTATAAATTTCTTTGATTATTTTATAGATAAATTAGATGAAAAAGACATTAACTATATTAAATTAGATACTTTGTATCCTATAGATGAAATTATTGAAATAGCTAGGAAATATTATAATGAAGAAAAAGAAAACTTAATATATTATCAAAGTTTATTCAAACAATGTATTAATTTTGTTTATGACATTGATAATCCTATTGATATGAAACATTTAACTCACAAACAAATCTTTTACTTATATAATCAAATATATCCAAATGTATTTTCCGAGTTCAAGAAAGATTTTCATTCAGTAGATATATTAGATTATCAATATTTGCAATTTCCTTTTAAACCTGAAGATGCTAAGTTAGAAAATATAAATAATTTAATTGATGCTATTGGAGAAGCAGATCCAAGTGGAAGAAAGCTTGTTAATCTTAATAGATTTGAAACGAATAACTTATTTACTAGCTTTTATATTACATTATTTAATGTAGTTTCTGTAAATAGTGTGTATATAAAAATATGTGGTAATTGTGGAAGATATTTTATAACTCATAAAAAAAATATTTCTTATTGCGATAGACAAGTAGCTGAATATGTAACTTGTAAAGATATTGGAAATAAAGAATATCAAAAGAGAAAATTAGAAAATGACTCTACGTATGATAAATATAGAAAAATCGGAAGTAGAAAACAACTTAGAGCTAATCGTAATCCAGAAATTGATATGTATCAGAAAGATTTAAAACAGTATAGAAAAATTGGAAAACAAATGTATAAAGATGTTTGTTCTGGGAAAATTTCTAATGAAGAATTTGCTAAATGGGTTGATGAGCAAGATAAATAAAAAATAGAATAGAGTTACTATTCTATTTTTATTTATTATTTATTTCTAATTACTTCATGCATTTTTATTGTTATATATTTATGAATACTGTTAAATGGAACCAACTTCAAATTTCTTCTTTCTTTAATTAATTCTTGTAAAGAAATTAAATCGTCCTTTTTTATTTTTTTAGTTTGGATTCTTTGGATTTCAAAGTTTCTTTCAATTAAATTTTTATTATATTTTTTATACTCGAATGCAATTTGCATAAGCTGCTCAATCATCTCAAATGCTAATATACTTCCTAATATAAAGTTACCAACTGAATCTTTGTGCCTTACTATTATATAGATTATAAATAATATTACCATAATACTCCAAAATATTATACTATTTATCTTGGTTATTTTCTCATCCCATTTTGTATTTTCCACCTGACAATTAAATATTATTTCATTTTTTGTGACTCCATTATTTTTTGTATACCAGTTTTTTACTCCAGCTGGTTTATCTTCTCCTGTATTATTTTTCTGTATTGTAAACTCTCCACTATTTATTATGCATATTCTTTTCGCATTTTCTTTTATTCTTGTGTAACCTTTTGGAATACTAAAATCAAATAAAATTGCATCAAATATTTCTCTAGCACTTGCTGCATTCTTTATACAATTGCCTTCTATGTATTCTAATACTGCATATATTATGCTTAATATAACTATTACTATAGCATTAATATTTATTATTGCTAAAATTGCATTAATTACTAAAACTATCATTTTAATCAAAAATAATATATTAGCCATATCATAAAGTTTCCTTGCGTAATATTGTAATTGTAACATTTCTTCTTCATTTTGCTTTTTGCTTATTTCTTCCCACATTTTGCATCCTCCCATAATTATCTTTTAAAACATCTATTTCGTTACTATTTAATATTCTTCGAATTAATTCTCCATGACAATTTCTTATCTTTCTGTTACTGCCACAAGGGCATTTCAAGTGTCCTCTATATTTCTTTTTGCAAACATACTCATAAATATTTTTTGCTTCTATTAGACTATCCATTTTATAATACGTCTGTATAAATTCATAAATTCCTTTATTGCCATGTGAATGTTCCCCAAAAGGAAAGACACCATATCTCTTATAGTAAATATATGAAATGAAATATTTTTTCACATATTCTTCTATCCAATCTATAATTGTATGAGATTTTAAATATAGTTCTTGATCTAGGTCAGTTGCTAAGCACAGTCTTTTATCATCATATAAGTGAGGATAATTTTTTCTTATTTTGTTAGACACTTCCCATACTTTTGGAAGATTATTTTTAAAAAGCTGTATTTTAATTTCAAATTCATCTTTAATAAATTCATCTTTGCATAAACATTCAATGTATATATTTCCCACTATCTCTTGTTTTTCACTATTATATTTTAAGCTTGGATACTTTTTTGTTAACATATTCTCATCAATTAAACTTTCCATGGGCTAGGACCTCTTTCTATAGTTTGAACTTCTCCTAATCCATAATAATCTTCAACAATTTTGTTTCCAAGAATATTTCCAATTGTTCTTTCATAATTTATATTGTTCTCGTCTAAAATTTCTAAGATTGTTTTATCCAAATTTAAAATCCATTCAAAAAATAATTTTGCACGTTCTGGCTCAGTATTCCATCCATCTACCAAATTATCTTTTGGATTAACTGGATTCCACATTTCCCATTTTGCACCTTTTTTACTTATTGTAACTTTTGATTCGTATAGTTCTTTAAATCTTTCTTCAGACAATTGTTGATACTTAGAATAAGTTTTTAACTCATTTAATACTATCTTTATAACTTCTATAACATCTGCACTATGTGGAATTAAATCTCTTTTAGCGGTATCTAACACTATTGTAGATATAATCGCTGAAATTGGTTTTAGTTTTTCTTTTTCTTTTCCCAATTTTGAAAAATACACATCTCTTGCTCTTTTTAATAATTGTATAGCCATTTGCAATGACGATTTATTAAAATATTCCGGCACATCTTCTTCAGAATTGTATATATTTTTATTACTTTCAAATATTCTTCTTTTTCTTTCTGATCTATATTCACTAGCAAATGGCTCATTTATCTCTTCGAACCATTTTACATATGCTTGTGGATTAGAACTAATCCATCTATTTGGCTTGTCTTTATTTACTTCTGCTACTTCAATAGCTGTATTTACATATTCTGGTAAGCATCCTTCACTCATCATTTGTATTTTTGTATCATCTGTTGCTATTGCTGAAGGAACAGCATCGATACTAAAACCGAGACTACCATAATCGGCATAATTTATTGTAATGCATCTTTCATAAGTTTCTAACTTAGAACTATATATTTCTGTACTTTCAAGCAAATCTTTCAATTGTGCCCTTATTTCATTAGGATTTGTTTCATTTTTTCTTTTATTAAATAAACAAATTGAATCCAAATCATAATTTCTCTCTCTTTGTTCTTTATATGGTCTAACAGTAGTTCCTAACATAAATGAACCATGTGGGTAAAATATAATGCTTTCATCTTTATCCTTTAAAAACTCTTTTAGCGCATCATATTTTTCCTTTGCATTATTATACATTGCTGGTGTCAAATCAAGTTTTTTGATTAAATCTTCTATTTCTAATTTTTTATTCTTCATTTTACATTCTCCTTAAAAAACAAGGAAGAAACCTCATATATTTATGAAGTTCTTCCTTTATTATTTATCCTAAATTATTTTTTACATTTCCATCTGGTTTTGAAGATATATATTCTTTTCCATTTTTATCATGCTTTAAGCAATAATCTTCATTATATGATGAATTACCTGTTTTTAATCTACTAATTAACTCTCTATCAGACATTATCCTATTATTTCTAGTGTCTTGAAATTCAATATTTCTACCTGTTTTAGATTCTTTAGTAACTATCAATTTTTGTTTTGCCATTGTACATTTCCTCCAATCTTTAGTAAATAGTCTAATTATTACATAAATATTTCAAATTCATTAAAATTTGATTACATTCATTTCTTCTATTTACAAAATTGAATTCTAATGTTATATATAAGTATAGAAAAATATACAAAATCATTTTGTAAAACAAAGAAAAATATTTAATTCTAACTAGCCATTTGAATTATATATTTTTCTTTTTATTTTGTCAATATTTTACAAGAAATTTTGTTTGTTTTTGATGAATTATATTTATTTATTTTTTATAAATATTTTTGTCACCTATTGCATCTTGTTAACAATTATAATATAATAATTGTAGTTAACAAGATATAAAAACCTCTCCCACCCATAGTTATGCCTGAAAGGAGGTGAAAAAGGTAATGGCTGGGAGTATTGAAAAAAGAGGGAAAAATAGTTACAGACTAGTATGTCTTGCAGGATACGACTTGCAAGGAAAACCTATAAAGAAAACCAAAACAATACACGGAACAAAAAAAGAAGCAGAAATAGAACTAGCCAAATTCGTTTCTGATGTTCAAAATGGAATGTTTGTTGAAGGCAAATCTTTAAAATTTTCTGAATTCACAGAAATATGGAAAAGAGACTATGCTTCAAAAGAACTTGCCCCATCAACATACAAAAGATATTGTAGAATATTAGAAACAAGACTTCTACCCTACTTTGGACATTTCTATATTAACAA
>CAKPCG010000030.1 GCA_934141475.1 uncultured Clostridia bacterium
ACCAATTAAGAGAAAAAATAGGAGTAATGTTTGGAAATCCAGAAACAACAACAGGTGGTAGAGCATTAAAATTCTATTCTTCAGTAAGACTAGATATAAGAAGAATAGAACAAATTAAACAAAATGGAGAAGTAACAGGTCACAGAGTAAGAGTTAAAGTAGTAAAAAATAAGGTTGCTCCACCATTTAGAGAAGCAGAATTCGACTTAGTATATAATGAGGGAATCTCAAAAGTTGGAAACATTGTAGATATGGCTGTAAATTTAGATATAATAGTAAAAAGTGGTTCATGGTTTAGTTATAAAGGTGAAAAACTTTGCCAAGGAAGAGAAAATGTTAAAAAATATTTATCAGAAAATCCTGATATGATGGCAGAAATAGAGAAGAAAGTTAGAGACAACTTTGAAAAAGCCTTTGAACAAAGCCTTGGAGAAGAAATGCCTGAAGAAGATGAAGAAGAACCAAATGAGTAAAAAAATTAAAGAATAATTAATGTAATCTTAATAAAGTTGTGCTATAATGACTTTATTAAGATTTTTTTATTTAAGGGGAAAATATGAAAGTACTACTATATACAGAAAACGAAAAAATATTATCAAAAAGTGGACTTGGAAAAGCCATAAAACATCAGATGAATGCACTAGATGCAGTGAATGTTAAATATACTACAAATCCAAAAGAAGGATTTGATATAGCACATATAAATTTTTATGGATTGAAATCATATAAATTAGCAAAAAAATTAAAAAAGCAGGGAAAGAAAATAGTTTACCATGCACATAGTACAGAAGAGGATTTTAGAAATAGTTTTATATTTTCAAATCAGGTATCAAAATTATTTAAAAAATGGTTAATAAAATGTTATACATTAGGAGATGCAATAATTACTCCAACTGAATATTCAAAAAGCCTCTTAAAAAGTTATGGTATAAAAAATGACATATATGTTGTATCAAATGGAATTGAGTTAAAAAACTTTAGACAAGATAAATTACAAGGTGGAGAATTTAGAAAAAAATATAATCTAAAAAAAGAAGATAAAGTGATTATAGGAATAGGATTATATATAGAAAGAAAAGGAATAATAGATTTTGTAGAACTTGCAAAACAATTGCCAGAATATAAATTTATTTGGTTTGGATACAGTCCATTAATATTTTCAAGAAAAAAAGTAAGAAAAGCAGTAAAAACAAAACTAGATAATCTAATATTTGCTGGATATGTGGAGCAAAAAACAATAGCAGAGGCTTTAAATGGATGTGATATATATTTAGCTCCTACTTTTGAAGAAACAGAAGGAATTACAATAATAGAAGCGGCAAGTTGCAAAACAAATATGATTGTAAGAAATATACCAGTATTTAAAGGATGGTTAAAAGATAATGAAAATGTGTATATGGCAAATGATATTGAAGAATTTAAAAATAAAATAAGAGGATTGATTAATGGAAAACTAAAATCACTTACAAATGATGCTTATGAAATTGCAGAACAAAGAAAAAGTGAAAATATAGGATTAAAATTAAAAGAAATTTATATAAATGTATTAGAGAATAACAAAAGCAAAGTGAAAGTAAAATATTAACTTAAAACTGAGTAGAATTGTAAAAGTAAATTAAAAAATAATAAGTAGATTTAAAAGATAACTTAAAACTAATGAAAAACTAATGAAAAACTAATGAAATCTTAATAAAGGTGTGCTATAATAACCGTAAATTATGATTTTTTTAGAGGTACTAAAAAACGAAAAAATCGAAGGGAAAAAATAAAATGAAGATAGGACTATTTACAGATTCATATCCACCATATATAAATGGAGTTTCGACAAGTGTTTATAATTTAAGAGAAGCATTAAAAAAGTTAGGACACACAGTTTATATAGTAACAGTAAATGATAGCATAATAAAACATGAATATGATGAAAAAGAAAAAATATTAAAAATACCAGGAATACCTATAGGAATATATGACTATAGGCTAAGTGAAATATATCCTATATCAACAGTAAAAATGATAAAAAAATGGAATTTAGATGTAATTCATTCACATACAGAATTTGGAATAGGTATATTTGCAAGAATTTTAGCCAAAAAATTTAAAATACCACTTGTACATACATATCACACACTATATGAAGATTATACTCATTATATAACACATAATCATTTTAACAAATTAAGTAAAAAAATAGTAAAAGATTTAACAAAGGTATATTGTGTAAAAACAGCACAAAAAACGATTGTGCCAACAGAAAAAATATATAAATTATTTAAAGAAAAGTATATGATAACAAAAAATATAAGTGTAATTCCTAGTGGTATAGATATAGAAAGATTTTTTGAAGAAAATGTAAAAAAAGATAAAGTTGAAAAAATAAAAGAAAAATATGGAATTACAAAAAAAGATTTTGTAATAATATTTGTTGGAAGATTAGCTCCTGAAAAGAATATAGAATTTTTATTAGAGGCAGAACAAAAAATGGTAGAACAAAAGATTTCTAATATAAAACTATTAATAGTTGGAGATGGACCAGAAAAAGAAAACTATATTAATATATCAAGAAAATTTAATATATTTGATAAAGTTATATTTACAGGAAGAATTCCACAAGAAGAAATTCAGTATTACTACCAATGTGCGGATGCCTTTGTAACTGCATCAAATTCAGAAACACAAGGATTAACAGTAATAGAAGCAATGGCGGCAGGAGTTGTTCCAATTTGTATAAATGATATGGCATTTATTGACATGCTACCTAAAAAAAGCATATTTAGCAATCAAAATGAATATATAAGCCAAATTGTAATGTTTTCAGAAAACGAGAATTTAAGAAATGACTATAAAATGGAAATTAGAAAAAAGGCAGAAGAATATAGTTCAAAAACCTATGCACAAAGAGTACTTGATGTATATAATGGAGTGCTAAATGGAGGAAAAAAAGATAATACATTAAAAAGTAGGGATTTAAAAAATGAAAAAGAAAAAATGGTTGAGGAATTTGTTTAATATAGTAACAATTATTATGACTATATTAATCGTAATTTTTATTATTTATGGAATAAAATTAGGAATATTTAGAGACAAAAATATTTTAATTGAATATATGAAAAAGTTTGGAGTTTTAGCACCAGCTGTGTTTATATTTATTCAAATAATACAAGTTGTTTTTCCGGTTATACCTGGAGGAGCAAGTTGTTTAGCAGGTGTTTTAGCTTTTGGACCAATTGGAGGATTTATTTATAATGAAATAGGTCTAGTAATTGGATCTGTTGCAGCATATTTTTTATCTAAAACATATGGATTAAAGCTTATAAATAGTTTGTTTAAAAAAGAACAGGTTGATAAATACCTAAATTATATAAGAACAAATAAGTTCGAAAAAATATTTTTATGGGGAATTGTACTTCCAGGACTTCCAGATGATCTTTTATGCTATATTTCTGGGCTTAGCAATATTTCGTTTAAGAAATTTTTAGCAATTGTAATACTTGGAAAGCCATTTGCATTAATTATGTATAGTGTTTTTGCATATGTTATTTAAAATAAAAATATAGACCAAAATTTAGTTTAAGTCATTAAATTTTGGTCTATATTTACTATGTAAAAAGTTATACAAAATTTGCAGTTATATAAGTAGTTTTCTAATTTCATCCAATAAAATAGGTTTGAATTCATCAATTGGTAGAGGCATATTATATAAAATTGAAGTAAAAGAAGTAGAACTTGCAAGTTCAATAATCATAAATAAAGTAGCTTCAGGGTTTTTTAACTTTATGTTATTTTTTTGTACGCCATTCATAAAAATACTAAAAATTGAACCATCATCATATGGCAAATCTGCAATTTTGCTTACTGCTTGGTTATAAATACCAAGAGAAAGGTTTTTAGATATAAATTTAAGGAGCAAATGATTTTTTGTTAATGTATCTATAATATGTTCTATAATAAAAATAATTTGATCTTCAAAATTTGTAATATCGTTTTTTTTCAAAGCTTTTACAGCATCAGAAAAAAGCTTTTGAGATTTTTTTTCAATTAATTTATTTTGTATGTCATATTTATCTTTAAAATATAAATAAAATGTACCTTTTCCAACTCCTGCATTTTCTGCAATGTCTTGAATAGATGTTTCTTTAAATCCCTTGTTTGTAAATAAATTAAATGCTGAACTAAGAAGGGTTTCTTCTTTTATTTTTTTATTTTCTTCTGATTTTTTCATGTTTTTACCTCGATTCTTCCAATATATTGTATCTAAAGTTATGTAACTTATTATGACACAAAATAAAAAAATAGTCAATTATTTTAAATGAAAATATTGACTAATGGTCATAAAAGTGATAAACTGTTCAAAATAAACAAAGAAAGGAAGCAAAGATATGAAAAAAATTGGGGAATTCATATGCAAACATAAGATAATGATTTTGATATTTGCTATATTACTATGTATACCATCAATATATGGAATGATGGCAACAAGAGTAAATTATGATATATTGTCATATTTACCAAGCGATATAGAAACTGTTCAAGGTGAGAAAATTTTATCAGATGATTTTAACATGGGCTCATTTTCGGTTGTACTTGTAAAAGATATGCCACAAAAAGATCTAATTAATTTAGAAAAAGAGTTTAGAAAAATTGATTCTGTAAAAGATGTAATGGGAATAACAGATGTAACAGGAAGCCAAATCCCAATAGATATGTTACCAGAAGATGTATTAAAAGAAATATACAAAGAAGATGGAACAACTGCTGTTTTGGTTACATTTGAAGATGGAATTGCAGAAGATAGAACTTTAGATGCAATTCAAAAATTAAGAGACATAACAGATGAAAAATGTAAAATTAGTGGAATGTCTGCAACAAATTTGGACATAAAAGATATATGTAATTCAGAAGTAATAATATATGTAGTAATTGCAATTATTTTATGTGCAGTTATTTTAGCTATAGCATTAGATTCATATTCAATGCCATTTATTTTACTAGGAAATATAGGAATTTCTGTATTATATAATATGGGAACAAATATTGTATTTAATGAAATTTCTTATATAACAAAAGCAATAAGTGCAGTACTTCAATTAGGTGTAACAATGGATTTTGGAATTTTCCTTTATCATAGTTATAAACACCAAAAACAAACAAATAGCAATAATGACAAAGCAATGGCTTTAGCAATTCAAGATACATTAAAATCAGTAGTAGGAAGTTCTTTAACAACAATTGCAGGATTTTTAGCATTATGTACAATGAGTTTAACTCTTGGAAGAGACATAGGTTTGGTTATGGCAAAAGGTGTAGCTCTAGGGGTAATTTGTACAGTAACAATTTTACCAAGTTTAATACTTGTTTTTGATAAACTAATAACTAAAACAGCACATAAAGATATACTACCAAAATTTACTGGTATAAAAAACTTTGTGTTAAATCACTCAAAAATTATTGTAGTAGCATTTTTAGTAATTTTACCATTTGCAGTATATGGCTATACACATACAGAAAGCTATTATAATTTAATGAGCGGACTTCCAAAATCTTTACCAAGTGTTCAAGCAAATGACACTTTAGCAAACGATTTTGATATGGATTCAACAGAACTTGTATTAATAGAAAAAAATATATCTGATGATAAAATTCAAGAGATGCTTGAAAAAATAGATAATTTAGATGGAATAAAAATGAGTTTGAGCTACTCAAAAATTACAAGCAAATTAAATATGCCAGCAGAATATTTACCAGAAAGTATATTAAAATTATTTACAAGTGATAAATATCAAATGATAATAATAAGTTCGAAATATGAAAATGCAACAGATGAACTAAATAATCAAATAGCAGAAGTAAATAACATAATAAAATCATATGATGAAAATGCTTTAATGGCAGGAGAAGGACCACTTATGAAGGATTTAGTGGAAATTGCAAATCACGATTTTAATAGTGTAAATACATTCTCAATAGGAGTAATATTTGTTTTAATGTTTATTGTGTTGGAATCATTTTCATTGCCGGTTATTTTAATAATAGTAATAGAATTTGCAATTTTTATAAATATGGGAATTCCTGCATATATGGGAAATCAAGTACCTTTTGTAGCATCTATAGTAATAGGAACCATTCAGCTTGGTGCAACAATTGATTACGCAATATTAATTACAAATAAATATATACAAAAGAGAAAAGAAAATTTAAATAAAATTGAAGCAATGGATTATGCACTCGGAACATCAATAAGTTCAATAGTTGTAAGTGGATTATGTTTCTTTGGAGCAACATTTGGAGTAGGTATATATTCTAAAATAGAAATGATAAGTTCACTATGTATTCTTATTTCAAGAGGAGCTGTAGTTAGTATGATAAGTGTAATACTTATACTTCCAACATTTTTAATGATGTTTGACAAAATTATATGTAAAACTACAATAGGAATGAAAAATGTTAAAGAAGGTTAAGAAGGGAAAGGTGTTAATTATGAATAATATAGTAAAAAAAGCAATATGTGGTATTAGTTTAGTTACAATATGTGGTTTATATACAATGCCAATATATGCAATATCCGAAAAAGATTCAATGTATTGTAGAGCAAATAATATAGGTGTAGTTTATAAAGAGACTTCAAATGGTGAAGAAAAAAATGAAGATATACCAATAGAAACATCTATAAAATATTACTTAGATGAAAATGAAATTTCTATAGATGATTTGAAAAGAAAATCTGGAAAAGTAAAAATAGAAATTAACTTTACAAATAAAGAAGAAAAAACAGAGGTAATAGATGGAAAAGAAGTTAAAATGTATACACCATATCTAGTAGCATGTGGAACTATATTAGATAACGAAAAATTTTCTAATGTTACAATATCTAGCGGAAAGGTAATAGATAATGGAACAAATTCAGTAGTTCTTGGAATTAGTATGCCAGGAATGCAAGAAAGTTTAAATTTAAAAGAAATTGAAATTCCTGAAAATGTTACAATAGAAGCAGATGTAAAAGATTTTGAACTAGGAAATATGTACATGTATATAGAATCAAATGTATTTGATGATGATAGTCTAGACTTTTTAGATGAATTTGATAGTTTGTATGAGCAAGCAAATAGTTTAAAAAGTGCGAGTAACCAGCTAGTAAGTGGAAGTAGTAACTTAAAAAATGGAGCAAATAGCTATTCAGAAAAAATGGGAGAATTTAACTCGGGATTATCAAACTATGCAAATGGTGTAAGCAAAGTAAGTTCAAATTATTCTAAAATAAATGATGGAATAGTTTCTGTAAATGAAAATACTAAAAAGATTGCTGAAGGAAGTTCTAGTTTATCAAGTGGAATAAAAGACTTGAAAAATAATCTATCTACTATAATTTCTGCAATAGGAAGTATAAAAACAGGAGTGGATGGAATAGATAGTGGACTTACAAAAATGAATACAGCTGTTGAAGGATCTATAGAAAATATAACAAATTTAACATCTAAAAATTCTGAAACAGCAAAAGCTTTATCTACACTAGGTACAAATACAAGCACATCAATTCAAAGCTTAAAAACAACTAAAAAAGCTTTAGAAACAACAGCAGATGAAATTGAAGACGAAGAAGCAAAAAATAAATTATTAACACAAGTAAAATCATTGGATGAACAAATTACAGTATTAGAAAAAAATGTTGCCACAGAAAGAGCAGCATATAATAAAGCTATGGAAACAGAGACAACACAAGTTTTAACAGGATTAAATACATTAAAAACATCATTAGAAACACTAAAAGGAGTATCAAGCAAGGTAACAGCAGGAATAAACCAATTAGTTTCAGGTTCACCAGAGTTACAAGAAGGATTAAATAAATTAGAAGAAGGATCAAATTCATTAACTAGTGGAGCTAAAAGTTTAAGTGATGGAACAACTACATTATCTAGTGGTGCAAACGAATTGAAGAGTGGAATAGATACATTAAACTCTAATACAGAAACTATAAAAACTAGTGGTGATAAATTAAATGAAGTAGCAAAAACACTATCTAGTGGTGCTACAACTTTATCAGATGGTATGAAACAATTTGATAATGAAGGAATTAGCAAAATTTATAATTTTGTAAATGGTGATGTTAAAGGAGCTGAAAATAGAGTTCAAAAATTAATGGATTTAGCAAAAGAAAGTTCTTCTTATAAATACATTTTAAAAGTTGATGATTTAAAATAAAATTCTTGACTTTGGTATAAAATTAATATAAAATGCAAATAAAAAAGGAAACGCAAAATGAAAAAAATTATAAAAAGTTTTAAATATGCTTTAGAAGGTTTTATAACATCTTTTAAAACAGAGCAGAATATGAAAATACATATATTTATAATGAGTATGGTAATAATATTTGGAATATTTCTAAAAATTAGTAAAGCAGAATGGATTATTTGCATAATATTATTTGCAGTTGTAATAAGTGCAGAATTATTTAATACAGCTATAGAAACTGTAGTTGATATGATAACATTAGAAAAAAATGAAAAGGCCAAAATTGCTAAAGATGTATCAGCATCTGCTGTACTTGTATTAGCAATAGGAGCAAGTATAATAGGTCTCATTATATTCATACCTAAAATAATACTATTCATAAATATTTAATAAAATAAAGGAGGTAATAAAAATGGAATATTTAGAAAAAGTTTTAAAGAAAACAGGAGTTACATCATTAGTTACATCAATTATTTTTGCTATTCTTGCATTAATTTTAATAGCAAAACCAGATGAAACTATTAAGTTTTTTGGAATTGTTTTAGGAATTATGTTTGTTTTAGTTGGATTATACAAAATTATTAATTATGTACAAAACAAAGGAAAATACGATTTCTATAATTATGACATAGCATATGGTTTTATTGCAATTATACTTGGAATAGTAACTATTTGCTATAGCACACAAATAGGTGCAATATTTAGAATACTTATAGGTTTGTGGATTGTATATAGTGCAATTTTAAGAATAAATTTAGCATTAAAACTAAAAGTAGTTGATTCAAATATATGGATTTATAGTTTAGTTATAGCTATACTTATGGGAATTTGTGGAATATTTGTTATATGCAATTCAGGAGCTGTTATAGTAACATTAGGAGTAGTTGTAGTTATTTATTCTGTACTTGATATTATTGAAAGTATTATGTTTTTAAAAAATGTAAACAAACTTAGTTAATTCTAAGTTTGTTTACAAAATTATTAAATATTTTTGAAAAAATAAGGAATGAAAAGATGAGTGAGAATACAATAAAAAAATGGTATAAAAGAATTGAAAAATTAATGTATAATATTAGAGTAGACCGTATTGGAGAGTGCTCAGCACAGTGTGCTTATTATACAATTTTATCTTTTATACCATTTCTTATTTTACTAATAACATTAATTCAATACACAAATATTCAGCCTCAAACACTATTTGAAGCAATTTCTAAAATTATTCCATCTGGTATGAATGAATTTGTTTTAGGGATTGTGCAAGAGGTTTATTCAAAGTCATTTGGAACAGTTTCAATCTCTATAATATTTACAATTTGGGCTGCAGGAAAAGGCCTTTTTGCATTAACAAAAGGATTACAAGTAGTTTATAGAACTAATGAAAAAAAACAAAGCTCATACATATCACTAAGATTAAGTGTACTTTTAGAAACGGTTTTATTTATAGTTTTAATTGTGGCAGGCCTTACTTTATTAGTGTTTGGAGACACATTAAAAAATATAGCAAAAGAACATTTTGGTGGATTTAAAAATTTTAATACTGTTTCTTCAGTATTTACAGAATTTTTGTTTATTTTTGCAACTTTTTTAGTGTTTTTGTTATTATACAAATTTATGCCAAAACATAAAGTAACTTTTAAAAGTCAACTACTTGGAGCTGTTTTCGGAGCTATTGCACTTAATGTTGTTTCATTTGTATTTTCTAAATATTTATACATATTTAAAGGATTTTCTTGGACATATGGAAGTTTAACAACATTAATGCTTATAATGATGTGGACATATTCTTGCTTTTATACAGTATTTTTAGGTGCAGAATTTAATAAATGGCTTGATAAAATAAAAATAGAAAGAAAAATTACAGGGTAAAAAATGGGTTTAAGTTTTTTCTTAAACCCATTTTTTACTTTATTATTTTTTCTGCAAGAATTGACTTCTTAACTTATGTGTTTCGATATCTGCAAGTCTTGTAGGGATTGGAATTCTGCTTTCTTTGTTTACACATTTAAGAATTATTTCTTTTGCATTATTAAGATTCATATAGTTACCAACAGATACAAATATAGGTTTACAATGGAGTCTACTTCTTAAAGCAATTCCAACTTTTTCAGAAGAGCTATTATAAATATTTGTACTAGCACCAAATGAATCTGAAGGTATGTCGAAACTTGGTATTTCATTAGAATGGTAAAATTTTTTAGCAACACCAATACAAGGTTTATTTAAATAAAAAGAAGCATGTGTTGCTATTCCCATTTTTCTTGGATGTAAAATTCCATTTCCGTCAAAAACAAAAACGTCAGGAGTTATTTTAAGCTTTTTTGAAGTTTCAAGTACTAATGGAAGTTCTCTAAAACTTAAAAATCCAGGTAAGTATTCTACATCTACTTTGTTTGTATAGCTTGCTTGATCCACAACTTTTAAAGTATGAAAATCAAGTACAACTATACTGCAACATCCATATTCTTGATTTTGCATTTTAGTATAAGCTACATCTACTCCTGCAATATACCGAATTTTTGCATAGTCTAAAGCATCTTGGCAGATTTTTGCTTGAAGATTTTTCTGCATTTTTGACCATTCTGTTTTTGGATATGTAGTCATTTTTTTATCCTCCTTAAAATATAAACAGTAAAAAATCTTTTCCTCCTTTGTATATTTTTATTAATAACGAACTAAATATTTTAGTTCATGTAAATTGGAATTAACTATGTAATTCCGATTGAGAATAATGGTAGGTACATTATACTATTGATTTGAAATTATGTCAATTTATACTTGAAAAAACTATAAAAAGGCGAAAATCGAAGATTACGCATTGTAAGTACATATGATTTGTGATATAATTATATTGATATGCCTAATGGCATGCCGAAGTAAGTTTTCATATTAAAAAATAAACAAAGGAGGACAAAAATATGAAAACAAAAAGAACTATTTTAGTAACTTTATTAACCACAGCTATGATGCTTATGGTAAGCATTGTTCCTGCTCGGGCGGCCGAAAAGTTAAATGCTAGTCAGATTGATAGTATGACTTGGTCAGAAATCAAAACTGCTAGTGAAGCAGATGAGGATTTTTCAGAGTATCAGCTGGTAAACCAGTTTGTGAGACTCGTATCTTCATTTGATAAACCTAATGCCAATTTTAATTTTATTAAAGGAACCGAAGGAAATGTAACTGATGATTTCAATGTTGAATTTGAACTTTGTAGAAATATAGAGAAAAAATTTAACGAAGCAACCGGAAATGAGCTGTTTTTCTCAATGCACAAGTATACAGACTTGGTGGGAATTACAGTTTCAGGGAACCGTAATCTTATTGGTTCCTTAAGAGAAAAAGTACGTATCGGCGAAGAGCGTACGCTCAAAGCTGGATATCGCTACTATTCTTCTGCATGGAACTGGGGCTCTGGAAAATATGCAGATATTTCCAGAGTTGAAGATGACGAAAGACGACTCAGCAATGGTCAGACTGTAAAAATTTCAGCAATTGCTTATTTAAATGTAAAGGGCGAAGTGGTACACACTGAAAGGGAAGATAAAGTAGAGTGTGGCGTAGAAGATAATGTCATGGTACTGCTTACTTCTAATGGAGTTAACATGGGTTGGATAGACCCGAGTAACCTGTAAACGAATAGTTCCTAAGAGAGGATTCATTTTGAATCCTCTTTTTAGTTTGCCCAAAAATGTATATATTTTAAATCATTGGGAAAAATTTAAAATAAAAGGAGAAAAAATATGATTTATACAATAACTCTAAATCCAGCATTAGATTATACTTTAGAAGTTAAAGATTTTAATATAAACAAAATAAACAAAAGCAAAACTAAATATATTTTACCAGGTGGAAAAGGAATAAATGTATCTATAATTTTGAAAAGATTGGATATTAATTCAACAGCAATAGGTTTTATTTCGGGGTTTGTAGGAGAAGAAATAAAAAGACAGCTTAGTTTACAAAAAATAGATACAAATTTTATAAACATAAATAGTCAAAATTCCAGAATAAATGTAAAAATCTTAGATGGAGAAAAAGAAACAGCGGTAAACTGTAAAGGACCATTTATAGAGAAAAAATATATAGATGAATTATTAAAAAAATTAGATAACCTAAAAAATGACGATATTTTAGTATTATCAGGAAGTATACCAGATGGAGTGGATTTAAATATATATGAAAAAATGTGTGAAAAATTAAAAAATAAAAACGTAAAAATTATTGTAGATTCTACAAAAGATTTACTTTTAAATACGCTAAAATACAATCCTTTTTTAATAAAACCAAATCAAAATGAACTAGAAGAAATTTTTAATATAAATATTTCAACAAAAGAGCAAGCTATTGAATATGCAAAAAAATTGCAACAAAAAGGTGCTAAAAATGTGCTTGTATCTATGGGAGGAAATGGCTTAGTTTTTTTAGATGAAAATGGAAATTGTTATAAACAAAAGGCAATCAAAATCAAAAAAATTATAAATACAGTAGGTGCAGGAGATTCAATGGTAGCAGGATTTTTAGCAGGATATTTAAAATATAATGATTATAATGAAGCTTTAAAATTAGGTATTTCTGCTGCAACTGCAACTGTTAATTCTGTATATTTAGGAGAAAAAGAAGAAATAATTGAATATTTTAATAGTTTTTAGTCAAAATAGTATTATAAAGAAGGGAGAAAAATTTTTATGAAAATTACAGATTTAATAAGTAAAGATGCTATAGATTTAAATGTTAATGTAACAACCAAAACGGAGCTTATAAAAAAAGCTGTAGAGTTAATGCAAAAAAATGGCAATATAAATAATATAGATGAATATGAGAAACTTGTAATAAAAAGAGAAGAAGAAGGTTCAACTGGAATTGGGGAAGGAATTGCAATTCCTCATGGGAAAGGAGATTCTGTATCAAAACCTGGAATTTCTGCAATGGTAATTCCAAATGGTGCGGATTTTGAGGCTTTAGATGAAAAAAATGTAAATTTATTATTTTTAATTGCAGCACCTAATAATAAAGAAAATATTCATTTAGAAGTTTTAAGTAGATTGTCAACTTTACTAATGGATAAAAAATTTAGAGAAAAATTATTAAATGCTAAATCTAAAGATGAATTTTTAAATATAATTAATGATGCTGAAAATGAAAAGGTAAATAAAAATAAATCAGAAGAAAATAATTATGAACTTGTGGGAATTACAGGATGCCCTACAGGAATTGCTCATACTTATATGGCTGCAGAAGGATTAGAAAATGCAGGGAAAGAATTAAATCATTTAATAAAAGTAGAAACAAGAGGACAATCAGGTGCTCAAAATGTTTTAACAGATGAAGAAATAAAAAATGCTAAAGCAGTTATTATTTCTGCAGATGTAAATGTTGATTTATCCAGATTTAATGGCAAAAAAGTTTTAATAACAGGTGTAACAGATGGTATTCGTAAACCAAAAGAATTGATTGAAAAAGCTTTACATGGAGATGTGCCAATTTATCACCATAAAGATGTAGATGGAGAAAATATTCAAGAAGGAAAAGGTGGAAAAAATATATATAAACATTTAATGAATGGTGTTACACATATGTTACCATTTGTTGTAGGTGGAGGAATTTTAATTGCAATTGCATTTTTATTAGATGATTATTCTATAAATCCATCAAATTTTGGTATGAATACTCCTCTTGCAGCATTTTTTAAAACAATTGGTGGTATGGCATTTGATTTTATGCTACTTATTTTATCTGGATATATTGCAATGAGTATTGGAGACAGACCTGGGCTTGTTGTAGGATTTGTTGGTGGAGCAATTGCAAAAGCAGGAACTACTTTTTCTTCTCTTAGTAATTCACAAGAAGTTTTAGTAAGTTCAGGGTTTTTAGGAGCATTACTTGCAGGTTTTATAGGTGGATATGTTATTTTGTTTTTAAAAAAAGCATTTAATTTTATGCCAAAAAGTCTGGAAGGAATTAGAACAATTTTAATTTATCCAGTTGCAGGTATACTTTTAATTGGAATTATAATGCTTCTTATAAATCCATTTGTTTCTGCGATAAATACAGGTTTAAATAACTTTTTATTTTCTTTAAGTGGAGTAAATAAAGTAATTTTAGGTGCAATTTTAGCAGGTATGATGTCTGTTGACTTAGGTGGACCTGTAAATAAAGCAGCATATACGTTTGGAACAGGAATGTTGGCTGAAGGTCATTATGAGATTATGGCTGCTGTAATGATAGGAGGAATGATAGCTCCACTTGCTATTGCACTAATTGCAACATTTTTTCCTAAAAAACTTCCTAAAAAAGAAAGACAAGCAGGTTTATTAAATTATGTAATGGGACTTTCTTTTATTTCAGAAGGAGCTATACCTTTTGCATCTTCAGATCCTCTTAGAGTTTTACCATCTTGTGTAGTTGGTTCAAGTATTTCTGGTGCTATGTCTATGGCTTTTAATTGTACACTAATGGCACCACATGGAGGAATTTTTGTTTTACCACTTATAGGTAATTGGGGATGGTATTTGGTTTCTTTAATTGTGGGTTCAGTTGTAGCTATGGCAATTATGGCTCTTCTTAAAAAGAATGTATGGGAATAGTATTAAATTTTGTTAGGAGTGATAAATTTATGATAAAAGATAAGATTATTATTGAAAATGAGACAGGTTTACATGCAAGACCAGCAACAGAGATTTCAAAAGAGGCTATGAAATATAAGTGTGATATAGAATTTATTGTTAATGGAAATAGTTTAAATGCTAAATCTCCACTTATGATTATGGCAGCAGGTATAAAAAGTAAAACAGAAATAGAAATAATTTGTGATGGAGAAGATGAAGAAAAAGCACTTACTGAAATTAAGAGTATAATAAAAAATCAAATAGATAAATAAAAGGAGTAGACTTATGTTAAGTGGAAGTGGAATTTCTGAAGGTGTAGGAATAGGAAAGGCAGTTATATTAAATGATGATGACATAAAACCAGAAAAATTTAGAATAGATGATGTAAAAAATGAAAAAAAGATTTTTTTTGATGCTGTAGAATGTGTAGAAAAAGAAACCAAAGAATTAATAGAAAATTTAAATGGTACAGAAAAAGATATTATGCAGGCATATTTAATGATATTGCAAGATGAGGCTTTAATTAAAGAAACTGTTAGAATTATTGAAGAAGAAAAATGTAATGCAGCATATGCAACAGATGTAGGATTTAATAAAATTATTCAAGTATTTGACAAAATGGATGATCCATATATGGCAGCTAGAAGCTTAGATATAGCAGATATGAAAAGAAAAGTTTTGTCTAAAATTTTAAATGTAAAAGAAATAAATCTTTCAAATTTACCTAAAAATACTATTTTAGTTGCAAAAGAATTATCTACATCAAATACAGCAAAATTAGATTTGAAAAATATAGAAGGAATAATAACAGAAGTAGGTGGAGTAAATTCACATACTGCAATCATGGCAAGAACTCATAGAATTCCTGCTGTTGTTGGAATAAAAAATGTAGCAAATATCATAAAAGAAAATGATATAATTGCAATAAATGGAAAAACAGGAGAAGTATTTTTAAATCCTTCAAAAAATGAAAAAGACAAACTTATAAAATTTAAAGAAAAATCTATATATTTAAAGCAAGAACTAGAAAAATATAAGAATATGCCATCAATTACTAGAGATGGTCATAAAATAGAGCTAATGGCAAATATTGGAGACGTAGATGACATTAATATTGCTGTAGAAAATTCTGCAGAAGGAGTGGGTCTTTTTAGAAGTGAATTTTTGTATATGAATTCTGAGGATTTTCCAACAGAAAAAGAACAATTTGAGGCATATAAAAAAGTTGCTCAAAGTATGCCAAATAAAAAAATTATAATAAGAACCTTAGATATAGGTGGGGACAAAAATTTAAAATACATGAAACTGCCAAAAGAAGAAAATCCTTTTCTAGGATACAGAGCTATTAGAATTTATTTAGATAATATAAATATGTTTAAAGTTCAATTAAGAGCAATATTAGAGGCAAGTAATTTTGGAAATTTAGCTATAATGTTTCCAATGATTGCATCTGTAAAAGAATTAATAGATGCAAAAAAAGTAGTAGAAAATGTAAAAGAAGAATTAAGAATGAAAAAAATAGCTTTTAATGAAAATATTGAAATAGGTATTATGATAGAAATTCCATCAGCAGCAATTATGGCAGAAGAATTAGCAAAAGAATGTGACTTTTTTAGCATAGGAACAAATGATTTAATTCAATATACTTTAGCAGTGGAAAGAGGAAATGAAAAAGTTTCAAGTTTATATACTCATTTTCATCCAGCAGTAATTAGATTAATTAAATATGTAATTGATTCTGCACATAAAAATAAAATTATATGCGGAATGTGTGGAGAATCAGCAGGAGATAGTTTGTATATTCCACTACTAATTGGTTTAGGGCTAGATGATTTTTCTATGAATTCAAATAAAATACTAGAAAGCAGAAAATTAGTTAGAAATTTAGAATATAAAAAATGTGAAAGTTTGGCGAATGAAATTTTGGGTTTAGTTCATAGAGAAGACATAAAAAATACATTAAAAAACTTCAGTTCGGATGAAAATTATAAAAAAGGTTGATAAAATTAACATAAAGTGATATAATAATTTTGTTGTAATTAGGAAATAACCTAATTTAGCAGAAATGTAACCCGTTAACTTTTAAGTCATTAAAAAGGAGAAAGAAATCATGGAAAGAGTAAAGGTAAGTGAAATTCGGAAAGTAGCAGTAGAATACAGAACGGATGTCGATATTTGGGAGGTACAAAAACAGGCTGACAATCTTTATAGAAAGATTAAGCTTTTGGGACTGAAAAATATTTCCACATATTACAAAGATGAAAACGGAATTGAAGTGGAAAAACCAGGCCAGAATACTTCTAGAAGAACACTTGAACTTGCAGCATTTTTAGTGATGAATATGAAACAGATGAGTGACAGTGCAAACAGCATAGAAAGAATGGAAAAACACTATGGCGGTGTATCAATTATGTCTAGTGTAGGTTATAGACTGGGTCTTGAAAAAGTTTCATTAGTGCCATATTCTAACTTGGAGGTAGTAGAAAGATACCTTGACGGATTAAAGGTAGAAAATCACTATGATGAGGTAATGACTCAGTGTTTATATAATCTTGTTGTTAGAAAGGTTGACAGCGTTGAACTGTGGTCACTTTGGACTGAATGTGAGAAGCTCTACAAGAGTATTATGACTGTGGGAGTTGAAAACACGAACATCTGGTTTTGTGATGAAAATGGAGAAAGAAAGAGCCTCCATGGAAGTGAAATTCCAGAAAGAATGAGAGCATTTGCACTTTTTGTTGTAAACCATATGTATCGCTTTAATGATAGTGATGCACATTTAATTTCATTAGGCGAGAAGTTTGGTTTAAGTGCTCAGATTCGTATTGTACTGGGTGACACAGATATCTTTAGAGACTCAGGGGATAATATGGAATGTATTTCTTTATCAGAGATTGCAGGAAGATATCTGATGAAAGAGTCAGCAGGTGAGATGTCTAACAGCCCGATCCTTTTTCAGGTACCGTATGATTTGCTTATTTTAAAAAAGAATAAGTTTGATAGCAAATCAATTTTAAATCTTTGGACTGCCTTAGATGGCTTTTACAAAATGGCCAAGATTGTAGGCGTAAAAAATGTAAAAATAAGATACAATGAAGAAGGGAGAGAAAGAGTAGTAACTGGAAATCAGGTTCCAGGAAGAATAAGAGCCTTTTGCGGAGAAAGCGAAATCTACATGAGAAGAATGAACGATTCTGAAACAAGTAGATCAAGACTTGAAACTCATTTAGGTTTATCACTTCCAAGCAAATATTTGCTTGGTGATACAAACATTGTAAACTGCAGTAGTAGCTTGCCGTGTATTCCACTCAGGGAAATGCTTAAAAGGTACTTAAAATCTTAATTAATTTTTTAAGACTTTAAGCACATGTGATGGGGAAATTTTTTGGGGGCTAAGTTTATTTATATTTAGTCCCTAAAAAATATAAAAATGTAAAAATTCTGTAATAAAAATGTAATAATGAATTTTACCTTACAGATAGTATAAATAGAAAAAATGTTAAAACAAATTGTTGCAATTGCAACAGTTTGTTTTTATTTTAGTGTTATAATTCATTCATCACTAAGAGGAGGAAATGAAAAATGAAAATAATAAAAAGAGATGGAACAATAGTAGAATATAATCCAGAAAAAATAAAAAATGCAATAAAAAAAGCCAACACTGATGTTGGAAGAAAAGATAAAGCTACAAAAGAAGAAATAGAAGAAATAATAAAATACATAGAAGAACTAAACAAAAAGAGAATACTAGTAGAAGATATTCAAGATATAATAGAACAAAAGTTAATGGAAATAGGAAGATATGAACTTGCAAAAAAATACATTACATATCGTTATACAAGAGAACTAGTAAGAAAAGCTAATACAACAGACCAATCAATAAAAGAATTAATAGATGGCGAAAGTGAATATTGGAATACAGAAAATTCGAACAAAAATGCTAAAATAGTTACAACACAAAGAGATTATTTAGCTGGAATAACAAGTACAGATATAACAAGAAGATTTTTACTACCAGAAGATATAGTAAAAGCACATGATGAAGGAATAATTCATTTCCACGATGCAGATTATTTTGCACAAAATGCCTTACATAATTGTGATTTAATAAACTTAGAAGATATGTTACAAAATGGAACTATAGTAAATGGAGTTATGATAGAAAAACCACATAAATTCTTAACAGCGATGACAATTGCAACACAAATAATTACAGCTGTAACATCAAGCCAATATGGTGGAGCAACAGTTACAATGACACATTTAGCACCATTTGTTAGAGATAGTTTTAATTATTATATTCAAAAATATAAAGAGAGAGGATTTTCAAAAGAAGAATGTGAAAAATATGCAAAAGAAGATTTAGCAAAAGAAGTAAAAGATGGAGTACAAACATTCCAATATCAAATAAATTCAATGACAACAACAAATGGACAATCACCATTTTTAAGTGTATGTTTCTAC
>CAKPCG010000031.1 GCA_934141475.1 uncultured Clostridia bacterium
ACAAAGAACAAAAACTAATGCTCGTACAAGAAAAGGTCCAAGAAAAGTTGTAAGTAAAAGCAAAAAATAATAAATAATGCGATAAATATAAATAGGGAATAAAAATTCCTTTACCAAAAAGAGGAGGTAAGTTAGAACAATGGCTAAAAACGTAACAAGAAAAACAGTTACAAAAAGAAATAGAAAAAACATTGAAAGAGGAGCTGCTCATATTCATTCAAGCTTTAACAATACAATAGTATCTGTTACAGATGTTGCAGGAAATGTTATAGCTTGGGGAAGTGCTGGAGGACTTGGATTCAAAGGTTCTAGAAAAAGTACACCATTTGCAGCTGGAGAAGTTGCAGAAACAGCAGCAAAAAAAGCAATGGAACATGGTCTAAAAACTGTTGAAGTATTTGTTAAAGGTCCTGGTTCAGGAAGAGAAGCAGCTATAAGAGCACTTCAAACAGCAGGATTAGAAATAAGTTCAATAAAAGACGTAACACCAATACCACACAATGGTTGTAGACCACCAAAAAGACGTAGAGTATAATATAAATAAAATAAAGAGGTGAAATTAGAAATGTCAAGATATAAAGACGCACAATGTCGTGTTTGCCGTAGAGAAGGATGCAAATTATTCTTAAAAGGTGAAAGATGTTATTCAGATAAATGTAGTATATCAAGAAGAAACTACGCTCCTGGAGATCATGGTCAAAAGAATTCTAAACTTTCTGAATACGGAACACAATTAAGAGAAAAACAAAAAACAAGATCATATTATGGAGTTGGAGAAAAGCAATTTAGAAAATATTTTGCTATGGCTTCAAATAAAAAAGGTATAACAGGTGAGAATTTACTACAAATATTAGAAAGTAGATTAGATAACGTTGTTTACAGATTAGGATATGGAGTATCAAGAGCAGAAGCTAGACAAATGGTAAACCATGGACAATTTGAAGTAAACGGTAAAAAAGTAAACATTCCATCATATTTAGTAAAAGCTGGAGATGTTGTAACAGTTAGAGAAATAAAGAAAGATAACAGCACTATAAAAGCAAATGCTGAAGCAAACTCAGTAAGACCAGTTCCAGCATGGCTAGAAAAAGATAATGAAAAATTAAGTGGAAAAGTTATCAGATTAGCTGCAAGAGAAGATATAGATATTCCAATAGAAGAGCATTTAATAGTAGAGCTATACTCTAAATAATTAGGAGGTTAAATAATGATAGAATTCGAAAGGCCAAATATTGAATGTATAAAAATTGATGATGAAAACAATTATTCAAAATTTGTATGTGAGCCATTAGAAAGAGGTTATGGAGTTACAATAGGAAATTCTTTAAGACGTATTTTACTTTCATCACTTCCAGGCTGTGCCCTAACAAGTGTGAAAATAAATGGAGTTTTACACGAATTTTCAAGTATTCCAAATGTTGTAGAAGATGTACCAGAAATTATAGTAAACTTAAAGAACGTAAGACTAAAATTTGCTGAAGAAGAAGAAAAAGTATTGCGTTTAGATTTTAATGGTGAAGGTGAAGTTACAGCAGGAGATATTCAAACAGATGGAACAGTAGAAATACTAAATCCTGATTTACATATAGCTACAGTAAGCGAAGGTGGACACCTAGTTATGGAGCTAACTGCCAATAGAGGTAGAGGATATGTACCATCTGATAAAAACAAAAAACCAGACCAAGACATATCAGTACTTCCAATTGATTCTATATACACTCCAGTAAAGAAAGTAAATTATCAAATTGAAAATACTAGAGTTGGACAAATGGTTGATTTGGATAGACTTGTTATTGAAGTTTGGACAGATGGAAGCTTAAAACCTTATGAAGCATTAAGTTTAGCAGCAAAAATACTAACAGGACACTTAGAATTATTTATAGACTTATCTGAAGCTACAAAAAATACAAAAATAATGATAGAAAAAGAAGAAAACAAAAAAGAAAGAATTCTTGAAAAATCAATTGAAGAATTGGAATTATCAGTAAGATCATTCAATTGCCTAAAACGTGCAGGAATTTCAACAGTTGAAGATTTAGCAAATAAAACTGAATCTGATATGATGAAAGTAAGAAACTTAGGCAAAAAATCTTTAGATGAAGTAGTGGCCAAATTACATGCTCTAGGATTAGATTTTGCACCTGAAGAAGAATAAAATAGAAGATAATAGATATATGGGGAAGATTCCATAATTAAGACAAGGAGGTAGAACAAGTTGGCTAATAGAAAATTAGGAAGAACAACAGACATTAGAATGTCAATGTTAAAAACATTAACAACTGATTTAATAATGTATGGAAAAATAACAACAACTGAAACAAGAGCTAAAGAAGTTAAAAAAATTGCTGATTCTATAATAGCTTTAGCTGTAAAAGAAAAAGATAACTTTGAAATGGTTGATGTTAAAGTTGTAAAAGCAAAACTTGATTCAAAAGGAAATAAATTAACAGAATTAGTAAAAAGCAAAAATGGTAAAGAATATTTAAAAGTTGTTAAAGAAGAAACAACAGAATCAAGACAAAAAGATATGCCATCAAGACTAAATGCTAGAAGAAATATAATGACAAAAATAAATAAAGTAAAAATGAATGGTGAAAATGTTGATTTACCATCAAAACTATTCAATGAAATAGCTCCAAAATATGCAGATAGAGTTGGAGGATATACAAGAATAGTTAAAGCTGAGCCACGTAGAGGAGATAATGCTCCTATGGCAGTTTTAATGTTAGTTTAATAAAAATAATATTTATAAAAACTCTTGAAATAATTCAAGGGTTTTTAATTTTGAACTGAATATTAAGGTTGTATAATAAATGTTGGGGTGGTTACCAAGCACACCTCAACATTTTTAATTTTTTCTAATAAAAATATAGCACTTATCGAAAATACCTGATAAAATGTAATTGCTAGAAAATATTAAAGGAGGTATTGATAAGTGCAAAACAATTATATCAAAGATTTATTAGATTTTAAGGATGTTGAAGTAAAAAAAATAAATAATTTAAAGGAAGTGAAATGAAAAAGTAAAATCTATTTATAAAAATATAATTAGAAATTCGTATTACATTAAAGATTATTGTAAGACTAAAAGAAATTTAGTATAATATAGGTGTAAATGCTTCTTGGGAAAGTGAGGATATTATGAAATTTAATGGTAAACATCTTTCTTTAGAAGATAGAAAAATTATTGAAAACAATATAAACAAAGGATTAAGAAAATTTGAAACAGCCAAAGAACTTAATAAGGCACAATCAACAATTGATAAAGAAATACGAAAAAACAGAAAACATAGATACTCTCAAATTGATGATTCTCCTTTTATGTGCAATCATTTTAAAGAATGTAAAATTTGTACTTCTAAATGCAAAGACTTTGAAGAAATTATAAGATTCATTCTGCATTATTTCTACTTTATCATTTATTGCAACTTTCTTCATTTCTTTACTTTTCTTTCCTATTTTTTATCAAGAATTAAAAAAAGATAGGCTTTTACCCATCTTCTTATATATCCAAAGTAAAGAAAACCCTTGATATTAAAGCGTTTTATATTTTTATCATAAGGAACAATTATTGTTACTACAAGTGCTATAAATGTAACACCTTGTCTTCTTAAAGAATTTCATTTAATTCATCCTCTTATTTATTAGTTTTTAATATAATGTTATTCTAAAACCAATCCCATAATCACAATGAGATGCAGCATTATCTATATAATCACTTATAGGTCCGTATTTTCCTTTTAATCCAGAGCCATTATAGCTTCCACCCCTACTTACAGCAGGTCGATTTTTATTTCCCACATTAGTCCCTAATGTCCATTCATAAACATTTCCAGCTAAATCATATATGTTTTTAGTTTTATTTCGTTCTGAAATCCCTGTAGTTAATAATATTTTTTCATTAAGTGGTTTGCTGTATTTATCATAAATAATTTTATACGTTTTTCCATAATCATCTGAGTACTTCCCCTCATTATATATAAAAAAACTTACCGCTGCATAATTCCCAAATAAATTTGAATCTTCATTTAGGTCTTTTAATTCTTTTTCCCCTTTATCATTTAAAAATTTTAAAATCAAATTCCATTGCATATCAAATAATATACTTGCAGAATAATTTTTATAGTTTATTTGCATTGCAGCTTTTTGAGCTTGTTCGCATGTTACATAAATATATGGATATCCGTTTTTTTTACTGTAAATTTCACTTATACTTTGATTAAGCTGTTGGTTAGGCTCACTTGTACTCATCTCATATCTACTTACCCAGAATCCACCATTTTCATAGATACTTTTTAGCATTTTATTCTTTTCTTTTTGATAATTTTCTTCACTATCTATTCCATCACCTAGATACCATCCATCACTATATTTTGAGTTACTAAAATCTTTTGTATATTCTTTTATATCTTTTTCTATATTTTCATATTCAGTATTTGATTTCGCAATATTATATATTGTTTTAGGTACATCCACCCAAACGTATTCATTTCCATTACCGTCAATTATAACTAATCCATTATCAATCGAGTCTTCACCAGCAATTTTTGTTGGCGCAAATCCTTCTGGCAATGTAACTCCTTTATACGTTGTTTCTTCTGTGTTCATTAATGCTTCTGCCTGTGCTAGTTTTATTTGCTCATCTTTATTTGTTATATCTGTTTTCTCTTTTGCCTCTGCCGCTCTATTCAGTATTCCATTTTGACCCGTTAACATACTTATCGAAATTCCTGCCAATATTAAAAGTACTATAATTGTAACTACTAAAGCAATTAGTGTTATTCCTCTTTGACGCATTTTTTGGCAGTCTTTAGGAATTTTGTTTAAACATTTTTTCATAAGTTTTCATCTCTCCTATCTCTTTCATTTTTCTTTTGCTTTCCGTTTTTTTGCAAAGCTAGTATACCATATTGTGTACATTTTTTCAAGTATTTTTGTGTTTTAAGCAGGTTAAAAGTATGAAAAGTGAAATGAAAAAGTGAAATCTATTTATAAAAATATAATTAGAAATTCGTATTACATTAAAGATTATATGTTTATTTTTTATATATTCTTGCAATAATAATTTTTTTTTGATATAATGTTTTATATAAAAATGGAAATAATAATAGATATCAAAAAATTTATTGAGTCTATTTTGTACCTTCAAGAAAGGGATGTTAAAAATATGAAAAAAAAGATAATTATAATATGTTTAGTAGTTCTTCTTATTTTATTAGGAACATATGCTATAAAAAATACTAAACAAAATGAAGCAAATTCAAGTGAAAAACAAAAAAATTCTCAAGAAACTATAGGAAATAATTCAAGTACAGAAGAATCAATAAAAGGTAATACAGAAGATAATACTCAAAGTAGTATTCAAAATAATACAGAAGGAATAAACACAGTACTTACATTAGAAGACGAAATAAATAATAATTCAATATGGTGCGGAACATTCCAATTAATATGGAATGATCTAAAAGATCAAATAGCAAAACAAGATATTGTATTTACACCTCAATTAAAAGTAGTAGAAAACCTAAATAAAGAAACTTTTAAAACAAGTGATATATCAGACAAATACTACTATAAAAAAATAGGAACTCCAACACCAGAATTGAAAAAAGAAATTGAAAAAGCAATAAAAGACAAATTTAACGAAGAAAGCAAGATATTAAATGATTTTAACTGGAATAGTGCAGCTTCTGAGAACAACTATTTTTTATACGCAATGCTAAAAAAGGAATTTCAATTTAAAAAGGCTTTTGATGAACTAGATAAAGGAAAATTTAATGATACAGATAATATAAAATATTTTGGCTTAAAATCAAAAAGTGAAGAAGAACAAAGAAATCAGATTACTGTAATGTATTATAACTCATCAAATGATTTTGCAATAAAACTATATACAAAACAGGAAGATGAAGTAATTCTTTGCAAAAATCCAAATGGAAAAACATTTAATGAAATCTACAATAATATCCAAAATAACGAGAAAAACTTTACAGGAGATAAAAACGTAGAAGAAGGAGAATTAGTAAAAATCCCAAATATTAAAATAGACGAAAAAAGTGAATTCGGAGAATTACAAGGTAAACCATTTTATTTTTCTAATGGAAATTCGTATTTGATTGATAAAGCTATCCAAACAATTGAGTTCGAGCTTGATAAAACAGGAGGAAAAATAAAAAGTGAAGCAGGAATGTCTGTAATGAAAAGCTCTATAGCATTACCTGAAGAAAAAAGAGAATTTATATTTGATAATACATTTGCAATATTCTTAAAAGAAAATGACAAAAATGTACCATACTTTGCAGGTAAAATAGATGATATGAGTAAATTTCAATAAAATACAGAAAAATGAAAAAATAGATCGTTTTGACTAATTGATTAGTTAAAGCGATTTATTTTTGGCTAAATTAACTGCTGAGTACTAATAAATAATTGTAGAAGGCTAATAAAATAATTATTAAATATAAATAAATTATTTAAAAAATACTAATAAAATAATTTATAAATATTTACAAATTATTTAACTAATATCAACAAAACTATTGACAAATAATATACCTAGATATACAATGCAAATATACATAGAATAACTAGGCATATAGAAAGGAGAAAAAATATGAAAATAGGAAAGGAACTCCTAAAGGGGAGTACAGATTTATTAGTATTAACTTTAATTGAGAAGGAGCCAATGTATGGATATCAAATTATAAAAGAACTAAGCAAAAAATCAGAAAATATTTTTAATCTTCAAGAAGGAACTTTATATCCAATATTACATGCCTTAGAAGAAAAAAATTACATATCATCATATTGGGATGCTACAACTAGTAAAAAAAGAAAATATTATACAATAACCAAGGAAGGGAAAAAACATTTAAAAAATAAAAAGGAGGAATGGAAGACATACACAAATGGTGTAAATAGTGTTATAGGAGGTGTTTTGTTTGGATATTAAAGATTTTTTAAATACGGTAAGTAGTCAAATAAAATATAAACCAGTAAGAAAAAACATAGAAGAAGAATTAAAAAGTCATATAGAAGAAGCAAAAGAAGAATACAAATCTAAAGGGTTTTCAGAAAGTGAAGCAGAAGAAAAATCTATAAAATCAATGGGAAATCCCGAAGAAATAGGAAAAAAACTAAATAAAATCCATAAACCAAAATTTGATTGGATATTAGTTTTATTAGTTTTAATATTGCTTGGATTTGGAATTTTTATTGCAATTTTACAAAATGATACATCATATAGTCAAAATATGACTTCAAAAACAATAACATATACGATTATAGGAAGTATATTATGTGCAGGCGTTTATTTTATAGATTATAGAAAATTAAAAAAATATTCTACACTAATATACATAATCGCAACTTTAATAATGTTTATGCCATATATAGGATTAAGGTCACAAATAAATGGAGTAATATATGCAAGTTTATTTGGAAACAATTTTCTAACAGCAACAGTTGCACTTCCGCTATATTTAATAGCTTTTATAGGATGGATAACAAATTATAAAAAAGAAAACACAATAAAAATTCAAATAGAAAATAGTAAAATCGAAATAAACAAAGATATAATAAAAATAGTAATCCTAAGTATAATATCAATAATTTTAGTTTATCTAATTCCTTCATTTTCAAATGCTATTGTATTAACTTTATCATATTTAATAGTTGCAACAATAAAAATATTAAAAGATTCTAACCATAAAATAAAAAATTTAATTAAGCTATTTTGTCCATTTTGTTTAATGTTTTTGATAATTATGAGCTACATTTTAACAGTTACTCCATATAGAATGGATAGAATAACAACTTCTTTAAATCCAGAGCTAGACCCTACAGGAAATGGTTATCAAGGAATGCTACAAAAAGAAATTTTACAAAATGCAAAAATGTTTGGTGAAGCAGACACCTATGTTATGAATTCAGATGAAATTTTAATATCAAAAGACAGTATTTTTACATTTATATATTTGGTTGGTAAAAAAGGAATTGTAGTTGCAGGTATTCTAGTCTTAGCAATTATACTTTTATCATTAAAAATGATATTAAATGCTAAAAATATAAAAGACACATATGGAAAATTCTTAATAATTGGAGTTGGAACTTTGTATATTATACAATCTGTTATAAGTGTTCTTATGAATGTTAATTTGGCAGTTATAATAAATGTTAGTTTACCATTAGTTAGTTATGGTGGAGTATATTTTATAATTAATATGTTATGTATTGGATTAGTTCTTTCTGTTTATAGAAGAAAAGATATAATTGAATATGAAGAAATGTCAGAATAATTAAAAAAGAATGTATCTATGGGGGAGGCTACTTTTTCAGCAGTCTCTCTATGGGGACATTCTTTTTTACCATTTATCTTAAAAACAATACCGTCTATCCAATATAATTTAAATAGTATTGAATTAAGGAATTTAAATTGTTATAATTGATTACAGAAACAAGAGAAAGGAGGATGTCGAGAAAAATCGACGAACGAAAAATGGGATTTAAAGTACGTACAAATATCCAAGAAAAATTTGAAGAAATAGAAGTAGTAATAAATGCACCAGAAAAAACAGAAGAGGTAGAAAGATTAGAAGAAGAACTAAATACTATGAATACAAAAACACTTACCAAAATAATAGGTTATCAAGGAAATGACATTTTTATAATAAAAACAGATGATGTAATATATTTTTATAGTGAAGAAAAAAATAACTATTGTAAAACAAATAACGGTATATACATGGTTAAAGAAAAAATGTATTATCTTGATGATATGCTAAAGAAAAACAAATTTATAAGAATATCAAATTCTGCAATTGTTAATGTAGATAAAATAAAATGTTTTAATACAAGCATTATTGGAAAAATAATTGTAAAATTTAATGACAATACACAATTAGATGTGGCAAGAAGAAGGACTAAAGAAATTATGAAATTTTTAAAAGAAAGGCGTGATTAATATGAAAATGAATGGAAAATTTAAAGGATTTAATGTAAAAAAATTATTATTAACAATTTTATGTAGTATAATTATAACAACGTCTTTGTGTTTAACAGCATTATTTGTAGATAGTTTCTCAAGTGTTATGTTAAATGAGGCATTAGATGAAGTGGTAAATGAGGAAGATAAGGAAATACCAGAAGAATTAATAGAACAAGGAAAGTATATTGAAGAAGGTCTTAAAAAAGGTATTGAAAAAGATAAAAATACATATGGAGATGATTATCCATCAGAGGGAATATTAATTTTTAGGTTAATGTCTAGATCAGGAACAGAACAAATTGTACAAGTATATAAAGATGCAATTTTAGTTGGAATAACTTTAGGAACATTTGTATATATTATTGGAATACAAAAAGCTAAAAAAATGGATTTAGTAATTGAAAGTATTGTATTTGGAGGTATAATAATATTACTAGCTGCCATAATTAATTTTGCATATGCATCTTTCATTTATGGAATGATGAAGAATTTAGGACTAGCACGGAATGTCGAAAAATGTAGGATTAATAACATATGTAAATTCTGCAACAGAAGTATACGATATTGAAGGAGTTACAGCTATATGCTTAGGAATATTTGTAGGAGTATATATAATAAATTATGTATGCCAAAAAATAACGGTTATAAAATTAAATAAAGAACTAAATAAAACAAAAGAATAAAATATGACATCCAAAATTGTTATTTTGTAAAAAATTACAATAAAAATAATAATTTTGGATGCTAAGCGTTCAAAAAAGAAGGGAAAATAAATGATTGCAGAAATAATAATAGATAGTAAAGCAAAAAAATTAAATAGAAAATTTGATTATGAAATACCAAAAGATTTAGAAGATATAGTTGAAATAGGAAGTAGAGTATTAGTACCATTTGGTAATTTTAAAACTTTGGAGCAGGGTTATATTATAAAAATAAAAGACAAAACTGATTTTGAAGTAAAACAAATCGCTGGATTAGAAGAAACATTGCCTGCTGAAAAAATAGAACTTGCAAGATGGATGGCAAGAAGATATTTTTGCAATGTATCCCAATGTGTTAAATTAATGTTAACACCAGGGACAAGGGCGAAAAATAAAGATGATAGAATCCAAGAAAAAAGCATGAATTTTGTGTATTTAAATATACCATATGAAAAAATAAATATTCAAGAATTAAAAGGTGAAAAACAAAAAAAATTAATTGAATTTATAAAAAATAATGAAGGATTAACAATTCCAGAAATAGAAAGCTTTACAGAGATTTCAAGAAGTACAGTAAATTCTTTGGTAAAAAAAGATATACTAAAAATTGTAAATAAAAAAATCGATAGAAATCCTTTAATAAATAAAAATGTAAATTTAAACAAAAAATTAGAATTAACCGAAGAGCAAAAAAAGGCTTATTTAGAAGTCGAAAAAGCTATGAAAGCTCAAGAATTTAAAGAATTTTTATTATATGGTGTAACAGGTTCTCGGAAAAACAGAAGTATACTTACAGCTTATAGAAGAAAATTTAAACCAAGGAAAAACTTCTATTTGTTTGGTACCAGAAATATCCTTAACACCTCAAATGTTAGATAGATTTATTGGAAGATTTGGAAAAGAAAAAATTGCTGTTTTACATAGTAAATTGTCAGTAGGAGAAAGACATGACGAATGGGAAAGAATAAAAAAAGATGAGGCAAAAATTGTAATTGGTGCAAGGTCTGCCATATTTGCTCCTTGTAATAATTTAGGATTAATAATTATAGATGAAGAACATGATGATTCATATAAATCAGAATCTAATCCAAGGTATTCTGCAAAAGAAGTTGCTAGAAAAATTGCAAGTGAGAAAAAAATACCATTATTACTTGGAAGTGCAACTCCTAAGTTAAATACTTTTTATAGAGCTAAAAATAATGAAATAAAATTATTAGAATTAACTAAAAGAGCTAATAATTCTAATTTACCAGATGTAGAAATAGTAGATTTAAAATTTGAATTAGCAACAGGCAACAGATCTATGATAAGTAATTTATTGTATTCTGAAATAGAAAAAAATTTAAAAGAAAAAAGGCAAACAATTTTATTTTTAAATAGAAGAGGTTATTCAACTTTTATAATGTGTAGAGATTGTGGTTATACATTAAAATGTCCAAATTGTAATATAAGCTTAACATACCATATTTCGCAAAATTTATTAAAATGCCATTATTGTGGTTATAATTGTAGGCCTGTAAGTGTTTGTCCAGAATGCAAAAGTACAAAAATAAGATATTTTGGTACAGGAACACAAAAATTAGAACAAGAAATAAATAAATTATTTACAAATGCTAAAACAATAAGAATGGATGTAGATACAGTAACCAAAAAGAATTCACATGAGGAAATTTTAAGAAAATTTAAAGAAGAAAATTTAGATATATTAATAGGAACACAGATGGTTGTAAAAGGACACCATTTTCCTAAAGTTACTTTGGTTGGAGTAATTGCAGCAGATGGGTCATTAAATCAAGATGATTATAGAGCAAATGAGAGAACATTTCAAATTTTAACACAAGTAGCAGGTAGAGCAGGACGTGAAAATTTACCAGGAAAGGTTGTAATTCAAACATATAATCCAAATAGCTTTCCAATAGAATATGCTAAAACACAAAATTATGATTTATTTTATGAAACAGAAATCATGTTAAGAAAACAGTTGAAATATCCGCCATTTTGCGATATAATACTAATTGGATTTTCAGGAGACAATCAAAAGGAATTACAAGAAGCAGGTTTTTATATGTATAATATATTAAAACAAAATCTAGAAAAATATGAAATAAATGTATTTCAGCCTATGCCAGCACCTATAGACAAGATTCAAAATAAATTAAGATGGAGAATTATAGCAAAAGGAAATGTAAATGATGAAGTTACAATTATTTTGAACAAATGTCTACAAAAAATGTATGAAATGAATTTTAAACATACTAGATTTAGTGTGGATGTAAATCCAAATAATATGATGTAATTGTAAATTTTAGTTGTACAAGCATTAAAGGAAAGGAAGATAAAAATGGCACTAAGAAAAATAAGAGAACAAGGAGACGAAATTTTAAGAAAAAAGTCAAGAGAAGTAAATATTGATGATATAACAGCAGAAAAAAATCAAAGCTTAATAGACGATATGTTAGATACAATGTATCATTTAAATGGAGTAGGATTAGCTGCTGTTCAGGTTGGAATTTTAAAACAAATTATAGTAATTGATGTAGAAGATGACAAAGGACCATATGTTTTAATCAATCCTAAAATTTTAAAAACAAAAGGTTCTAAAGAATGTGAAGAAGGTTGTTTAAGTTTTCCAAATGAATTTGGTAAGGTTGTAAGACCAACTGAAGTAGTAGTAGAATTTTATGATAGAGAAGCAAAAAAAGTTAAATTAAAAGCAAAAGATTTGTTAGCACAAGCAGTTTGTCATGAAGTTGATCATTTAAATGGAGTATTATTCGTTGATTTAGTTGAGCCAGGAACTTTAGAATATATTTCACCTAAAAGTGAATAAAATATAAAAAAGAGGGAGATTTTATGAACATTATTTTTATGGGAACGCCAGATTTTGCAGCAGAGTCATTAAAAGAGGTTATAAAAAGCGGATATAATGTGCAAGCTGTTGTTACAAATCCAGATAGGCCAAAAGGAAGAGGAATGAAAATGATTGCAACACCTGTAAAAGAGGTTGCAATAGAAAATAACATACCAGTATATCAACCTTTAAAGATTAAGGAGAATTTTGAATTTATTGATATTCTAAAAAATTTAAATCCAGATGTTATATGTGTTGTAGCTTATGGGAAAATCTTACCAAAAGAAATCTTAGAAATTCCTAAATATGGATGTATAAATGTACATGCTTCATTACTTCCAAAATATAGAGGAGCAGCTCCTATTCAATGGTCTATATTAAATGGGGATGAAAAAACAGGAGTTACAACAATGTATATGGATATTGGAATGGATACAGGAGATATGATTTTAAAAGAAGAAGTTAAAATAGGTGAGAGCGAAACAACTGGTGAACTTTGGAATAGATTATCTATAATTGGAGCCAATCTTTTAGTAAAAACATTAAAAGAAATTGAAAATGGAACAGCAAAAAGAATACCACAAGGAAATGATTTTACTGTTGCACCAATGCTTTCTAAGGATATGTCTAAAATAGAATGGAAAAATAAAACAGCAAAAGAAATTAAAAACTTAGTAAGAGGATTAAATCCTATTATGGGAGCATATTCAATGTTTAATGGAAAGAAAATTAAATTTTGGAAAGTAGATGCTTTAGATGAAAATGATATAGAAGTAAAAAACATTTTAGGAGATATCGATTTAGGGTCAAAAAAGGTAGGAAATGTGCTTTTAGCAGATAGTAAAAAAGGGTTATTTATAAAAACTATTAAAGGAATACTTTCTGTTCAAGAAATTCAAGGGGAAAATGCTAGAAAAATGAGCGTAAATGATTTTTTAAGAGGAACTTCTATGGAAAATGGAGTTTTTGAATAGAGATTTATAAAAAAGCTTATGAAATCTAAATAATAAGCTTGATTTATGAGAAAATTTATAATATAATGAATTATGTAAATTACTAATTGTACTATCAGAAAGGAGACTCTATGAAGATTATTAAGGAAGGCAACAAAAAGGTAATGACTATGAAAGTAACTTGCCCATTTTGCCAAGCAGAACTTGAGGTAGAGGCAAAAGACTTTATACGTCCGGAAGGGGGCGGATTGGTTTATTTAATATGCCCATGTTGTAATGGTAGAATGAGTATGGGTTATACAAGTTTACCATTAGAGATAGTAAATGGATTTTTCAGATAGGGTTTTTAGTGCCCTCCTCTAATTTTTTTGGAGGAGGGCACTATTTTTGTGATATTAAATTAAAACATCTAATGTGTGCATTGCACGTGTAAATGCAACATACAATAATTTAGTATCTAAATTCTTTTTTTTCATCCACTATTTTTGAAAGCTCAATATTGGGATTTATTATTTGAATTTTATCATTTATATTATCTAATGCAAATTCTTCAAATGTTTGTTGTCTTACATAATCTACACCTAAATCAGGAAGTACATTTGAAATATAGTCTAGAAAAAATTTATTTGGAGCAATTATTAAAAATTCATCAGGTTTAAAACTTTTTTCATAATTATATACTAAATATGCAATTCTATGTAGGGCAACTGTAGTTTTTCCAGAACCTGCAACTCCTTGAACTATTAATGGTTTGCTCATACTTGCTCTTATTATTTTATTTTGTTCTGCTTGTATAGTAGATACTATATTTTTTAACCTTATATCTGATTTTTCATTTAAACAATCTTGCAATAATTTATCATTGGTTGTTATATCTATATCGTTATAATTTAATAATTCACCGATTTCAATATTGTATTGTCTTTTTAATCTTAAATCTCCGTGAAGTATTCCTTCAGGACATGTATATTGGGTTTTTCCTATTGTTCCATTATAATATATACTAGATATTGGAGCTCTCCAATCAACTACTGCTATATTTAAGTCATCATCAAATATATTAGTTTTACCTATATATATTTCTTCACATTTTTCTTCAGTATATGCTTTAAAGTCAACTCTTGCAAAATAGGGGTTACTAATAGCTCTTTTTAAATTTCTTTTTTTCGTTTCATAATCTCTTGATAAAGTATACAATAAATATTCATCATCTGTTATTGAGCACATTTTTTCAAATTGTTTTTCGTTTAAAATTAGGTTTTCTTTTGCTAATGTGATTACTTCTTTGATTTTTCTTTTTTCTTTTTCTTCCATTTTTTTCTATCCTTTCTTTTTAGGTATAAATCAGATTGAAAATAATCAAATTTTGATATATTCAAAGTTATAATTAAAATTCAATCTATTGAACCTTTTTATTTTGAACGCAAAAGAATAAAACAAAAAAGCTGAAATTTTAGAGTTTACCCCCTTGGTTCCAACTTTTTTGTTTTTATATTAAATTATCTCATTATAATTGTTAACTAGTATAATATCTTTTGGCTTATTTGTCATACTTTTTTGTATATTTTTTCATTTATCGTATTTGACAAATTAAAAAAAATCATCAAAAAGCTTGACAAATAGGCAAAAAAAGTGTAAACTATATTCGTATTACAGATAAAGCTTACAAAATGTCTGTTACAAATAAAAAGTAACAGAATTTTTTATGTTCAAAAACCATATAGAAAGAAGGATAAAATTGGAAGAAAAAATACAAATAAGTATATTATTAAGCTTATATGGAAAATTACTTACAAATACCCAACAAAAATATATGGATCTATACTATAATGAAGATTTATCATTATCAGAAATAGGAGAAAATGAAAATGTAACAAGGCAAGCTGTAAGAACAATACTTGTAAAGTCAAAAAATAAATTAAAAGAATATGAAAAAAAATTAAAATTTATGCAAAAAGAAAATAATATTAAAGAACAAATTGAAAAAATTAATCAAACAAATTTAAATGAAAAGCAGAAGAAAATAATAGACAAAATAAACAAAGAGTTAGACTTCTAATAAGTATAAAGGAGGAAGAAAAATGGCTTTTGAGGGATTATCTTCTAGACTTCAAGATATAACAAGAAAGATAAAAGGAGAAGCAAGAATTACAGAAAGCAATATGAAAGAAATGCTACGAGAAGTAAAACTTGCACTATTGGAAGCAGATGTAAACTACAAAATAGTAAAAGAATTTATTGCATCAGTACAAGAAAAAGCACTTGGGCAAGATGTAATGAAATCATTAAAACCAGGTGAACAAGTAGTAAAAATTGTTAGAGATGAATTAACAGAATTACTAGGAGGAGTAGATAGTAAAATAAATATATCATCAAATCCACCAACAGTAATAATGCTAGTTGGACTTCAAGGTGCAGGTAAAACAACAATGGCAGGAAAACTTGCAAATTATTTAAGAAAACAAGGAAAAAAGCCATTAATGGTTGCGTGTGACGTGTATAGACCAGCTGCTGTAAAGCAATTACAAGTAGTTGGAGCAGGGCTTAATATCCCAGTTTATGCAGAGCCAGGTTGCCAAGATGTAATAGGAATATCAAAAAGAGCAATGAATACTGCTATGTCTAAATTAAATGATGTAGTAATAATAGATACAGCTGGACGTTTGCAAATAGACGAAAAACTTATGCAAGAATTACAAGAAGTAAAAAAAGCAGTAAGACCACATGAAATATTACTTGTTGTAGATTCAATGACAGGTCAAGAAGCTGTAAATGTTGCTAAAGAATTTAATGAGCAAGTTGGAATTGATGGAGTAGTACTAACAAAACTAGATGGAGACACACGTGGTGGTGCAGCACTTTCAGTAAAAAAAGTAACTGGAAAACCTATAAAGTTTATAGGTGTTGGTGAAAAACTAAATGAACTAGAAGAATTCCATCCAGATAGAATGGCATCAAGAATTTTGGGAATGGGTGATGTTTTGTCAATTGTAGAAAAGGCAGAACAAGCTTTAGACTTAGAAGAAGCAGAAAAATTAGAAAAACAATTACAAAAAAATAAATTTGATTTAGATGATTACTTAGCACAGTTAAAACAAATTAAAAAAATGGGTTCTGTATCATCAATTATAAAAATGTTACCTGGAGCAGATAAACTAAAAGATGTAGAAGTGGATGAAAAAGAATTTATAAAAATAGAAGCGATAATAACTTCAATGACAGCACAAGAAAGAAAAAATCCTTCAATACTTAATGGAAGTAGAAGAAAACGTATAGCCAAAGGAAGTGGAACAGAAGTACATCAAATAAATAAATTCATGGAATCTTTTGAGATGACACAAAAAATGATGAAACAACTTAAAACAAAAGGCGGAATGAAACGTATGATGAAAGGCCTAAAATTAGATCAAATGGATGAATTTAAGGATTTAATGTAATTTTTTAAGAAAATTAAATTGTTAAATTAAAAATTTAATGTAAAAGAAGTTCCATAAAAACAATTAAACTGATTTTAAATTTTAATTATAAATATTAGATGCCATACATCAAAGTAATTTCTAAAAAAGGCATCAAACAATTAGGAGGTGAACAAAAAATGGTAAAAATAAGACTACAAAGAGAAGGAAAGAAAAAAGCTCCTTTTTATCATATAGTAGTTGCAGATTCTAGAAGCCCTAGAGATGGTAAAATAATTGAAAAAATTGGTACATATGATCCAATGACAGAACCATCTACAATAATTTTAGATAATGCAAAAGTTGAACAATGGATAAAAAACGGTGCTAAACCAACAGAAACAGTTAAAAAATTAATCGAAAAAGCATCAAAATAATCAAAAAGGAGGATGTATTAATTAATTTTAATACAAACTAAAAAATGAAAGAAATTTTAAGAACAATTATCGCAAGTTTAGTAGATGACAAAGATGCTATTGAAGTAAACGAAATAAATGGTACACAATCAGTAGTTTTTGAAGTAAAAGTTGCTGAAAGCGATATGGGAAAAATAATAGGTAAGCAAGGAAGAATTGCAAAATCTATAAGAACAGTAATGAAGGCAGTAGCAAGTAAAGAACACAAAAAAGCAACTGTTGAATTTATTGGGTAACCGAAAAAGGAAATAATATGAAAAACGAAAAATTAGAAATTGGTCAAATAGTTAATACATTTGGAATAAAAGGATTTGTTAAAATATATCCATATGTGGATGACATAACAAGATTTGATGATTTAAAAGAAGTATATATATGTACTAAAAAACAAGAAAAAAAATTAGAAATAGAAGAAATAAAATATCAAAAAAATATGGTACTTGCGAAGTTTAAAAATATAGAAACTGTTGAACAAGCAGAACTTCTTAGAAATGCGTATTTAAAAATAGATAGAAAAGATGCAATTAAACTTGAAGAAGGACAATATTTTATAGCAGATTTGCTTGGTTTAGATGTATTTTTAGATACAGGTGAAAAGCTTGGTGTTTTAGATGATATTTTTAACAATGGTAGTACAGATATATATGTTGTAAAAAACGAACTAGGAAAACAATTTTTATTACCTTACATAGATGAAGTTATAAAAAATATAGACTTAGAAAATGAAAAAATAATTGTACATATTATTGAAGGATTAATTTAAAAATATCTGATAAAAATGGAGGAAAAAATGAAATTTGATGTTTTAACACTTTTTCCTGAAATGTTTGATGCTTTAAATCAAAGTATTATAGGAAGAGCAAAAGAAAAAAATCTAATAGAAATAAATTTAATAAATATTAGAGATTTTTCAAAAGATAAACATAAAAAAGTAGATGATACTCCATATGGTGGTGGTGCTGGAATGGTAATGAAGGCAGATGTAGTATATGATGCGTATAAATCTATTAAAGATGAAAAAGCAAAAGTAATATATATGTCACCACAAGGAAAAAAATTAAATCAATCCAAGGTTGAAGAATTGTCAAAAGAGAACCATTTAATAATATTATGTGGGCATTATGAGGGCATAGACCAAAGGGTAATTGATAAAATAGTAGATGAAGAAATTTCTATTGGAGACTATGTTTTAACAGGAGGAGAAATACCAGCAATGGTATTGATTGATTCTGTTTCAAGATATAATGAAGGAGTT
>CAKPCG010000032.1 GCA_934141475.1 uncultured Clostridia bacterium
TGTAATAAGTCTACTGTATTTCTTGCAAAACGGCTTACATCTTTTACTACTACTTTATCAAATTTTTTTGCTTTGGCATCTAGCATCATTTGTTGAAACTGCTTTCTATGTTTTATTTGCTTTCCTGATATTCCTTCATCTGCATATAGCTTGTACAATTCATAGCCATTCTTTTTTGTAAATTCATTAAAAAATTCTATTTGCTTTTCCAATGAATCTATCTGTGCTTCTTTTTCAGTTGATACCCTACAATATGCTGCAATTTTCATAACATCACTACTTTCTTTATTTTATCTGTTTCGTTGTTTTCGTTCTGTTACATTTTAGCATATCAGTTTCAAAAAAGCAAGAAAAAACTACTCTCTTTTTGAGAATAGTTTTTTCTTTAATATTTTAATTATCTATAAAAAATTGGATAATTGCATAAAGTCCATTATCAGATATATTATTTATTGTACCAATATTGGCTCTAATTAAATATGGATGATGCACTATCATATCCAAATAATCTTTTGTTGAAGTATTGTCATTAAAAGTTTCCCAACATCTTAATGTATTTTTATCAAATAAACTTGACTTACGTTTTTCTATCTCTCTAATAATCTGCTCTAATTTTAAATCCTTATTATCATATCTTCCTTTTAGTTTGTCCCACATATTTTTATTTATTAAAAAATATATAGCACTCTGTTCTAGTAAAGCTCTCAATAAAAAAGCAAATGATATACTATATTTTATATTATGATTATTTATACACATTTGTTGTATTTCATAGCATAAATCTTTGATTCCTATAGCCCTTGGATTATCTTCTTTTAACTTTTTTATATTTATTCTAATAAAAATAGAATCACTTTCCTTTTTTATTATACCATATGGGTTAGGACTAATAAATGAAATTTGCTCACCTCTAACTTGTTCTTTTTTTTCATCTTGCTTATCTTCTTTATTTACCTCTTTTGATTTTTCAATGCTATCATTTTTATTTAAACTTGGAGATATTAAATTTTTTTCTTCAATGCTAATTTTTTTCTCATTTTCACCATATAAATATTTTTTCATTTCGGTTGCATTTTTTATATTTTCATTTTTTAATGTTCCGTCATTAATATCCTTTATAATTTTAGCTAATTTTTCTTCTAATTCTTTTATAGAAGATGCATGTGTTAATATATTTCCAGTGTTATCTATTTTTAAAAATTCTTTTCCAACTTTAGAATTTGCAATCTTTTCGAATTTAGTAACTGAAAATTGATCTGATATATTCTCAAATGGCTTACTACAGTACTCCTTTAATTGAGAAAACATGTTTTTTGTTCCTAATTTATTCTCAAATCTTTTTTTAGCAACATCGCTCCAAGGCAATGCTCCTGTATCAGTAGTGTGTATTGCTCGTATATAATCAGCACATTCCTCAAAAGAAGTAGCAACATAGCATGAAACTTCATAAAAAGATTTGTCATTAATTTGTTTATGCATATCATATATTTTGTTTCTCTGAGTATATGTAAAGTTATTCAAACTATCCAAAATATTAGGATTTTGCAATATTTTCAATGCAGTTAATCTACGATTTCCATCCCAAGCTACATATTTTCCTTTTTTTTCATTATATGTAACTGTAACAATTGATTGTGGAAACCAATTATTCTCAAATATATCATATATCAATTTATACATTGCTTGAGAATCTTTCTTGGTTTTTATCAGTTGTTGCATAATGAAAATTTCACCCAAATCCATTATTACTTCATCATGTCTTGGATTTTCTGGATTAACACATATTTCATTTATTGATAATTTTATAATATCTTTTACTTCTAAAGTTTTCATTTTATATCCCCTCTTTTTTTATTTCACCTTCTTTTTTCATTAGTTTTTTTACTGTACATTTCAACATATATTTACTTTTGTAATATTTTTTTCATTTCAATTATATCATAAAATGGAATATTAATACCTTTTTGGGCTAGTTTTATAACATTCATTGAAGTTTCTATAATTTCTTGTTTCAAAGTTTCAGTTATTTCTACATCTTGCATTTTGTTTTGGTATTTACTTTCTATGTATTCTTCAGTTGTTGGAAAAATATTTTGTATTAGGAATGCTTTTTCTTTTCCCAATACTTTTCCAAAAACAAAGTTATAAACTTTTTTTCTAACTTTTTTCTTATTTTCATATATAGCTTTATATTTTTCAACTTTACTTGATATTGGAACAAACCAAATTATTTCTTTATTTTCCAAATCATTAAAGCAAAAATAGCAAGGTCTTTTATTGCCATTTTCTTTATTTTCCATTAATTTATAACCTTTAAATATATCAAAAAATTCATCTTTTATAAAATAAAATTTTCCATTTTCTACTTTCATTTTTACCTCATTTCTAACAAAAAATCTACCTCCGAAAAGGTAGATTTTATTAACATTTGTCCACCTACGCATTTATTTGTCGCAAGTAGGGTTGCGAGTAACATTTGCACACCTATGCACTTGTACCCCGCAAATAGGGTTGCGGCTAACATTTGATTTGGACAAGATACTAATCATGTATCTTTATTATTATATTCATTATAACCTTTTTTATTACCAAAAGTCAATATATTTCCTCTATTTTCTCTTTATTACTGTGAAAATTTTGATAAGAATTTGATGTTTTATAATCAAATATAACACCATCATCATTTTCAGCTAAATTATAAGCAAGAACTCCAGCCATAGCTTGTACTATTTGTTCTTCAGTATTAGGATTTATAAACGTAATCTTCAAACCCTTTTTCAAAATTCTCACCTACTTTCTTTTCAATACTATTATTAAACCAAAAAAAATATGACAAAAAAATATACCTTGAACAACTTCAAAGCATATCTTATACATATATTCTTTTATTTCTTATATTACTCACATTTACAACATTCCTAATTTTTTTTGGTACATCACAAGCAAATGTAAATCCTCTTCTTAAAACTAGATCACTACTATTTTTATCATATCTAAACATTTGTCTATTCCATTTTGCAAAATCTAAATCCGATATTTGTATTTTGGTTGATAAATACTCATTATCTTTGTTAATTTGTATTATCATTGCTTGATACTCTTGTTTTTCTGTTTGTCTCCTTTTATTTATATAGTTTCTTTTACAAGCCTTATGATTTTCCTTACTTATATTACTTCTATATTCCTTCTCTTTAATATATCTCTCATCTTTTTGAATAATTTTTGTAATATAAGGTTTACTCACTTTTAGTTCTTCTGCTATGTCAGTTGGTCTTTTATGTTCTTCATAAAAAAATCTTATTATATCTTCATTTTTAGCTATTTTTATCATCTCCATTCTTTATGGTTAATTTTCCGTCTACAGTTTTATACAATAATTATTTCAAAAGCTATTGTATTTGTATCAGTATTATAGTATAATATAATTAGAATGTCAATAACAATTTTTATTTTTTTAGCAATTGTTTATAGATGAATTGGAGGAAATATTGAAATGAATAGGGATTTACCAGAAAATAAATTTTTTGAAGATTTTTATATTTGGTTTAATCAAGAAAAAAAAGAAGAATATTATTCTACCCCTTTATATTACTATAAAGCTAGTTTTAATATAGATTATGATACTCATACACTTAAAATATATTGGAAAGAAAATGAAGGTACAGATAATGGATTAAAGCACCCTGCAACCTTGTATTTTCCTTTTGTAGAGAAATTTGGTACTTTTTTAGTTAGATTTTTAAATGCTGATTTATCAACTTATGAATCTGCATATAAAGACTTTTTCTTTGCTTATGGCTTTGAAATATTAAAAGATTTAGAAGAAGATTATAAATTTACACTATTAAATAATTATGGAAATGATGAAACATACTTAAAAGAAACCCAAAAAATTTATAACACTTTAAAACATAAAATAATATATGTTCAAGAAGAAATGAAAGATGCAATAAATTACATATTTAATATTAAAGAAGATGAAAAATTAAAAGATTATACATCTGCACAAAGATATGCAGTATATTTAATTAAACAAATGGGAAAATTACACACTTTTAATAAAAATGATTATATTATACGAGATAGTTTTTCTAATAAATATGAACAATTCCAAAATACTAGCGAACACACTTTATTAAATGAATTAAAAAATAAAAGTATGTTTATTTCTATGATAGATACACATAAAAGTAATGATTTATCTAGTATCTGTTACGTAGTATTAGAAGAATTAGTAAAAACAAATAATAGCCCTATTAAGAAGTGTCAAAATTGTGGAATGTATTTTATACCTAATTCAAGACTTGATGAAATTTATTGTGATTATCCAAAAGAAAACGGAAAAACTTGTAAAGAACAAGGTGCTATTCTTACATATAATAAAAGATTGCAAGAAAAATCAGCTTATTCTGAGTATAGAAAAATATATCAACAAAAATTTATTCAAGTTAGAAAAAATAAAGATAACCCAAAACTTTCTAAAGATTTTGAAACTTGGAAAAAACAGGCTAAAGAAAAAATTAATGATATGAAGAAAGGTACACTTACTGAAAATGAAGTTTACGAGTGGATTTTGAAGAACAAATAATCCTTAGAAGCCACAGGCTTTAATGAATAAAGTCTGTGGCTTTTTGATTTTTTATAATTCCAAATTATTTAAATATCTGTTGGTCTTTTGCTATTGTTTTTTGATTTTGAACTTGTTTTGTGTCTTGTATAACTCCATTTATATCTTGCAATCCAATATTTTTTGTACTTTGAGTAATATCTTGAGGCGTTATAGCAGTCTCTCCCTTATCCACTTCAAAATATTTTGGATCTATTTCTTCTGAAGAATATACCCAAGTCGTTACATCTTCTTTTTCCATACCATCCTCTTGACATAAATCCTTATGTTGCACTTCAATATTTCCTTTTCCTCTCATAAATTGTTGCAAATTTTCTTGATTTATAGGAAACATTGCAGGTTTTAAAAATTTCCCATTTTTGTATATAGGATTTGAAAAATCAATTAACATTCCTTTTCCATTTCTTATAATGCAATTAAATGCGTGTCCTACATTAGTTCCATCTTTTTCATTAGATGCAAACCCATAAATCATCATAGGATTATACCCTAAAAATGCTAGAATATTTTGAGCTACTGCACTTCTTTCAACACACATACCTGTATGGTTATTTTTAAAATCACTAATTGAAAGTGTACAATCGTTATTTTCTATATCTGTTTTTGAATCATACAAAGCATCTCTTGCTCTGTCAGTTGCATTCAAACCAAAATAATTAATTATTGCACATTGTACCATTAACATTATATAATTATTGTTTACTCTGTCTCCTGCTTTTACACTATTGGGCTTTGCCTCTTTTATATAATTTATCATCGTTTTATAAAATGATTTATCATTTAATATAAATGATGATATATCCATTCCTCTTTTTGCTATATGTACTTTTTCTGGAATGTATCCTACAACTTCTGGATTTTCTCTTACTCCTGCACTTCTTGACATCATAATAGAAAATGGAGATAATTGTTCTCTATCTTCTGTTGCAGTTTTTTCTAGCTCTGCTGTTCTTTGTTCAATAAATTTATCTATTTCTTCATCTTTTAAATCAATAATTTGCTGTATTATTTGTTTTTCATCCATAAATTTTTCTCCTATCTTGAAACTTGTTGTTCTTGATTTGTCCTTTGATTTTGTAATTGTTTTGTTGCTTGTACCACATTATTTATATCTTGAAGTCCAACATTTTTAGTATCTCTTGTTATTGTTTCTGGAGTAATATCGTATATATTAGGATTTGTCATTGTATTAACTTTTCTTTGTTCTGCTTGAGTATCAGTTATACAATACCAACCTTTTCTTTTTTCATCATAAATAGCCTCACTTGGAGTTTTTCCATCTTGTCTTGCAAGAACTCTAGTCAGTGAAATCTGCTGTCTTCTTAATAATGGTATGTCTTTCCTTTGTTTTTCATTAGAAACTTTAATTGAACTTCTATTAGTAAGTCCTCTCCTGTAATCTATTTCTTGTTCAACAGAGCCTTGACTTAAATTTCCACTTTTTAAATAATCTTGTGCGTATTGCTTATCAATTTCTGCTCTCGTTCTATGATATTTAGGTAAATTACAATTCTTTCTATTTTTTTCAGCCTCATTATGCATTTGTTTTGATTGTTCATTATCTCGAATTTGAAGCAATATTTTATTTACTTCTGGAATTGATACAAACTTTTCTAAATAATCTATACCTCCATCTATGGTTAAATTGTCAGCTTCTTTTAATAATCTTGCCATAGATGGCATTAATTTCCCCATAAACCATTCTGGATCATCTTTGTAATTAGTAGCATTATTATCGAAATCTTCAACAAACTTTCCACTTTTTATACTGTTTACAACCCTTTTAATATTTTCATTTTCACAATTTGACCTTAATGCATAGGCTGTTCCCTTTTCAGTTGCCTCATAATCTTTGATAAAATCTTTTACCCATTGCATTTTTCTTTGATGTGCAAAAATTTTCTTTTGTTGTTGCTCATCCACTTTTGTAGGGTCATAACTTGATACTTTTTGTTCAACATCTGCTAATACTTGTTTTTTTCCTTCATAGTATTGCTCTAGTCTTTCACAATTTTCCTTTTGAATAGCCCATGGAGATTCTGATTGCATTGTGTCCATTATAAACTTCTTTGGCGTATAATCTTTTCTTAATTCTCCCATTTGCAAAGCATACTGTTCTACATATTGTTTTGCTGATATTTCTGTCCCATCTTTTAACTTTACTTGTCCGTTTTGTGATAAATGGCTAAAGAAATATTTTTCTATGAATTGTTCAGCTGACATTTCTCCTTTGCTTTTTCCATCTGGAATTATAAACTTTTGTTGCAATAGTTTAGGGTCTATTGTTTTTATAAAATCTTCGAATGATAATTGTACTCTTTTTCCGTTTTGTTCTATTTCTATTGTTCCGTTATTAGATGGCATTATAAAGCCGTAATTTCCAAGTCTTTCTTGGGCAGAAGCCATCTCCGCAGATTTTCCTAGTCTGTCTTCCATTTCACATTGAAAATAATGAGATATTTTTCCAAATAGTTCTTTACTTTCATCTTTTCCTATTTGTTTTACGATTTCAGCGATTTGCTCTGGTGTACTTTTTTCAATTTGCCTATAAATCAACTCATAATACATCTCTTGTCCATTTCTTATTAATTTAGCTTTATCTTCATTTGAAAAACCTTGATTTTGTGAAATATCTTGTATCTCTTTTTGCATATTTTTAATTAAATCAATTGCACTCTTTTTTGTTCCATCTAAATTATATTCCTTTTGTAATATTGGATATTGTTTTAATATTTCAGTTCTACCTCTTACACATATCAAATCATCTAAGATAGGTACTGTAACATCATCTCTTTCTTGTAATCCATCACTTTCATAATGTGATTGTCCATCCCAAGAATTTACATTTGCTTTATATCGTGCTATATTAAATTTTCCTTGTTCAATATTCATTAAATCTGTTATTTCTTTATCAGAAAATCCCATCGTTTCTAAATATTGTCTATATCCAACTTCATTTGCATTATTTTCTATTGAGTATGCGTCATAATTTCCTGTTTTTTTATCTCTACTATACCAATCTTTTTCAAGATACCCCGATAATGCAAAATCTCTCGCATATGTTAGTCCATCTTTACTACTGACATTTGTTCTTGCCATCAAATATTGTCTATGATGTTGTATTTCATGGAATACTGTTTTATACAATGTCTTACAAGCCAATAATCTTTTATCAACATCTGGACTTTGTAAATCACTATACAAGCGTGCAATATTATATGTTATGCTAGATTTTCCATCACTATTATGGCATCGCCCTCTAAAAGTTTCTTTACTATCATTTATAAATTCTAATCCAAATGTATTTTGGCTATCATCCCTATTAGGTTGATAACTATAACCTAGTTCTTCAATTTCTACTTGAAATATTCTTGTTATAGAATTTTGCATTTTTTGTAGCAATTTCGTATCATTAAAATCTAATTGATTATTCTTGAAATAATTCATACAAACAGTCATTTCTTTTTTCTGTATTGCAATTTTTTCCTCTTTGGTCATATTATCCTCCTTACCTTTCTTCCATTTCTGTATCTTCTTTTGTAATAACCTTATTATAGACTTCTTCTATTATTTCATCACTTTTATCATTTTCTTGAATTTTTTTTAATCTTAAATATTCTCTCATTTGCTCTGTTCTGTTTTCTTCCATTCATTTCACACTCCTTAATTGTTCTTTTTAAAGAAATTCATAATCTTATTCAGAATTTTCTTGAATATATTTTGCTCTTTATATTCAATAAGTTGTGTATTCTCTTGTTTGATTTCATTATCTTCAACTATTTGTTCCTTTTTCTTGAATAAATTATCTGGATTGTATTTTTCTCTTAATTCTTCTTCTTTTCTTTTATCATTTTCAGCATAAAGTGCTATTAACTCTTTCTTCTCATTTTCATTTTCACACCAATAATTAAGGTTTAGCATTGCTAAAATTGATAAAGTTTTTTTCTGCAAGTTTTGTTCATCTAATGGTATAGTTGGCTTTATATTTGGTTTATACTCTTTCTCTTTTTCTTCTTTAAATAACTCCAATAATTTTAAAGGTATCATATCTACATATTTCTGTTCCATAAAAGATAAAATTTCATATACCTCTGCATAAGCAATTGATAACTCATTTTTGTTTTCCATATAATTTCTCCATTTTCAATTATTTTTAACTAAATCTATTATAACTTATTTAGTTTTTTTTATCAATAGATTTTATCTATTTTTATTTAGATATAACTTAACAAGTTTTAGTGGTATTAAGTTATTTATATTTTATCTTTATAATTTATATATAAATAATTTTTATATTATTAAAGTAATATAAAAGAAGGAGGAACTTATGACTTCTATGGAATTAGTTGGACTTAATACAAAATGGTATAGATATCAAAACAATTTAACCCAAGAACAATATGCAAATAAAACAAAATTTAAAATGGCTTATATTAGCATTATTGAAACTGGTAATGCTAATTTAACTTGTAAAAATATAGATTTTATAGCTAATTCATTTAATATAAAACCCGAATTATTATTTAATGAAAAAACTGCTAAACTTGCTCAAAAACTACCTGTTAGAGTTGATATGTATAAGAGGAAATAACTTTTTCAATTTCATTTCCTCTTATTTTGTTATAAACTACCTTTCTAAATCCCATTCTTTTTCTCTTTCTTCACGTTTTAATTGCTTTTGAGGATCAATAAAAGTACGAGTTTCTTTTTGAAAATCTCTAATTAAATTATCTTCTTCAGCAATATCGAATTTTTCACAAATCCAATGTATAAATTTATCAAGAGTTTCCCAGAATTTATTTATTATTTTATTCAAATAGTTATTTTCTTTTTCTAATTTACGAATTTTACTTTTATATTGATTTTCTATATCATATGTTTTATATTTAAATTCCTTCTCAAGTTCATCTTTTCTATTATTGAATCTTAAATCAAGAGTATTACTCTTTTTCTTATATTCTTTTTCTAAAATTTTAACTGTATTGTTTAGTTCTTTATTATCAGCAATCATTTTATCTCTTTCATTTTGATATTTTTCTGCTTCTTCAATAGTTTCAGCTTGTTTTGATAATTCTTTATGCAATGCTACATTATCTTGATATAATTCTTCAATAAGTTTATCTTTAGGCTTTATGATATCATTTAAAATCTTTTCATCTCTGCCAATCATAACCTTTTTTATATCTTTTAATTCTGGAACTTCAGGTAATTCTAACTTTATATTTTTTAGAGTTTCTTTTGTTTGTTCAAAATTAGTTATGTTTTTATATTCTTTTACTGTATAATGTTCTCTGTTAGTTTCTTCTTTTGGTAATCCTCTTTTTAAATCAAATCTGTTTGATACCATATATTCAAAAAAAGCATTTTGCAACTGTCTATAACTATCTTTTGCTTTCCAAAATTCACTACAAGCAAGTTTTTCAATAGGTTTTCCCTTTTTATCTGTTGTATGAACTACAGGCAAAAAAAGTAAGTGCATATGAGGAGACCTCTCATCATAATGCACTTTTGCAGATAAAATATATTGTTCACCTAAATCTTTATATTCACTTACAAATTTATATGCTGTTTCAAAATACCTTTTTGTTTCATCTTCTCCTATTCTTTTAAAGAAATCATTATCTGATGTTATTACATATTCACATACAATATTGCTTACTGTTTTTATTTGTCCTTTCAAATTATATTTTTCTCTTATTTTATCAAATTGTTTTTCATAATTAAATTCTGGTTCTTTTAATGCATAATTTAAATATGATTTTGTTTTATCTATATCCTTATTTGAATAATTTTTATTCTTCCTTTCATTATGGCGATATACTGCCTTCAAATTTTCTCTTTTGTATTTTGCATTTCTTATTATTGCATAACTCATATAAAACCTCCTTACTCGTGCTCAATAACACGAATAAATTTTATTTCCCTGCTCTAATTTCAATTGTGTTGTAAACACACTACAACACTTTTTTTAGCTGACTGCTTCAAAAAGTGTTAGTGTGGCAGGGTCAACCCCACACCCCAAAACCTAAAATTGCTTAATTGCATTTTAGGTTTTTTATAAAAATTTGCTTGTCGCAATTTTTATAAATACGAGCCAAAAAATAAATTTTTTGACTCACTCACTTTAGCAACTCCCAAGTAGAAACCAGAGGAAGTAAGCTAAAGTGAATTAGGCGTAATAATCCCTTATTTTAAAAAGGAATTATTACACCTATATAAAAGCAGAAACCATCGGTCGTTCGCCTCGTTTCATAGGTAGTCTAGTAAGTAGCATTGCTACTATAATTGCTGATACTAATAAGCATCTTTGTTCATACTTGTCCAAACTTTTTGCAATTATAAATCCACAGCCAAGTTTTGCCACCGAATACTCTTTTATTATTGTGAGTCTATGTTCTAAAATCTCACTCACGTACTTCATACTAATAGACTGTTAGCATTTATACGAATGTACTTTATAGCATCGGCTCATTACACCTATCACTTTTTAAGAGTTTGAGGCATTATCTCTTGCATAAAAAAAGACACCTGTAATTTTTTTAATTACAAATATCTTTTCTATTAAATATTTAATTTTCTTTGCCCTCACGTTTTATTTTAAGCAAAATAAAACTACAAGGTAATAAATTATGCCTACCCATAAGAGCAGACACAAATTTTCGCCACTTTTTGTATGTTTTTTCGTAGACTTTTTGCCACTTTTTGCATATTTATTTTATAACCAATCCCAACCTAACAACAGGATTTCTGGTACTCAAGAAAACTCCTTTAATCTCAATACTTTTTGGAATATATTGTCCTTTATTTCTACCGTTCTTGAGTGTTACATCTTTGTGTACTGTGCTTTTACTTATCCCAAACTTTTTTGCTGCTCCTCTTACTGTATCTTTTGAATCTATTATATAATGTGCAAGTTCTATTGCACGTTCATCTATTGATATACCTTTCATAAAGCTAACCCCCATATGAATACTTTTGTTTAATTGTATTCATATATAGGTTGTATTATTCTTTGCAATTTTGCTTTTTTTATTTTTTTGTGTTATACTTTATGTAGACACAAAATTGTAATTTTTAATTAACAACTAGGAGGATAATTTCAATGAAAGAAAATTGCAAGAATTTAAGTATTGTAGCTGCCAATTGGTGGGCTACACAAATTCGGTATTCAGAAGGCAGAAATTTGAAAGGTTTAGACTCTTTTACAGATTCTTTAGCTTCTCAAATTGATAAGTTAGTAAGAGTAAAAGGCTCTCTAATTATCTCAACATATTCATCACCAAGCACTTTGCTTGATGAAACTGCATTCAAAGTTGGTTTGGATGCAAAAATTCCACGCGGATATGAGATGAAAATATTATTTAATAATATTTTTGTTTATAATCCAGAAGGAGTTTTAGTCTCCAACTATTAAGGGGGTACTTTTTGTATCCCCCTTTACTTTACTTTTAATAAATTATATAATATATAAAAAATATTTTAGGAGCTTTTATGATAAGAATTAATAATATAAAAATTTATAAAGATGTTTTAGATGAAGAAATTTTAAATAATGTATTAAAACAATATAAAATGTCAAATAACGCTATTTATGATTGGCATATATCTAAAAAATCAATAGATGCCAGAAAAAAAGATGATGTTCATTATTCTTATTCTATTGATATTTCTTTAAAAAATGAAGATAAATTTTTAAAATACAAAAATATTTCTAAAATCAAAAATTTTGAAAAAACTGCTATACAATTAAATATGAATAAATCTATCTCTCCTGTAATTATTGGTGCTGGTCCTAGTGGTTTATTTGCTGCTTTAACTTTTATAAAAAATGGATATGCTCCTATTGTTATAGAACAAGGTGAATGTGTTGAAAAAAGGAAACAAACAGTAGATAATTTTATACATACTGGTGTTTTAAATCCTAATTCTAATGTTCAATTTGGTGAAGGTGGTGCTGGTACTTTTTCCGATGGAAAACTTACAACTGGAATAAGCTCTACTTATTGTAAAACTGTTTTAGAAGATTTTGTAAAATTTGGTGCTCCAGAACAAATATTATATTTATCCAAACCTCATATTGGAACAGACAATTTAATAAACATTATTCAAAATATGAGAAAGTACATAATTTCCAATGGTGGTCAGTTTTTATTTAATACAAAATTTATCGACTTTGAAGTTCTTAATAATAATATTTCTAAAATTAATGTGTTACATTTAGATACCAATTCTGTTGAGTCTATAAAAACTAATACACTTATACTTGCAATAGGTCATAGTTCGAGAGAAACTTTTAAAAAAGTTTATGAAAAAGGATTATTATTAGAACCTAAAAATTTCTCTGTTGGAGTTAGAATTGAACATTTACAAAGTGAAATAAATAAAGCTCAATATGGTACAATAACAAAATTAAATTTACCTGCGGCTGATTATAAATTTGCTTATCATTCATTAAATGGTCGTTCTTGTTACACTTTTTGCATGTGTCCTGGTGGTACTGTTATGCCTTCTTCTAGTGAAAAGAATACAATTGTTACTAACCGGTATGAGTTATTTTGCAAGAGATGGTAAAAATGCCAATTCTGCTGTTTTAGTAAATGTAACACCTTCTGATTTTTCAAAAGATTCTCCTTTAGGTGGAATTTATTTTCAAAAAGATTTAGAAGAAAAGGCTTTTATATTGGGCGGTTCAAATTATTTTGCTCCTGTTCAAAGATTTGAAGATTTTGATAACAATTTAAAATCCAATCATATAGGAAGTATCATTCCATCTTATAGACCTGGATATACTTTATCAAATTTAAATGATATTATGCCTGAATTTGTGTCACAAACTTTAAAAGATGGTATTAAATATTTTGATACTAAATTACATGGATTTGCTAATCCTGATAGTATTTTGACTGGCATGGAAACTCGTAGTTCTTCTCCTGTTAAAATTTTAAGAAATGAAAATTTGGTTTCTAGTGTCAATGGGATTTATCCTTGCGGTGAAGGTGCAGGTTATGCTGGTGGGATTATGTCTGCTGCTGTTGATGGAATTAAATGTGCAATTGCTGCAATTGAAAAATAAAAAAGAGGGATTTGGGGTGGTGGCCCCTTAATCCCTTATTTTTTTTAAAACTTCTACTAAATAATCTATATCTTCTTTAGTGTTAAAATCTCCAAATGTAAATCTAATTGTTCCCTTTGCTAATTCACTTGGAACTCCAATTGCGGTTAATACGTGTGAAGGATTGTTGTCTCCTGATGAGCAAGCTGATCCACCTGATGCACAAATTCCATATTCATCTAATTTATATAATAATTCATTTGAATCAGAATTTTCAAAACTTATATTAATATTTCCTGGTAACCTTTTTTCCATTGTTCCATTTATATGAATATTAGGAATTTCTTTTTTTATTTTTTCCAAACAGTAATCTCTTAAATTTTTTAATTTTTTCTGATATTGTTCTATGTTTTTTTCTGCAATCTGTGCAGCTTTCCCCAAAGCTACTATTTCTGCAACATTTTCAGTACCAGATCTTTTATTTTTTTCTTGATGTCCCCCATCCATAAATCTTTCAAATTCTATTCCTTTTTTTACATATAATGCTCCTACTCCTTTAGGTGCATATATTTTGTGACCAGATAATGATAACATATCTATATCCATTTTTTGAACATCAATAGAAATATTACCGTGCTGCTTGAACACTATCTGTATGGAATATTATATTATTTTGATGTGCTATTTTAGCTATCTCTTCTATTGGTTCAATTGTTCCAATTTCATTGTTTGCAAACATTATGCTTATTAAAATTGTATCTTTTCTAATTGATCTTTTTAAACTTTCTAAATTTACAAATCCATTTTTATCAACATCCAAATATGTTATATCAAATCCTTTTTTCTCTAAATTTTGACAACTATTAAGTATTGCTGGATGTTCTATTTTGGATGTAATTATATGTTTTCCTTTGTTTTTATTGGCATATGCTATTCCTTTTAATGCCGTATTATCACTCTCAGATCCACAACTTGTAAAATATATTTCTTCTGGTTTGCAATTAATTAATGATGCAACTCTTTTTCTAGCCTCCTCTATTGCTTTTTTTGCATTTCTTCCAATACTATAAATAGATGACGGATTTCCATACTGCACACTTAAATATGGAAACATTTCTTTTAATACCTCTTCTTTAATTTGGGTTGTTGCACTATTATCAAAATATCTAATATTCATATCTTCCCTCTTTTCTTTATATATTATATTCATCTTATAGTATTAATTGTTAATTAATTTTTTAATTTTATCCATATTATTAATTGCTTGTCTATAACCATATTTATAACAGTCATCTAATTTTTCTATTTCTAGTAAACCTGTTTTGTCGGTTTGAACTGTTAAGACCATATCACTGCTTTTTATATTTTCTTCTGATATTTTATTTCCCATTATATCAATTGACCTCATTACTATATCCATTAAATTACTGTTTTCATCAATATCATCAGCTTTGAAATTTATAGTTAATACTTTATCAACTCCTTGTTTTTTTACCTCTAATGATGGGAAATTATCTAAAATTCCCCCATCTAAAAATTTATGTTTTTCGTATTCACATAAATCAAATGCAACTGGAAAACTACTACTTGCTCTTATTGCTTTCCCTATTGATATATTTGTTATATATTTCTCTTTATTTTCTATTTCATTTGGTATGTTATTTGTAAAAATGTACTCATTTGAATCTTGAATGTCAACTGCAGGAATAACTATTGGAATTTTAATATCTGCAATATTTTTTATTCCTTTTCTTTTTGCAATTTCATTAAATGCATTTTCTATTTCTTCTCCTGAATAAAACCCAGAAAAGTTAGTCTTTTTATTTGCCATAAAATTTTTTAGACTTGTTATTGTTGTTATTGAATTTTGATTTAATAAATCTTTGGCATATCTTTTGAACAATATATATATGTAATATGGTGAATAACCCATTGCATATAAAGTTGATATTATGCTTCCTGAACTTGTACCTCCAATTGCATCTATTTGTATATTATTTTCTTCTAATGCTTTTAACACTCCTGCATGTGCTATTCCTCTTATTCCTCCACCAGATAATGCTAATCCCAACTTCAATATTCTCACCTCATTTTAATTATTTACTATTTTCTATGTTCCTAAACGTTTTTTTGTTACTAAATTAACCGGGATTAAGGGGCCACCACACAAAATCCCTCTTTTATTTAAGTTTTGTATAAAGTAAACTTTTTAATCAAATTAAATATAAAAAAGAGGGATTTTGTGTGGTGGCCCCTCAATCCCTCTTTATTTTGTATAATATATTTCTCCATTTCCATAAATTACTTGATAATATTGTCCTATAAATATAGGATCATTTTCACTTAATTTATATTGTGGTTCTACAATAATTTTGCCATTACTATCTATTACTCCCCATTTTCCATTTTGTTTTATTCCTGCAAAACCATATTTATTTACTTCTGTTACTTTATCATAATTGTAATCAACAATCATATTTTCATTTGCATCTACAAATCCCCATTTGCTTCCTTGTTGTTTTGCAAATATTTTATTATTTTTAAATACTTCTTTGTTTTCAACTTCTTTTTCATCTTTGGAAATATATTTTATTTCATTGTCATTATATATTTTTAAGTATTCTATATTATTTTCAATTGTAGCATTTTCTAATTCACATATTTTTTTCATTTCTTTTGAATATATTTCTGTTTTTTTCGTGCTATTGTTTACAGCTTGTATCATATTTGTATTTTCTATTTGTTGTATTGAATTATACATAAATTCTATTTGAGTTTTTTCAGAATTGTCTATAACTCCTAACTTTCCATTTTCATTGCATGCTATAAAATAATTATCAAATAAATAAGTTATATATGTATATTTATTTTTTGTTAATTCTTTCTCATCTTTGTATATACTATATGTTGTTTTATCATTTTGTGTATTTATATATATTTTATAATCCGTATTTTCTACATTTATTATTGCCATATTTCCTTGAATATTTGTTTCTTTTCCATTTGAATCATATACTTTTGTATTATCATCAGCTGTTGTTGTATATATATATTCTCCTGATATGTCTATTTGTTTATATTCAAATGGTATAATAGTTTTTCCGTTAATTGATATTACTCCATATTTTTTTCCTTTTAGTGCTGTTACTGTATTGTTACTTTCATTATAAACTAATGATTGATACTCATTATTTATTATTTGTTTTCCATTTTTTAATAATCCATATTTACCATTTTCTGCACAAATAATATAAACGTCATCGCTATTTACTTCCATCACTCTATATAAATCATTATATTTTGTATCAATTATTTTCTTTCCTTCTATATTTATGTATCCGTATCTATACCCCTCTTCTGTTGTGTTGCTTACTATATATCCAGCTTTTTTATATCCATTTCCTTCTTCATAGAATTTGTCTACTTCTATTTTATCATATTGAGGTTTTACTAATGTTGTCCCTTTTATGTTTATAACTCCATACTTTCCGTCTTTTTTTACTAACAATTCTCCTTCTTTAAATTGAAGTGTATCTATTTCTTCATATATTGTATTTGTTATTTTTTTACCTGCTAAATTTATTATTCCGTATTTTCCGTCTTTGCTATATTTTAAAACACTTTTTTCATACATCAAATCTGTTTGAACATTTTTTAATCTTAACGGTTCTATGTTTTCATATTCTGTTAATATTTTCTCTTTTTTTTCATTTAATATCTCTGTACTTTCATTTTTATAACATATAAATACATCTTTTTCTGGATTTGGTATTTTTACATTTTCGTATTCTGTTTCTATTATTTTGTTTCCTTTTGAGTCTATTACTCCATATTTATTATTTTCTTTTACTACAAAATATTTATATTCTGATATTGTTTCTATTTCATATTTTCTTCTTTCTTTTTGTATTTTTTGTCCAATGAAGTAACCTATTATAGCTAATATTATAATTATTATTAGTGTTAAAATTACTATATTTTTCTTTTTCATATTTTCTTCCTTTCTTTTTTCTTTATCTTTTGTCTATTTTATTATAATTGTTTTCTTTTTTTTTTTCAATATTAATTTTACTTTTTTTGCTTTATAAGTGTATATATGTCAATGATGTGAAACAAATTCTTTCAAATAGTACAACTGAATTTGTTTCATATTTATGCTCTTTCTA
>CAKPCG010000033.1 GCA_934141475.1 uncultured Clostridia bacterium
AAATGCAGGTGTAGTTCAATGGTAGAACCCTAGCCTTCCAAGCTAGCTACGTGGGTTCGATTCCCACTACCTGCTCCAACGACGTATCTGTTCGAACTTTTTATAGAACAGATAGATATGAAAATCAATCAGAAAATAAAATCTGGTTGATTTTTTTGTTGCTTAAAAACAATATTAAAATCATCCAAATGAAAGGATGGTGTTAAAAATGAATATAATTAAGCAAGAACTAGAATTTGAGGAATGTCTAAAACAAAGGCTAGAGTTTATATGTGAGTTTTCAAAAGTTACTCCTATTTTTATCAATGGTAGCATTAGAAAATTAGATAAAACTAATCTTACATATATTGAGCCACATAGAGTTATTATCAAGAATATTACTTTTTTAGTATTTAATTACTCTAATGATGTGTATATCTCTAACTTAACTAAAAAGATTAAATTATCAGAGTTAGAAGAATATTTGAAAAATATATAATTTGAAATATTTGACATTTCTTAAAATCGTAGTATAATATAAGCAATAAATTAAGTATAGCTGTTCGTTAAGAGTTATATGTTTATGAGTACTTTGAAAAAATTATATTATATTGCATTATTGTATTTTAGTTTATGATAAATGGATTTAAGAGATGTCAACAGTACTCGTGTACTTTGATGTCTCTTTTTTTGAAGTTAGGAGGTTATGCAAATTGAACGAAGAAAAGAAAATCGTTGAAAATGCTATTGAAGAATTGCAGAACAAACTAGAAACTACTGATTGTACTGAAGAACTAAAATTCACACCAAAAGACATTTTACTAAAAAGAGATATTGACTTTATCAATAAAGTAAATCTAGAAAAAGAATATCAAGCAAGAACTAAAACTTGGAAAGATTATACAAGACAAGAACAAGCAGAACTTATAATGAAATATGTAGATGATATAGAACTTGCTTTAGTTGGTAACGAAGTAATAGTAAATCAAATTAATTTTAGAGACTCAATTTGTAAGCCTTGTCAAGAATTATATAATAATGGTTATATTGATACAACAAAACCTATGATATTAGGTAATGTACTTGGTAGTGTTAGATTTAGTAATTATCTACCATATGAAGAAATCGGCGAAATTATTATGAGATTAAGACAATATTATGATGTTCACTATACAGAGGCAACATACTACGTTAATAATCAGATGTTTTATTTTAACTTTGCTGAAGATAATAGTGCTATTGTTAGAGTATTTCCTTTAGAAGATTATTACAAACTAGATCCAGATAATAAAATGGAGACTTATAGATTTGGAATACTCTACATCAATGAAGAAGATAAATTCCAAATGCAAGAAATAGATACAGCATTTGATTATATACCAGACGAAACAAATACAAGTGTAATTTACACAAAAGAGCCTATACCTATTTCAGTAGGTGTTAAGCCAGTAAAGTTCTGCGAAGAAGATACAGAAGAAACAAATTAACGTGGAACGTTTTGTTTTTGTGATAACAAAAATGAAAGTGGCGATAGTTAATTTGAATAAAATTTATTTGCCAAAAATAAATTTTATTGCCTCGCAGAGCCCCCATGTTATGATAGTATGTCATAACATATAGGGGGTTAGGACTTATGGCAAAGCCAAAGTCCTATGCTACGAAGAAAATTCAAAGGAGGTGCTTTTATGAAGCAAGAATTGGCATATTCTTTTCACTTGGGTAGTGATAAAAACAAAAGTAAATTAGCAAAGAAAGTTGCAAAAGAAAATGTATCTGGCACAACTTCTCTAGCTAATAATGCAATTCAAACCGCAAAAGATTTATCAGATGTAAACAAGCATAACTTACGAGATTATGATAATCAAACAGAACTAATTAGAACTATATATGGGACAAGTGATATTGTAAATGATGTAAAACAAGTATATTTAGATGAGTTTGAACAAGCAAGAATTGAATATAACAATAAGCAGACTAGAAACGATAGAAAAATAGATAATTACTTTACTAAAGTATGTGAATCTCAAAATGATATTGCTTGTGAAATCATAATAGAACTTGGAGATATGGACTTTTTGAATGATAAAAGCGAAAGATATAGATTTAAAATGGTTGATGTTTATAATGAACAGATAAAAGATTTGACTAAAATTATTCCAACTTTTAAAATAGCCAATGCTACAATACATTTTGATGAAACATCTCCCCATATGCACATTGTAGGTGTTCCAGTAACTACAAATTGCACTAGAGGAATGAAAAAGCAAGTTGACAAAAGTAAGTTGTTTACAAAAACAACACTAGCTGAAATACAAGATAAAATGAGAAATGCTTGTATTAAGTCATATAATAAGTTTTATGATGTTAATACAAGGCTAAAAGAAAAACAAAAAGGTATAAATCAAGACATCAATGTTAATGAAATGGGTAATTATAGAGAAATCAAGAAACAACTAAAACAGAAAGAACAAAAACTGGAAAAAGCTAATACTCAAACTAGAGAGCTTAATAATACAAGTAATGATATAGATAAAATTTTAGATAGTTTAAAACCTACAAAACTAAACAAAAATAATATGATTATTTCAAGCGAGGGTGTACAGAAAATCAAAAATTATACCGAAGATGTAAAAGATATTACTAAAACAGTTAGAAACGTAAATGACTTAAATATGGCAATTAAAGATTTTGAACATTCTGCTTTTGAAATAGAAAAAGAAAATCGCTCACTTAAATATGAAATAGAACTAAAAGATAATGAAATTGGCAGTCTAAAAAAGGAATTATCTACTAAAGATACGATTATATACAGATTACAAACTGAAAAAGAAAAACTTAAACAAGAATTGCAGAGATTCAAGGGTTTTTGGCATAGTATTATGAGCCATTTTCATAAAAGAATTTGTTATGATAAGGATAACAGCTATAAAATTGTTAGTGATGACCTATATAAAAATGGCATATTTGATAACAATGATAATGAAATTGCAAATAATATTGCTAGAAAAGTAACTATACCAGATGAAAACAAGCAAATTAAGAATAAAAAGAAAGATAATGATACCAGATTTTAAAAGGAGGAAAAAGTTATGGAAGAAGATAAAGTTAAAAACGTAATAAATATAATTAAAGATATGAATATAAAAGATAAATTAAGATTAGGAATATGTTTAACTACAAGTGATTGGACAAATATTTTATATAATAAAACTGAAATGTATGAAAGATTTGATATTATGTTAAAAGAAATAGATGAATAATATAGAACTACTCTTATAAATTTTGCCAAATATAAACTTGTAATGTGCACAATGGCTAAAATTATGGAAATGCAAGAAGTTGAAAGAAATAAAGTAGCTTTGTATTTGTTTAATAGTGTAAATCATAAGATATAACAAAACTGAAAAAATAATCAGTTGCAATTTTATGCAAAATATGGTATGATATTGGAGTAAAATGTTCGTGGGCACAGCGAAATATAATAAATGTGTCTATTCAATAAATATCTCTGATAATTTAGAGATATGGACTTGTGAAGGGAGTTTTTATTATGGCTAAAGCAGAGAAAAACTTCGAAGTAGTTAAAAAGTACTACTTTCGGAAAAAAGGAATTGTAGAAACTCAAGGGTATGATTGGATAGGCGAAGCTCATTTTGAATTGTATCCTGTAGAACTTAACGGAAAACTTGGATTTGCAGATAGTAATGGTGATATTGTAATTCCCATTATCTATGATAGGGAGCTTCATGTAAATGATACAGTAGCATGGACTGGAAACCGTGAATATCTTGATTTGAGAAAGAATGGTTTATACGGTTTAATCAAACATGACGGCTCTATTGTGGTTGATTTCTGCTGGGGTGGCATAAGACTAGACAAATTAAGTGAAGACCTTATTCCTGTTGCAATTGATAAGAAATGGGGATTTGCAAATGTCAAAACTGGCGAAACACAAGTACAACCTGCGTACGATAAAGTTGAGTTTTTCAAAGATGGCTTTGCTCCAGTTTGTATCAAGGACAAGTGGGGAATGATAGATGTAAAAGGAAATATGATTGTTAAACCCAAATATCTATTGGACTCTTACTTTGTAGGAGATTTTGCCATTATGTTTGAAGGAGGTTCTTGGAAGTATGGTAGAAATTCCAGAATAATATCAGACTCGAACTGTAAGATTGTTAACAAGAAAGGATATGAAATAGTTTCTGATTGTTCTTGGATTGACAGAACCGGTATTAACATTTTTACTCTAACAAGGGAAGAAAATGGCAAAAAAGTTAAAACAGTAAAGCAGTTGATTGTATTTCCTGATTACATTGTCGTTATCGACGATGGCGATTATTTGAAAGGCTATATCACAGCTAGAGGCAAGTATTCTGAAAAACACGAATATGACGAAGAACTTAAAAAGTGGTCTGTTAATTATATCCATGCAAAGTACGTTGGAGGTGGAACTTGGTCAGTGATTGATTACAGTGGTAAAACTATTAAAATTCCTGACTACAAACTGCAAGAAGTAAAAAAATCTTTGTTAGCATAGTTAACTCTTAAGGAGAGGTGGATTTTTGTCAATGCAAATTTCTACCTCTCCTGTCCTATGTTTTTATAATCGACCAATTAAATTTTTTATAAATTTTGTTATAATTTTATTGTAATTTATCAAAATTATGATATACTTTTAATAAATTGATTGATATTTGTATCAATCGTTAAGAGAGAGAAAAGTTGTAAATAACTACGACACCCGCTCCATTAAAATTTAACTTATGAATGATGAAATTCATAAGTTTTTTTTATAAGTAATTATCAAAAAAAGAGGATTAAATTAGATTATAATTTTTTCCTCTTTTTTAATATTAAACTCAAAGTTAAAATGATCGTATTGCAGTTATTTTTTTATGCAACAATAAGTTCATTATAAAATCTGAAATGATAAAACATATCCACACACCATATATACCACATGTTTTACTTAAAAGATAAGCTAATATTAATTTTAATCCACCACTTATAAACAAACTTAATTTGGAAATATATTTAAATTCTTTCATGGCTCTTAATATACTAGAATAATAATGATAAAATCCGCTTAAAATACAATCTAATAATACAAATATTACAAGTTTATAACCTATTGTTAAACTTTCTTTTTCTATTAAAAATTGTGGTAATGAAATTAACATTACAATTCCAACAAGTGAAGTAGTTATATATACTATTTTTTTGTTTATATTATTTATAATTTTAATAGTGTTATTAATTTTTTCATCATTATTGCTTCCAATTGATGTTGCAACCATAGTTTGTGTACCGATACCTGTTCCATGTAAGAAATTATTTATTAAATCTAGGAATTGCATTACAATTAAATGTGCAGCATACTGTAATGCACCAATTCTTGACATAATAATATTTAAAATAAAATTACTTCCTCTTTTAAAAAGTCTTTCATAGATATTATATCGTATTAAATTTAATTCTTCTTTTGCTATACTTTTTACAAATCTAATTTTTACTAAATTTTTAGAATAATGAATTAAAATTAACATATTTATTATTTCTACTAATACAGTTGAGATTGCTACACCCATGATTTTAAATCCAAGTTTAATAAAAATAAAATCCAAAATACCATTAACAAAGAAGCAAAATATTCTGATATTTAGCATTTTTTTACTATTTCCTAAGGTTCTTTGGTATCCTCCTAAGATTGTTAGAATTGTATTAGGAATGACTCCAATTAATCTTATATATAAATATATTAATCCAATTTTATTAACTAAGAACATCTGCGGAATAAATTTACTTACACTTAATACCAAAATTATACAAATTAAACTGCAAACTATAGCAATTATTAATGATGTACCTACAGTAATTTGGGCTTGATTTGTATCCTTTTTTCCTAATAATCTGGCTACTATAACATTATTAGAAACATTTATTGATTGTAATACTAAATACATAAAATCTATAACAGTTCCCATTGCTCCAACAGAGGCTATTATTCCAGAACCAAATTGTGATATCATAAATGTATCTGTCATAGTAATTAAAACGCCTACAATACATTCAAATCCAGAAGGGAGTGCTAAATTTAAATATTCTTTTTTCATAAGTTATTTCTCCTTAAACTTTATAAATTATTGTTTTGTCAAATTGTACTATATTTAGATATTTTTTTCTATATATCTTTGAAAAAAAGTTAAGTTATATTTTTTTCTTAATGTGAATAAAATCCAAAACTAATTGCTAAAACAACAATTTTATAGTATAATAGTCAAGTACTATGCTAGAAAACTAGCACTCAGCAATGCCCCTAGTTTTCATCAGGGAAAAACAAAAATTTAGGAGGTAAAAACATGATTGTTGGAGTAAGTGATTCAAAAAACAAAAAAGCCGAAATTCATTTTGGCACACACAATGGAATATTTCATTGTGACGAGGTTATAGGCATTACAATACTTGAATTTGCATACCTGAATGTAGATTCACATGTGGTGCGGACTAGAAACTCGAAAGTTTTAAATGAACTTGATGTAGTAATTGATGTTGGAGGAGGAAGTTTTGATCACCATATGGCAGGCTTCGATAAACGAAGGCCAACAGGTGAAAAATATGCCAGCGCAGGACTTGTGTGGAAAAAATATGCGAAATCCGCTATTATGAACATATTAGGAAAAGAAAGCTTAAATGTAAGTGATGCAGAAATTGAAGAAATAAAGGAAATGATAGACAAAGAAATTATCATTCCTATAGATATGGAAGACAATGGAGAGAAGGTTGCCACCCATAAATTCAGTTTCATTTCAAGTTTTTTGCCATCTTGGAAAGATAAAGAGCCAGACTATAATTTTGCTTTTAATAGAGCAGAAATAATATGCTTTAATATCTTTCGTGAAATAGTACAGGAAAAATATGCTCAGGTAGCTGCAAAAAAAGAACTGGAAAGTAGATATTCCTTAGGAATTGATGACGGTATTTTGGAGATTCCTGCACAAACAATGCCATGGATTGAAAATGTGGTAAAATATAACGAAATTAATAGAAACAAGATTAAATTTGTTATTTATCCATATCCAGCTGGAGGATATGCTGCACAATGTGTTCCACCATCAATAAAAAATAAGTTTGGACAGCTTGTACCATTTCCAAGAAAATGGGCAGGGGGAAGTGAACAGACTTTACCAGATATCTCTGGGGTGAAAGATGCAACGTTTTGTCATAATGACTGCTTTTTTGCAAGAGCAAAAACTAAAGAAGCAGTTATCGAAATGTGCAAAATTGCAATTAGAACTGCAAATTAAGTTTTAAATTACTATACTATCAACAAATCAAAACCGGAGAACGATTTTCATTCTCCGGTTTTTACCAATTATATAATATTATTTTCACAAGCTCTAACTAGTCTATTCATTATACTAAGTCCTAGATTTTTTTGCTCTACCCCTTCTATTATTGCAAGATTACAATTTAATCTATCTACTTCTCTTAAACTAGAAAAAATATTGCTAGAAACTTCATTAAGATTATTTCTACTACCTAAACTAATAAATTTATTTTCTGGAATGTTAATATATTTTTTATCTTCTATAAAACCAAGCACACAGCAATTTTGATTATTAGCTAGTAACTCACTATTTATTTTTGATATTTGGTCATCTCCTGTTTTTACTAATATACATTTTGTTTTTGGTGCATAGTGTTTATATTTCATTCCAGGACTTTCAATTTTTTCATTTTCTTTTACTTTTCTAAATAGATTATCACTAAGTTTTACATTTCCGTATAACGTTTTTTATATCATCTTCAGTAATGAAACCAGGTCTAAGAATAACAGGAATACCATCTATAACTTTAACAACAGTAGATTCGATTCCTATGTTACATTTACCGCCATCAACGATTAAATCTATTTTTTTATCAAAATCTTCTTTAATATCTGTAACACAAGTTCCACTAGGTTTACTAGAGATATTTGCACTAGGTGCAGCAAGTGGAATATTACTTTTTTCAATTACTTCGTGAATTATTTGGTTACTAGGCATTCTAATACCGACAGTTTCACCGAGAACAAGTTACAGTATTGCAAATACATTTTTTCTTATTTAATATAAGCGTAAATGGTCCAGGCATAAAGCTATCTATAAGTTTTTCTTCTATTTCATTTGGTTTTTCTGCAATATTGTAAATCATTTCTTTATTTGAAACATGAACTATTAAAGGATTGTCTTGTGCTCTGCCTTTAACTGTAAATATTTTTTTACAAGCATCATCTGAAAAGGCACTTGCAGCTAATCCATATACTGTTTCTGTTGGAAGAATGACTAATTCATTTTTTTTTATGGTTTCTATTACATTATTTAATTCATTTTCTTTTATATTATTTTTCCAATTATATATTTTTGTCATTTTTACCTGAATTCCTTTCTTTCAAGGTATAAAATTTGATTAAAATTATTTTATTTTGCAATTATTTTTCAAACTTATTACCTCTTTTACAATTTACAATTATACCAAAAAATAGGGCTATTGTAAAGATTTTTCAAAATATTGTAATATATTATGTATAATAGTTACAATATTTATGTATAAAATTTAATTTATGAAATAATAATAAAAATAGAGTGGAGGTAAATTATGAAAATATTATACAATATAGTACTTACTCTTGTAATAATAGGTGCTCTAAATTGGCTTCTAATAGGTTTATTTAAATTTGATTTAGTTGCGATGATATTTGGAGAAATGAGTGTATTAAGTAGAATTATATATACTCTAGTAGGAATAAGTGGAGTAGTATCAATAGGATTATATTCAAAAATTAATGAATAATAAAATAATACTGAAACTAGCTATTAAAAGTTGGTTCAGTATTATTTTTTATAGGTTTACATAGATATGGCACATCTAAATTGAAAAAAATTGAAGGGGAGTTCTAAAAAGACACATATTTTATAATTTTATAATTTTATATTCAAAGATTGAAAATAAACCTAAAATACTATATAATATACCACAAAAGGAGAAAACAAAATGAACGAATATATAACAGTAATAGGAGGCGGTTTAGCAGGAACAGAATCTGCTTACCAAATAGCCAAAAGAGGAATAAAAGTAAAATTATATGAAATGAAACCAAAAAAATACTCGCCAGCACATTCAAATTCAAACTTAGCAGAAATAGTGTGTAGTAACTCATTTAAGTCTAATTTACATACTAATGCTTGTGGATTATTAAAAGAAGAATTAAGAATTTTAGATTCTATGCTTATAAAAATTGCAGACCAAACCTCAGTACCTGCTGGACAAGCATTAGCAGTAGATAGAGAAGAATTTTCTAAAAAAGTTACGGAAAAAATTGAAAAAAATCAATTAATAGAAGTTATAAATAAAGAAGTAGGAGAGGAAGTTCATTTAAAGGAACTAGCAAAAAATGGAATTGTAATAATAGCAACAGGACCATTAACATCTGAAAGTTTATCAAATGAAATTAAAGAACTTACAGGAGATGAAAAATTAGCTTTTTATGATGCAGCAGCACCTATAGTTACAAAAGATAGTATAGATTTTAATATAGCTTTTTATGGAAATAGATATGAACAAGAAAAGAAAAAAGAAGAAGCAATAGAAGAATGGCAAAAACGTTTGGAAAATCAAGATGCAAGTTATATTAACCTCCCAATGAATAAAGATGAATATGAAAAATTTGTAACAGAATTAATAAATGCAGAGGTAGTAACACTTCATGATTTTGAAAAAAGAGAGATATTTGAAGGGTGTATGCCAATAGAAATAATGGCAAAAAGAGGAATTGATACATTAAGATTTGGTCCGTTAAAGCCTGTAGGGTTTGATGACCCAAGATATGGCAAAAGACCATATGCAGTAGTACAATTAAGACAAGATAATGGAGTAGCTAGTTTATATAATATAGTAGGCTTTCAAACAAATTTAAAATATGGAGAGCAAAAACGTATTTTTAGTTTGATACCAGGTTTGGAAAAGGCAGAATTTGTAAAATATGGTGTAATGCACAGAAATACATATATAAATTCAAGTAAGTTACTAGATAATGTATACAAATTAAAAAAAGAACAAAATATATATTTTGCAGGTCAAATAACAGGAGTTGAAGGCTATGTTGAGTCAATATCTTCAGGATTAGTTGCAGGAATAAATGCGGCTCAACAATTTAAAAATTCAGATAAAAAAATAGAATTTTCAAATTATACAATGATAGGAGCTCTTGCAAAATATATATCAACAGAAAATGAAAAATTTCAACCTATGAATGCAAATTTTGGAATAGTTCCAGAGCTTGGAGAAAAAATAAAAGATAAAAAACTAAAATATCAAAAATTAGCTGACAGAGCACTTGAATATTTAAAAAAATAAGGAGAAAACAATGCCAAAAGTAAGCTTAATAATACCAGTTTACAATGTAGAAAAATATATAGAAAAATGCCTAGATTCGGTGGTAAATCAAACTCTTAAAGAAATGGAAATTTTAATAGTAAATGATGGGTCAAAAGATTTATCGAAACAAAAAATAGAAAAATATCTAAAAAAATATTCTAATATAAAGTACTTAGAAAAAGAAAATGGACGGCTTATCAGATGCTAGAAATTATGCAATTCCTTATGCTACCCGGAGAATATATTGCTTTTTTGGATTCTGATGATTATGTTGAAGAAAACATGTACGAAGAAATGTACAAAAAAGCAAAAGAAGAAAATTCAGATATGGTAGAATGTGATTTTATTTGGGAATATCCAGATAAAAAAAGAGAGGATGTAGGCTTAATTTATAATTCTAAAAAAGAAATGATAGTAAATGGACGTGTAGTTGCATGGAACAAATTAATAAAAAGAAAAATAATAGAAAAGTTAAACCTAAAATTCCCTGTAGGACTAAGATATGAGGATGTAGAGTTTTTCTATAAATTAGTACCATATGTAAATAAAGTTTCATTTGTAAAAAAATGTTTTGTACATTATGTTCAAAGAGAAAATTCAATAGCAAATACTCAAAATATAAGAACTAAAGAAATTTTTAATGTGCTTGATAATGTAATAAATTATTACAAGGAAAAAGAATTGTATGATGAATACAAAGAAGAATTAGAATATATATATGTAAGATTTTTGCTTTGTAGTTCATTAAAAAGAATGTGCAAAATAGCATCAAAAGAACAAAGAAAAGAAGCTTTAAAAGAGACTTGGGAAAATATAAATTTGAAATTTCCCAATTGGAAAAAAAATGGTATTTTAAAGAAAAAAAGTTTGAAAAATTTATATATAAAAAGTAATAACAAAATAACATATAAAATATATTGCTTTTTCTTAAAAATAATATAAGGGAGGAAAAGTTATAATGTTAAAAAAAATAAAACAAAAAATAACATTAGAAAACCTATTATGCCTGTTTATAATTATTTGTCCTATTTTAGATATAATAAGTTTTATATTTAGGAATTATTTTAAAACATCAATTTCTCCCACAACAATATTAAGACCAATTATACCAATTGTAGTATTTGCAGTCCTATTTTTTAAAGAAAACAATAAAAAACAAAAAATACTAGTAATGTTAACATATTTTCTATATTCAATAATTCATTTAATTATATTTAAACAACTAAAAAATGGAAGCTCATATGGTTCGATTGCAAATGAGGCACAATATTTAATAAACTATTTTATTATGATTGTTAATATTTATATATTTTTTAAAGTAATAAAAGACAAAGGAAAAGTAGAAAAATCGGTATTTATAAGCCTTTTAATATATATAATAACATTATATTTTTCAATAATTACAAAAACATCGTCATCTACATATTTGGAAAAAATAGGTTATAAAGGCTACTTTGAGTCAGGAAATAGTTTATGTACAGTATTACTTTTGGAATTATGTATAATTTTAGGAAAATTTGAAATAAAAGACTTAAAAAAGGTTATTTTAATTATGTTTACAGGAATATATCTTACAATGCTATCTGGAATGAGAACAGGTTTATTTGGATTTGGACTAATTATTGGAATATATATAATAGGGAAATTTTTGGAGAACATAAAAGAAAACAAAAAATTTAGCAAAAAACAAATTGTAAGTGTAACATTAATAGTAATTTTAACAATAATTGCAATATTTATTTTAGGTTCTAAAACACTTCAAAGAAGAAAATTATTAATGGAAAATGAAAAAAATAATATAGATATTGAAACAGGAGAGGAAAGATATGTTACAGGAGACATTTTAAATTTATACAAAAAAATAAAAAATGGAGAACTTAAAGAAAATTTTATGTCTGAGGCGGAAAATAGGGCAATTGTAGAATTTTGTGATTATGCAAAAAAAATAAAACTTTCAAATGTAAATTTAAGAAAACAACAGTTAATTTACAATATAATTTTAGTAAAAGAACAAAAAAATCCTATATTAATTTTATTTGGAAATGGATACAAAAACCAAACAGGAGAATTAGTAATGGAAATGGAAATACCTGCAATTCTTTTAAATTTTGGAATAGTTGGATTTATATTATATATTGGACCTATTATTTATATACTTGGAAGGGAAATATATATTTTTATAAAAAATAAAAATCAGGAAAAAATAGAAAACATAATGTATATAACAGGCTCTTTACTTGCTATTGGTCTATCATGTTTTTCTGGATACGTGTATTTTAGCTTATCTAGTATGACAATGGCAATAGTTCTACTTTTGTGTTTTGAGAGGAAGGAATGTAAGTAAAAATGAAAAAAATAGTATTTGGAATAACAAGCCTTGGAATAGGTGGAGCAGAAAGAGTACTTGTAGATATAGTAAACAAGTTAAAAAATGAATATGATATTACAATTTTTACATTATATGGTAATGGAGCTTTTGAAAAAGAAATTGATAAAAATGTAAAAGTAATAAAAATGTATAATAATTCATATGAACAAATGAGCAATTTTAAAAGAAAAATAATACCTATAAAAATACTTTTAGGAGGAAATAAAGTTTATAAAAAATACCTAGATGGAAAGTTTGATGCAGAAATTGCATTTTTAGAAGGTCCAATAACAAGAATCTTTAAATATGGAAAGTCAAAAAAGAAAATTGTATGGGTACATAATGATATATCAAAAGTATTTGGAAATGATTTTAAAGCAAAAATTAAATTACATATAGATAAAAAAATATACAGTAAATATGACAAAATAATATTTGTAAGTAATGATAATAAAGAATCTTTTAATAAATTATATAATATAAAAAATTTAGAAGACAAAGAAAGAGTTATTTATAATTATATTGATAAAGAAAGAATAATAGAAAAATCAAATAAAAATATAGGACAAGAATATATTGATAAAGATATACCATCTATACTAACAGTTGCAAGGCTTGTAAAACAAAAAGCAATAGATAGATTAATAAATGTACATAAAAGACTTATAGATGAAAAAGTAATGCACAATATCTATGTAATAGGAGATGGACCAGAATTACAAAATCTAGAAAATCAAATTAAAAAACTAAAAGTTGAAGATACATTTAAACTAATGGGAAAAAGAGAAAATCCATATCCATACATAAAAAGAGCCGATTATTTTGCTTTACTGTCTGAGTTTGAAGGATATGGAATGGTAATAGATGAAGCAAAAATTTTAAATAAGAAAATAATTATTACAGACACAGCAGCAAAAGAAGCAGTTAAGGGATATTCTAAAAAATTAATTCTAAAAAATACAGAAGATGCGATTTTTGATGGATTAAAACAAGTAATAAATCAAAATGTAATATTTGACGATAGTGAAGCAATGTTTAATAATGAATATTTAATAGAAGAAATAAAAGATATAATCGAAAATTAAAGGAAAGAAAAAATATGAAAATAAGTATATTAACAGCAACATATAATAGAGCTAAGTATTTACAAAAATTATATGATAGTATAAAAAGCAATTTAAAATATAATTTGAATTGTGAATGGATAATAATAGACGATGGATCGGTAGATGATACCAAAAATTATGTAAAAAAATTCATGGATGAAAATATTGTACCTATTATATATTATTATCAAAAAAACAATGGAAAAATGTCAGCAATAAATGAGGCAGTAAAACTTGCAACTGGAAATTTAATTGTAGACTGCGATTCAGATGACTATTTTGTTAATGACGCATTTGAAAAAATAAGAAAAAATGCAGAAAAACTTATAAAAGACGAAAGTTTATATGGAATGGTTTTTCTAAAAAGAGAAACAAATGGAAGAATTAGTGGAAATGAATTTAAAAAAGAAAATAAACCAACAAAGCTATTTGATTTGTATTTTAAAGAAGATGTTCAAGGAGAAAAAATAATAGTATTTAATGCCAAAATACGAAAGAAGTATTTTCATGAATTAGAACATAACGAAAAATTTATAACAGAATCTAGAATGTATCATAAAATGGATGAAAATTACAATATTTTGCCAATAAACGAAGTTGTAGAACAAGGTAGTTATATAGAAGACGGATATACTAAAAATATAAATAAAACATTCAAACAAGCTCCATTTGGATATTATATGTATTTTAAAGAAATTTTAAAAAGAAATATGGAAGGTGTATTGTGGAGTAAAAGGCTTTATGCAATTAAACACTTTATTCTATTTGGATATTTGACAAATAATAAGTTTAATGATAGCTTTATGGGAGACGAATTAAATAAATTTTTATATAAACTTTTGTATTTGCCAGGTATAGTAAAAAGTAAAAAGTTTTGAAAATGGAAGGAGAGTTAAAAATGGAATATTTAAGTTATTTAGTAGCATTTGTTATATTATACATAGTATTAAAAGTTATTTCAGTACCAGTGAAAATAATAATAAAATTAATGGTAAATGCGTTAATTGGTGGCGTAGTATTATTTTTAATTAATTTAGTTGGTGCAAGTTTAGGGTTTACTTTAACAATTACATGGATTACTTCACTTATTGTCGGAATTTTTGGAGTACCTGGAGTTATACTTGTTGTTTTGATGCAAATTTTGATGTAGGAAAAAATATACTATTGCTTTTGTAGTAGTATATTTTTTTATTTTAATTATTGAAAATATGATTAAAGTGATATAAAATACTTGTATAAAAACAAAAGTGTATTTAAAATACATAAGAAAAAGAAGGAGGAAAAAATGAATTTAGAAGAAAAATTCAAACAAAAACAAGGTATTACATTAATAGCACTTGTTGTAACAATAATAGTATTATTAATACTTGCAGGAATAAGCATAGCAATGCTAACAGGTCAAAATGGAATACTAAATAGGGCAACAGAAGCAAGAGACGCAAATGGAACAGCTCAAATAGATGAGCAAGTAAAACTAGCAGTAGCAGAGGCGTTATCTAATGGACTTGGAACAATAACAGAAAAAAACTTAAGAGCGGCATTAGATAATAATGTAGGAGCAGGAAACTATACTTTAACAGGTGACGCTACAAATGGATGGACAATAATAGCTGGTGAAAAGACATATAAAATAAATGGAAAAGGAGAAATATCAGGAGGAAATAATGGCGGAAATTCAGGAGAAAACACTGGAGGAGGAACAGAAAACGGTGGAACAACAGGGGGAAACACATCAGAAGAAATAGAATTTTCGTTAAATGAAACCCAAAAAACATTAAGTATAGATGGAGAAGATAAAGGATATTTTACTTTAAAAGCTATATTTACAAAAGGTTCAGGTACAGTTACTTGGGAAAATTCAAATACTGGAGCAGTGGCAGTAGAAGGAACAGGAAATAGTATAAAAGTAAAAGCATTAGCAGAAGGAGAAGCTACAATAACAGCAAGTTGCAAAGGAAAAACAGCAACATGTAATGTAAAGGTAGAAAATGTAGTTAGTTCAGAATATATAGATGATAGCTATGTAGATTATAATGTATCATATACAGATATATATACAGGAACTAAATATTCAAATCTAACAGGATGGAGAGTACTAAATAAAGTAGACAATGGAGATGGAACATCAAATTTAGATATAATAAGTACAGGAATACCAGCAGGACTATACTATAATTATAATTATATAACAAATGCAACATATAGTCCATGGGCAGGAACAGCAGCACAAATAAGAGATTATATAACAAATTATTACACATCAGGAAGCAATACATATAGTAATATGTATGCAGTAAGTGGATTAAGATATAATTTTGAAAAAATAAAATTCAAAAAGCTAGCAGAAGGAAAAACATATGATGATAGTGAAGATAATAAAGGATATTACAAAGAAATAAGTAAAAATGGAATACCGCAAACAAAAGAAATAGATGGAACAACATTTAAAGCAAGAACAGGAGCAGAAGTAAGATCAGTAATACATTCAGATATAACAGGAGATAAGAAATCATCAAGCATAACAGTAGCAGATACATCAGATAAGAAAGGATTATTTATATTACAAAATTACACACCAGATAAGCATAACGACAGCTACTACTGGTTGGCCTCTCCTGATCCAAGCGACTACGACAACGTGCGATATGTGGGCTATAATGGCGGCGTTGGGGAGTGGGGCTACATCGTCTACTATGGGGTGCGTCCGGTAGTTTCTATGACTAATGTCAAAATGCAAAGGAAGGCTGGAAATAGTCATGTTTGGGAAATAGTAGATTAAATCTTAAACACAAAATTCTCACTAAAAAAGGTTTTAGACAATCAAAAGTCTAAAACCATTAATACCCGACATTTTCTTTCTTTCCTTAGAGTATCAATAGATGTGGAGACTAAAAATGCGACCAGTAGTTGCTGA
>CAKPCG010000034.1 GCA_934141475.1 uncultured Clostridia bacterium
GAATTTTACTATTTGTACCAGTTATCTCTTGGCAAGTTCTGTTGAGTTCCATATACTCTTTTTCCTTGTTTAGTTGATGTGTTTGTTCATTAAGCACATACCAAAATAATTCATCAAATTTCTTCTCCATTTCCTTATCAAAATCCATATATTCATCACCTTTCCTTTTGGATGTGAATATTTTAACACAATAGCCTTTTAGAATTAAATGTGCGATTTATCTCTCATATTCTTTTTTACAATCTTGACTATCAAACCACTTATCAAAATTTTAGTTTTATAATATAAAATCATTGTTACTCCTTAACTACATTTAATAATTTTTATTTTATTCCTTCCAGTTTCTTTTTCTCTTTATTTTCTATTTGTTTCTTTTCTCTTTCAAGTTCTTTTAAACTCTTTTTAGGTGTTGGCATTTCTTCTGGCATCATTCCACCAATATCTGCAATTGCTTTTCTAACTTTTTGACCAACTTCATAATGTACATCTTTTGCTTCCTTTTCACCTTGTACATTATCTTTTATAAGTCTTTGTTTAGTTTGATTTATTCTAAATAAATTAGCAACTAATTCATCTTCATTCATATTATCTAAAATATCTTCTCTATATCTTAATTTTTTTCTTTTAAAAATATCATCAGCAGTTTCTCCATTATATAATCCTTTATATCCTGCATTATGAAATTCAGCCATATTTTTAACACCAGCAGATGAAGCAACTTTTTGTAACGTATAATTACCTTGTTTTGTTAATTTTCTTTGATAAAATCTTTTTTCATCATCTGATAAAGAATCATATTCTTGTTCTGTTATTTCTTGTTTTCTTGTTTGAATAGCAAAATATGTTTGTCCTAAAGCAACAACTTCTTTGCTTGGATCAGCATTTTGCACTATTAAATAACATATATAATTTCTATTAATTATATTAAAGTTTTCCTTATGTCCCCATTACCTCAACTTTTTAATATTTTTTTCTAAAAAGAAGCGATAAAATGTAAAAAGCATTAAATATCTTTTCCTTTATTTATAAGGGATTTAATAAGATTTTCCATAAGGTGGTATATACCAGTTAATCGAAGTCTTAGAAAAACTTTTTTCATCAACATTATTTTTTTATTGTAGTCGATTTTGATTCATATTCCTGATAATTTATACTAGTTCTTAAAGCATATACTAAATAATGATCATAAATCTTTGTCATTATTTTAGGTATATTTTCTAAAAATGTATTCAATTGTTCTTCATGAGATTCTTCGTTACTAGTTTCTGCTTCATTTTTAGGAAAATCTGATATTCCTTTTATAACAATACATTCAACGCCATTCGCTCTACATATATACATAATAGCTGCTGATTCTGTATCTGCTATTGTGATATTATTTTCTTTTAGTTCCAAATAATCTTTCCACATAACAACTGGCTTATCAGCAGTTCCTATAGTACCTGTTAAAATTGACTCATTTTCAAAATTATTTAAAACAGTAAATGAATCTTTTATTAACGGTTCTGTTTCTTTAACTGTACAATCATATTGAACAGCCTTATTAGGTATGAAAATATCTAATTGGCTATAACTATCATTAATTCCAGCGCAAGTTCCTGCTACAATTATTTTTGTAAGATTAAAGTGATCTATCATATATTGAGTAGATGCTGATGCATTCATTTTTCTTACTCCACCTAAATAAAAAACAACTTCTTTGTTATCAATGATTTTTTTAAAATATTCTCCAAAAGGATATTTTTCACATTCTTCATGAATCAATTCAAAATAATTTAAAGTTGCTTCCCATTCTTTTTTTGTTGCTATACTTATTCCTATCATCTTCTTTACTTCTTTCTTTATTATTTTTTTATTTATAATCAATTTCAATATCCAGTATCTTTCCTAAATATTCTTTATTATTCATATAACATCTTTCCTTCATCTTACTATTTATTTGTTTCATCTATATTTAAATATCGGTTTATTTCTTCTGTTGGTAATTTTTCTATTAATTCTTTTGGTATTGTTAAACTCTAGTCTTCTTCGTTTAAATAATTTTTTGAAATAACTACATCATATTTATATATTAAACCATCAGGAGAATTTTTCCAATTAGTTAGTCCCATATTTTCTTTTTCTGAATCAACCCTGTTATATATTATTTCAGCTGCAGTATTACCTGTTATTGCATAATGTAATTTATTTTGAAATCTTTTATAAGTATTACATCTATTTTCTTATTTTTTATATCTTCTAACATTCTTTGAAATTCTGGTCTATCAAAATTAGTACCCGAATAACCATCATCTATATTTCCATATTTTTAATTATCATTTAAAATTTTTCCTAGTCTAAAATACATTATGTACTGTATTTTACTCCTCCTTATTTATTATTTTAATATAAATTTTTTCATACTTTTATCCCTTTTTTCCTTCATTCATCTATTTAAATTTATAAATCTTCTATCTTAATTTCTCCAATCTCATCGACAATTATTACTATATTTCTTTTATTTCTCCTTAGTAACCTTCTATATACTTATTAACATTATCTAACAATTCTCTTACCTGTTCGTGAACTCTATTAGATTCAAACTTATCGCAAACCAACCTGGTAAATTCATTTAAATACTTTTTATCTTTCAAATATTTCAATGAAAAATCAAAATTTAAATCATAGACATAAGCAAAAGGAACTGCAATTTGATCAGCATTGTTTTTTATATCCTTATAATTTAACTTATGTAATTTTGTACATTGTATCATAATTTTATCGCTTATTTTTCTGCAATTAAAACCCTTGTACCAAAATGCACTTTCAAAATCATAATTACATAAAACATAAAATATATCCAGTTTATCTGCATCTCTTATAATTTTACAAAATAAGTTTTCTTCTTCTGTTAGACCTTCTTCGATTTTATTTTTATTATGATTTAATATAGCAAGTTTTATAATTTTTCTATATTTTTCCTCTATTCCAAAATCTTCTATTAAATTTTCATCAAATAATATTTTAGTTCCAAGTTCTGCGTGATTTACTGAGTCTTTATCACTAAATGTATCATACATTTCCACTTGTTTAAATCTTCCAATATCATGGAATATTCCTATTGCTTTAGCTAATCTTATTTGCTCTTCATTTAATTTTAGATAATTAGCTAATATTTCACTTATTTCCGCAACTCTTTTTATATGATCAATTTTTAATTTTATTTTTCCTTGTTTACTGTTAAATTTAGAAACATATTCTTGAAATTCCTTTTCTACCTTAACTATATCTATCATTTTCTCCTCCATAATTTTTTAATATTTATAATTATAGCACATTTTCTTTTTTAAAACTATATCATATTTTATAAAGTCCTCGAATTGTTTTAATTTATTTTTCAATACATATTCACTTAATCTTTATGAGCTTTTAAAAATATGAAATATGGTTTGTCGTTATAATGAATATAATCCTTATCAATGTCAATTACTTTTTGATCAACATTTGGTTCATATAATTTGTCAATACATAAACCTGCATCAATAATACTATTTATTATTGTTGAATATTTTGCATGATACATAATTACATCAGAATCATTCCATCTTTTTACTCTCTTTTCTTCTAGATTATAATCAGATACTAAACCATACCATTTGCCATCAATTACCGTATGATATTTTTTCTGGCTATTAGTTAAAATTGTTCCTGTTGTAATAGGACAAGGTACTGAAAATACTAAAACACCATTTGAATTTAATAAATTAAAAATTTTTTTCATCATACTATAATAATCTTCTAAATAATTAAATACTAAACTTGAAATAATAATATCAAATTTTTTAGTTATTGTATGAATATCTTCCATCGAAATTTCTAAATATTCAATATTATCAGCATTATTTTCTTTTTTAGCAATATCTAACATATGTTTTGAAATATCAGTAGCCAAAATATATCTAGCTTTAGAAGAATAGAATTTTGCATTTGTACCATAACCACATCCAATTTCCAAAATATCTTTATTCGTAACATCAGGCACTAATGATCTAAAATTTGGAATTTCTATTAGGTTGTTCGGATTGTTATTATTATTTCTCATCTTATCATAATTCTTACTGAAAATACCATCTGAATAAATATCTTGTTTCATTATATCTCTCCTCCATATATTTATATTGCTTTTGTGTAAAACTTTTTCGGCTCTTGTTTAATTAAACATAATTTTTATACTTAAATACTTCTTCTACAAAATCATCTATATTTTCTATCTCATTATTATCTTTACCAATATACTTAAAAGATGTTTCACTAAAATTATTTATTTTCTTATACTTTTCATCTAATTTAAACAAATCGTTTTCCGAATTAATTATACCCTTGATTTTTCTACCTTTATCATATCCAGCAATTGTTATTTTACCTTGCGAAATCTCATACTTATATACTTTTTCATTATTATAATATATAGAAATAGTATAGTTTGTACCGGCATCGCTCCCTAGCATATGTGAATAATACATTTTTCCAATACATATATCGTCTTCATTTATACTATATTTTTTATTATTACCCCATAAATATATACAAGATGCTACTAATACCAGTAATACTATTATTGTTATACCTATAAAAACTCTTTTTTTCACTTTTATTACCCTCCAAAATTTTAATTATAAAACATATTTTGAAATTCCACAATTAGTAGTTCCTGGTATTTTTAGTTTTCCGTCTGGTTTTATATTATTAAAATAACAATATATCATTGCACATACTCCAGAGTGTGTTACTATTAAAATATTTTTTTCTTTGTATTCTTTTTTTATTTTTTCCATTAAACTGGCTATTCTTTCATAGAAATCTCTAATATTTTCCGCTTTCGTATATTGTTTATTTGTTTGCCAATTCCAAAATTCTACCCAATCATATTCTATATTTTTTTGTTTCCCCTCAAATTCGCCAAAATTTCTCTCACGCAATTCTTTCATTTCTATTATCGGAACTTCTCTTCCCTCGCAAATTATTTTTGCAGTTGATTTACATCTATTTAAAGTACTACACAAAACAACATCTAATTTAATATTTGTAAATTCATCTTTTACTTTTTTAGCTTGTTTTATACCCGTTTCGTTTAATTCAATATCTATACTCCCCTGTGTTCGATTTTCTAAGTTCCAATTTGTTTCGCCATGCCTTACTACATAAATCATATTTTAACTCTCCTTTTTATATTTCCTACAATTTTAACAAATAATTTACACATTTCTTCACAATTATACAAAAAGAACCACTATATTTCAAGTAGTCCTTTAAAAATAGATTTTTACATTAAAAACTTATTAACTGCACCTATATATATAATTAAATATGATATTGATATAAGAAATCCTCCTAAAACATCACTTGTATAATGTACTCCCAAATAAATCCTGCTTATTCCAATAGAACATATAAGTAAACTTAAAACTCCAATGGAAATCCATTTAACATATTTATTTTTTACATATTTATAAATTAAATATATTAAATAACCATAAAAAGCCATACTTACCATAGAGTGTCCTGAAGGAAAACTATACCCAGTTTCCTCAATTATTCTAAATTCTGTTGGTCTAGGTCTTTGTAATATTCTTTTTAATAACTGATTTAATACCGTAATTATTACTAAATTTGAAAATACCGAAAATCCGATCTTTTTATTTTTTATTAGTATAAATAAAGCAATTGTCAATACTATTAAAAATATTGCTCCTCCAAAATTAGTAATAAACTTTGCTATTGGTGTTGTAAAATCAGATATTAAAAATTTTGATACTATATTATAACCAACTATATCTCCATTCATTATTTCTTTGTTAAATACATCTTCTGCTAAAGCCAAAAATCCAATTAAACAAATAAATAATATAATCCACTTTAAATTTTTTATAATAAATTCTTTCATTTTTTCTTTCATTTTTACCTCTTATACTTAATTTACTAATAACAACAGCGTTCCAACAACATTTGCCATTTGTTTAGAACTCCTTATGTATTATATTATACTTTATTTTTCTATTTTTTTCTACCATTTGTTTTCTATTTTTCTTTTTTAGAATTATTATACCACCTATTGCTAAATATAAGATGTTAAACATTTTAAATGACAATGGTTCTTGTGGTATTTTTCAAGCTGTTTCACCCATCATTATTGTATAAATTGAGCTTATCATCAATCCTATTATTAAATAAATTGTTTGTGTGCTATATTTTCCAAGTGCTTTTTTATTATTTTTTTAATTAGATAAAAAATAATGAGCTTGTACACTCATTATTTTTTACACAATTATTTTATGAAGTAAATTTAAGTCCTATAATTATTAAAATTGCAATTATAAGGATAGCTCCCCAATAATATTTCAAGAAATTCTTTTTAGTAAATATTTTATTTTTGAGATTTTCTTCACTATTTTCATGTTCTTCATTTTTTAATTCTTCTATATCATCTGTAATGATTTTTGCTTTTTCAAAATCTTCTATAATTTGTTTTGCTTGATTTATATTGTCACTATTTACATATAAACAATATACTTTGTAATACTTACTTACATCAATATAATTTTGAGTCCATCTTTCTTCAAGCTTTATTTCATATTTTATGTCTTTTTCTGATAAACTCTCTTCTAAGTATTTTTTTAGTATTTCATTTTCCGTATTAAATTCTGCTATTTTTTCCATATTTACTAACATCCCTTTCTAGGCAAAAATTTGATTTACAATATGGCATTTTAGTATTATTTTTCAAACTTTGCTCATTTTATTTATATCATAATTGTATTTAAAAAGCAATATTTATTTTTACAAAATCCACATTATGTAACCAAATAACAAATCATCTTCTTCCTGTATTTTCATAGGCACAATTTATTGTGCCTATGTTTATTATATTTCAGTAATTCTTTATAATTAATAAATTTAATATCAAATATTTACAATTAATAAAAATTTCTATTTGAAAAAAAACATAAAATATAATATAATACCAAAAAAAATGGAGGAAAATTTTATGAAAAAAAGGTTATTAAAAATACTATGCTTTTTTATATTATGTATATTTATTTTATATATAATATATTCTATAATTAAATTTTTTAAACTAAATTCAATACAAAACTCTAACTTAAGACTTCAAACAGAAAAAAATTATTCTTTCACCATAGAATCATATGACGAAAACAACAAAGAATCCATAGAAGTTATAAAATGTTTCTATAAAGATGGAAAATCAAAAAAAATCACATACAAAGATGGGAAAGAAAATTTGATTGAATGGCAAGACACTACTACAAATGAAAACATAATAGTTAGACCAACTGCTTCAAAAGCTTCTACCGGAACATCTAAAATCGAGCTTGTTAATATTCCAAGATTAGAAAAAATAGGCCTTCTAAATAGTTTTATTACATCTTTGAGCTCAACTAACCTCGAAGGAATCAACTGTTATATAATTAACTCTAGAAACAATACAATCTATATCGAAAAAGATAATGGATTTATCTTACAAAGGAAAGGTGCTAATATAATTACCGATAAAAATCAATCAAATAGAATTATTAATTTTAAAGATCTTAAGTTTGACTTTGTTTCGGAAGAAGATGTTTCCAAACCTGATTTAACTGGATATCAAATAGACAATATTGTTTAATATATACAGAATTAAATAAAAAATAGCTAAAGACTTAAACTGTTTTTAGCTATTTTTAATTTATTATCTACTTTCACTATAAATATAATCCATTGTATGTCCACCTATTATTTCTCCTGTTGTTGCATCCACAAAGTAACTATATGCTCCTTCTGTATATCTTTTTACTATATCTGTAAAATTATCTTCATATTTTATAACAACTACCCATGCTTTCCTTATTTTATCATCTACCTTATAATAATTTCTTTCTTCAATTGGATAATTAGGTGTTTGCATTTGTTCATAATATTTGCCTGTATTATTTATTCTGTCATAAGCATCAGCATTCATTTTTACAACCATTAATTTAGTTTTAGTGCTTTCAACCTTGTTTGTTGTTACTTTTTCGTCCTCTTTTAATGCTATATTTATTGCTTCATTTTCTGTTATTGTAACATCATTATTATCAAATGCAATATTTTCAACTCTAAACATTTCTAAATTCATATTTTTTGATTCTACTGTTATAGCAATGTATTCATAAGGATTATATATATCTCCATATTTTTTATTATATGTCACTGTCATCCTAAATCCAGAGCCAGTTTGTGTTCCTTCATTGTTTACTGACTGAATGTCTGTAATTTCATATTCACCATTTTTATATCCAAATAATTTATAATATTTATTCGCTAATTCTTTTGCTTGATCTTCGGTTATATATTTACTTGTATCTTGCGTGTTTTTATTATTATCCCATATGTCAAAAAATTCTCCTGTTTGCCCATCAATAGATATTTCATAATTATCTTGTGTATTAAATCGATACATTATTTTATCTTGATCAAATTCTTTATAATGATTTGTTCCTACTATATTACAATTAAATCCTATTTGTTTTAATTTTTCTATTGCAACTTTTTTAGCATCTTCTTCTGATATATTTTTTTCCTTGCTTTCTTCTGTTATTTCAGTCATTTTATCATAATCTCCTGAAGAGAGTTCTATTTTTTCTGGTGTTTTCCAAATGGTTTCGTAAACTTTACTACCTGCAAATACAACTCCTGTACTTAATATTATTCCAATAATTGCTGTAACTATTGTTTTCAAAATATTTTTTGTTTTATTTTCCATAACTATATCATTCTCCTCTTTAATTTTTGATATAGCAATTTTGGTTTTGATTTTATTTTTATCAAATTCCATCTTCAATTTCCTCCATTATTCAATTCTTTTTTTATCTTTTTTCGTATTCTATGTAATCTCGTTTTTACATTTAATTCAGAAATATTTAATTTTTTTGCTATATCTTTAATTGGTATAGATGAATAATAAAATAAATTTACAATTTTTATATCGATATTTTTTAGTCCTTTTATTTTTTGTTCTATATCATAAATTAACTCTCTTTCGTTCTCATACATATTAACACTATTTTTTATGTCATTTTCAAAATCTTCAATGTCATAATTGATTTTATTTTTTCTATATTTTTCCTTTATTAAATTTCTAGTTATTCCAGCTAAATATGAACTTAATTCTACATTTATGTTTAATCTTTTTTGATTTTTCCATAATATGAAAAATGTATCTGAAAATATTTCTTCTTTATCTTCAAATGACAAATTACAATTTGTTCCATTGTTTATTATTGTTGTTATATATGGCGTAAATTCTTCTATTACTTTATCTATATTTAATTCATTGTTTTTATAATATTTTTCTAAATGTTTCAACTTAAAAAACTCCTTTATAAGACATCTTACATTTATATAGTGTGGTTTTTAAAACAAAAGGTTACACTTTAATTTAAATTTTTATAAATCATTTAACATATAAAATAAACCCAAATTATTAAACTTTTGCCTAATAATTTGGGTTCAATTTCTTTGCTAAGTCTTTAGCTTTTTTATTTTTTATACATAAAACAATTTTTATCGTGTGAATATATAATTCCTATTGCTTGCAAATATGAATAAATAATTGTACTTCCAACAAATTTCATACCTCTTTTTTGCAAATCTTTCGATATTTTATCTGATAAGTCATTTGTGGTATTATCTATTTCATAAATAATAGTATCATTTGTAAAGTTCTTTAAATAGTTATGAAAACTACCATATTCATTTTGTATATTTTTAAATATTTTACTATTATTTATAGTTGCATTTATCTTTAATTTATTTCTTATAATATTTTTATTTTCTATTAGTTCTCTTATTTTTTGTTCGTTGTATTCACAAACCTTGTCTATATTAAAATTATCAAATGCTTCTTTAAAACTTTGTCTTTTATTTAATACACATTCCCAAGATAGACCTGCTTGAAATGATTCTAATATTAGCATCTCATATAAGTATTCATCATTTAGATTTAACTTGCACCATTCTTCATCATGATATTTTATATATAGTTCATTTTTTAAATTACACCACTTACATCTTTTCATAATGTTTTACCTCTTGAACTATAAACTTAATAACATCACTTTCTTCTTCATGAACCATTTTTTTATCTTCTTCTGTCATATCTACAAAGTATTTTCCTATTTTTTTGTTAATCGAAATTGTGTTAAGAGGATATCCTGGTTGTATTTTTTTGGCTGGTTTATCAACTATGTAAAAGTTTTCTTTACTCCATGTATATGTACTTTCTTTTCCATCTTTTATTAAAGATATTCCATAAACCCATCTACATGTTAATTTTCCATCTTTTCCATATTCTTTTGCAAGATTTTGGTAATATTTAATCATCTCATCATCATTAAGTCTTTTTCCATTTATTCTTCTTACATGTGTTCCTGGTTGTTTTTCATCTGGTACATCTTCTATGTATAAATTGTCATCCATTGCAAGCACTGGTAAGTTAGATATTTTAGCATATTCACGTGCTTTTATTTTTGCATTTTCTACCGCGTCTTTTCCATTTTCATTTACTTCGATTTGTTTTTCTAATTTGTCTATTGTAACTATTTCTATGCCATTTTCTAACAATCCTTTTTGAAATCTTTTTATCTTGCTTTGATTATTTGTTGCAAATAAAATTTTGTACATAAGTCCCCCTATTTTTATGATTTTAAAATTTTTCCTCCACCAATTACAACATCTTCAATATAAAATACTGCAGATTGACCTGGCGTTATTGCCCTTTGTGGTTCTTCAAATTTCACTTTTATTTTATTACCTTCTTGAACAATTTTAGCTACTGCTTGTTTAGATGAATATCTTGTTTTTACTTCTACCTCTAACCAATCTTCGATTTTATCAAATGTTAATAAATTTATATCTTCTACTTCTAAACTTAAACTGTAAAGTTCTTTTTCTTCTCCAACTATGACTTCATTTTTAGTTTTATTAAATCCTAAAACAAATAATGGAACTTTATTAGAAATACCAAGTCCTTTTCTTTGACCTATTGTATAATTGTATAGGCCATTATGTTCTCCTAAAATTTCTCCTTTAGAATTTACAATATTTCCTTTTTTAGGTTTTAAATTTGAATTTATTTCTAAAAACTTTTTATAATTTCCATTTGGAATAAAACAAATATCCTCAGAATCTGGCTTATTTGCAACTTTTAAATTATTTTCTCTTGCAATAGCTCTTATTTCTTCTTTGTCTTTAAATTCTGCTAAAGGAAATATTACATGTTCAATTAATTCCCTAGGAATATTCCATAAAACATAACTTTGATCTTTTTTTCCTGCATTTGATTTTTTTAAAACTGTTTGTTTGTATTTATCAGAATATTCTGTTTTTGCATAATGCCCTGTTGCTATATAATTACAACCCATTTCTTTTGCTTTTTCATACATTAAACCAAATTTCATATATTTATTACATTCTATACAAGGATTTGGGGTTTTGCAATTTGCATAGCAATCTATAAAGTCATCAATTACGTATTTTTTGAACTCTTCTTTATAATTAAATATAAAATGTGGTACACCTATTTGATTACAAACGTTTTTGGCATCAATATATGTATTTGTATTACAGCAACTGCTTCCTACAAATAGTTCAAGTGTTGTACCTACAACATCATATCCGTTTTCTTTTAAAAGTAGAGCAGAAACAGAGCTATCCACTCCTCCGCTCATACCTAACAATACTTTTTTATTTTCCATATTATTTACAACAGCAATTAATGCTTCCTTTCCCATTTTCTTCATTTTTGTTTAATATATCTTCTAATGTATGCCATGCTAAAAGAGCACATTTTACTCTTGCTGGCATATTTGCTATATTTTTAAAAGCAATTGCATCTTCTAATTTTTCTAAATCTTTTTCATCTTGTTTTTCTCTTTTTATCATTTCTATAAAAGTTTTTATTATTTTTTTTGCTTCTTCTACAGTCTTACCTTTCAAAGTATCTATCATTATTGATGTTGATGCTTGTGAAATTGCACATCCATGTCCTAAAAATGCCATATCTTCAATTTTGTTTCCATCTAGTTTTACTTCTAAGGTTATTTCATCTCCACAATTTGGATTGTGTCCAATTTCTTCGTAGCTAACATCATTCAATTTCTTTTTGTTATATGAATTCATGCTATGTTCCATTATTAATTCATTGTAAATATTATCTAAATCTTCCACTTTATTTACCTTTCTTATATTTTATTTTGTAATAATATATTTTTTAAACATTTTATATGCCTTGTCCAATCCTTTTACAAGTCTATCTATATCTTCTTTAGTATTGTAAAAATAAAAACTTGCTCTACATGTAGAATCAATTCCTAAAAACCTCATAAGTGGTTGTGCACAATGGTTTCCGAGAACGTACACATACTCCTTCTGAATCTAAAATACTTGCTACATCATGTGGATGTACTCCCTTTATGTTAAAAGATATTACACTTGAATGATTTTCTTTATTAGGTGTCATATATAAATCTAAATAGTCTAATTTAGATAATTTTTCTCTTGCATACGAAATTAATTCTTCTTCTATTTTTGCAATTTTATCGTAACCAATATTTTCGATATAATCAATTGCTGCACCTAATCCTACTACACCTTCAACATTTTGTGTTCCTGCTTCAAATTTGTTTGGTAATGGTGCAAATGTTGTATTTTGTTCGTAAACATATTCTATCATATCTCCACCCATTAAAAAAGGTGTCATTTTATTTAACAATTCTTTTTTACCATAAAGAACTCCTATTCCAAGTGGTGCAAGCATTTTATGACCAGAAAATACCATAAAATCTGCATCTAAATCTTGTACGTCTATTTTCATATGAGGAATGCTTTGAGAGGCATCTAATAATACAACTGCACCTTTTTTATGTGCATAATTTATTATTTTTTTCACATTATTTATTGTTCCAAGCACATTAGACACATGCGAAATTCCAACAATTTTTGTATTATCTGTAATTTTATTTTTAATTTCCTCATCAGAAATTTCATATTCATCATTTATATACATATAATTTAATTTAGCTCCCGTAACTTTTCTAACTTTTTGCCATGGCACTAAATTTGAATGATGTTCCATTATAGAAATTACAATTTCATCATTTTTATTTAAATTTTCCATTCCATAAGAATAAGCAACTAAATTTAAACTTTCTGAAGCATTTTTACTAAAAATTATTTCTTCTCTATGCTTAGCATTTATAAATTTTGCAATCTTAGTTCTTGTATTTTCATAAACTTCGGTTGCTTCCATACTTAAAGTATATGCTCCTCTATGTGGATTTGCATTAAAATTTTCATAAAATTTTTTTATTTCTTCAATAACTTGTTTTGGTTTTTGAGTTGTTGCTCCACTGTCTAAATATGCTATATTTTGATTTAGTAATAGCGGAAAGTCTTTTTTTATATCCATTTTTACCTGCATTCCTTTCTTTCAAGGCACAAAATTTGATTAAAATTATTTAACAATTACTTTCAAACTTTTCTCCTTTTTCATGAATATTTTTTATAAAGCCGGCTCTTTTAGGAGTAAATTTCACCGAAAAGAACCGGTCTTAATTTTAATAATTAAGAATTTTTATATACGCTTATCTATTTCTGCAAATATTTCGTTTTTTACTTCTTCATTTTCAATTTTTTCTAATGCACTATTAAATTGAGCTCTTACAATTAATCTTTGGGCATCTTTTTTACTTAATCCTCTTGTCATTAAATAAAATAGTTTTTTACTGTCTATTTTTCCAGCAGCAGTTGAATGGTTTCCTTCTACATCTTCTTCAGTACATAATAGCATTGGAAGTGCTATAGATTTTGCATTTTCGGATAAAATTGTACAATATTCATTTTCGTTTCCTTTTGCTTTTTTACAGCCTTTTTTAAAATCTATTGTTCCTTTAAAATGTTTTTTACAATTTCCGTTTATTGCTCCTTTTAAATCAATATCTACATTTGTTTTCTCTCCAAATGCTTCTACAATATAATTTAAATCTATTATCTGATTTTCTGTACCTAAATATATTGTTGTAATTTTATTGTCTGCACCTTTTTCTTCTAAATTTGTATAGTAATTTATAATGTTATTTTTTGCACCAAATTCCACTGTTACATAATTTACTTCAGCATTTTCTTTTAAGACATTTTCAATTGCAAAAAAATTGTTTACCTTATTATTTAATAAGTTTACTATTATAATATTTAGTTTAGAATTCTTTTCTGCTATTACCTTTAGTCTTCCATTATGATAATATTCTTCGTCTTCTTTTGATTTAAATCTTATAATTAATGTTCCACTCGCATTTTCATTTGAATTTATTAAAATATTTTCTACTAATTCTCTATTTTCTTTAGAAAATGCAAAATTTAAAATTAGTTCTTCATCTAATTTTTCATCTATTTCTATTTTCAAATTTTTATTGGCATTTTCTTCATTTTGTTTTAACAAAATATCTCCATTTCCATATCTTAATGCCAAACTAAATTTTTCTTCTTTAATATTTACTTTATTTGATATTCCTTTAATATTTAATCCTTCAAATTTTGATATATTTTCTGGAATATTTACATTTTCTAATTTTATATTATTAATTTTGTAATTTCTTGCTGTTCTAATTGGAGTTTCATTTAATTTTAAACTAGTCATTTTTCTTCCTTTCTCTTTATCCAATTGCTCCCTCTAATTCAAGGTTTATTAAATTATTCATTTCTACTGCATATTCTACAGGAAGCTCTTTAGAAATAGGATCTGCAAATCCTCTTACAATCATCGCTTTTGCATCTTCTTCTGAAAGACCTCTACTCATTAAATAAAATATAGACTGGTCGCTTATTTTTCCGATTTTTGCTTCATGTGAAAATTCTACATCATCTGTTCTTATATCATTTACAGGTATTGTATCAGATTTTGAAATATCATCTAGCATAAGTGATTCACAAGACACAGAACATTTTGATTTTTTAGAGTTTTCATTTATTCTAACTAATGCTCTATATGTTGCTGTTCCACCATTTTTAGAAATTGATTTTGAATTTATTAAACTTGATGTATTCGGACTATTATGAATTACTTTAAAACCTGTGTCTAAGTTTTGACCTTTTCCAGCAAATGATATACCTGTATACTCTGTTTTTGCACCTTCTCCATTTAATACACTCATTGGATATAGCATAGATATTTTTGATCCAAACGAACCAGATACCCAATCCATTTTTGCATTTTTACCTACTATTGCTTTTTTAGTATTTAAATTAAGCATATTTTTTGACCAGTTTTCTATAGTAGAATATCTTAAATACGCATTATCTTTTACATATAATTCCACACATCCTGCATGTAAATTAACCTTGTTATATTTAGGCGCACTACATCCTTCTATAAAATGAAGTGAAGCTCCTTCTTCTACTATAATTAAAGTATGTTCAAACTGACCAGATTCTGGTGAATTAAGTCTAAAATATGATTGAAGTGGAATATCCACCTTTACACCTTTGGGTACATATACAAATGACCCTCCTGACCAAACTGCACCATGAAGTGCAACAAATTTATGGTCTGTTACTGGTACACATTTCATAAAATGAGGTTTTACAAGTTCAGGATATTCTCTTACTGCTGTTTCCATATCTGT
>CAKPCG010000035.1 GCA_934141475.1 uncultured Clostridia bacterium
AACTTCTTCTGTTGCAGAATTCAAATAATGTGCTGTTATAAAAAATGTAGCTTTTACATTATTTTCTTTTAATGTTGCTAAAATTTTATCCATATAACCTGCTTCATAACCAGAATCAAATGTTAAATATATAATCTTTTCCCCGTCTCTGCCCATACAAATTCCATCATTTTCTTCTAATACCTGTTTATTTTTACTCCCAACATCTGGTTGCAAATGATTATTTTCTCTCTTTATCCCCCAACCAATAGTTTTCTCAGAATTAGCACTTGTTACCATTGGAACTTCTCTGTTAATGGAAACTATACTTATTGCAAATACTATAACAATGGCAATCATTGTTAATTTTACTTTTATTTTTCTTCTTATCTTTTTCATAGCCATTTTCTCCTATCCATTCTAATTATTAAAATCTTTATATTTTTATTCAAATTCAATAATTAGTCTACCTACAATTTTGTTTGTTAAATTTTATGTTTTATAATATATAAATATTACTTTTTACATTTTCTGTATATTATTTTTACAAAAATCAGTATAAAAAAGTACTCTAGTATACTGAAACAAATGCATTTTCAAATATTTCAATATGTGCAAATAGAGTATTGACATTTAAATAAATTTATTTTATATTTTTAGCTATGATTTGTCGAAATATAAAAAATTCCATCGAATGTGCATAGGAGGAAGAATGCTAAATTTTGTTATTTGTGATGATGATATTCGAATGGTTACAAAACTTTCTGCAATAATCGAAAAAGTACTTCTTACTTATGATTATGATGCAAGAATTGTTTTTAAAACAACTGATTATAATAAGCTTATTGATTATATTTCGTCGAATAGCGTTAATGTTGTATTTTTGGATATTGAATTTTCTGGATGTAAAGAAAATGGTCTTGATATAGCCCATAAAATAAGAAATTTAAATAAAAATTGTTATCTTATTTTTGTTACAAGTCATTTTGAGTACATTGCCAATGCTTATAAATTAAAAACATTTGATTATATTTTTAAATCAAGTATAGATATTGAAAATATTAGTTCAACATTAAAACGATTATTTGATGATGTTTATGATTCTGATACAAAATTTTTAAAAATCGATAATAAAAATACTTTTATTGATTTAAATGACATTTTATTCATTGAAAAAGCTGGCGTAAAAATTATTTATCATACTTACCAAGCGGATTATGTTTCTTATAATTCTTTTAATAAATTAATATTACCCCAAAATTTTATAAGATGTCATAAATCTTTTATAGTAAATATAGACAACATTTCTAATATTTCATATTCTGATAATATAATTTATTTAAAAAATGGTTCAAGTTGTTATATAGGACCTAAATATAAAAATTCATTATTGGAGGTGATTCATTATGACTCAGTTTCTTAATTGGATTTCTAATATTTTGTTTACTCAAAATGAAACAATTATTCATTTTATTTTAATACCTGCATGTTTTATTGAATCAGCATTCTTATACATTATTATCATGAGTTTATTAGATATGAAATTGGAAAAGAAAAAGAACTTATTGTATACATTCCTATTTTCGATTATTGGAGTTATATTATATTTGCTAATTCCAGCACCATTTAATACTATTATTTATTATGTTTGCATTTGTATATCATTAAAATTATTGTTACATGTAAAACTATTAAAAAGTTTTTTAACAACTATAGTTGCTTTATTTATAATAGCTTCAATAAACTTACTTATTCAAAAGCCTTATATGACAGTATTAAATATTGATAATCAAACTTATATGGATACTCCAATTTATAGAATTGGATATTTACTTATTTTTTACTTTTTCTTGTTTGGAACAAATAAGATTATAAAAAAAGTGAAAAAGACTGATTTTACATATGAGCCTTTAGATGTATTAGATAGACAAACTTCTGTTACCATTTATCATTATATTGGATTTGCATTTTTAAGTTTAATTATTGAACTTATCCTAACTGCTTTTTATATTGATAAGATACCTGTTGCAGTTACAATATTTAATTTTTGTTTAATATTTTCAATATTTTTGTTAAGTTTATTTATTCTTTCTCGTGTACTTACTCTTGAGACAACTAAGAAAAGTCTTCAAAGCGCAAAAGAATATAATAAATCTTTAACAATTTTATATGATGAAGTAAAAGGATTTAACCATGATTTTAAAAATATTGTTTCAGCAATAGATGGTTATATTTGTACAAATAATATTGATGATTTAAAAAAATATATTGAAGAAGTTAAAGAAGATTGTAAGATTACAAATAATTTATCTATTTTGAATCCGAGAATAATTAATGAACCCGGAATTTATAGTCTTTTAAATAATAAATATTTTAAAGCTACAAATGCAGGAATAAAATTTGAATTAGAATTTTTCTTAGATTTAACATCTTTAAAAGTAAATAATTATAAATTTTCTAGAATAATCGGAATATTATTAGATAATGCAATAGAAGAAGCAGAAAAATGTGATGAAAAAATTATTAAAGTTTCTTTTAGACGAGAAGAAAGAAATCATAGAGCTGTTATAAAAATAGAAAATACTTATACTAATAAAGATGTGAACATTGATGATATTTTCAAAAAAGGATTTTCAGGAAAAGAAAATCATTCTGGAATCGGATTATGGGAAGTCAGAAGATATGTTAAAAATAGAAAAAATTCTGATTTATTTACCTCAAAGAATGATAAGTTTTTTTCACAAGAACTTACAATATATGATATAAAATAAAAAGGGACTTCTTACAGTCCCTTTTTGTTGAATTGAATTTATAATGTTTAAGAAATAACATCTTTTTAGGAAATTAGTCCTTTTTTATTAATGATGCTGGCATTTTTGGTTGATGTCCCCACCATAATATTGCACAAGCTGTATTTGTTGACTTGGCATATTTTTCAGCCAATTTTGCTAAAAATTTTATCATGGAAAATTCCCCCTTCTTTGGTAATTTTATAACATAAAAATGTTGCTAGCTTACACATTTTTACATCATACTATTTAATTTTTTGCATATACTTCATGACCATATTTATTCTGAGTAATTTTATATGCAATTCTTGTAATTGTTATTGTTTGTACTAAGTCTCCGAATATTATAATTCCTGCTATTGTTGAATTCTTAATAAAAACAGCTATAAAAATCTCAAATGTTAATATCATATATGACAATATTTGTTTTTGTTTTCTTTCTTTTTTCCTCAGAATAGGCAAATTTTCTGTATCTGCTGGTGCATATAGTTTTATCATTATCATACAAAATATCCATACAGCAAAAGCTATTATAACTTTTGTACTTCCTGTTAAAACAACATATCTTCCCAATAATGCAGAACCACTATATAATAACAATGTATATATAATGCATCCTATATGTGTTTTCATATGTACACCACCAGATACACATCTATATGGTGCAACCATTAAAATAGAAATCAATGTAAGTTTTAAAATTCCTAATATATATGCAATTAGTAGTATAATTATACCTTTGGGCAACTCACCTATTATATTTTGCAACCCATACATTATTATTTCTGCTCTTTCATCATCTACTTCTGGCATTTCTTTTCTGATTTTTTCTGTTAAATATGCACAAAATTTATCTATCATACTTTTCTCCTTTGAGATTTTCTTTTTTCTTCTGTACATATATAATTTACCATTATTTATTTAATTTGTTATATTTATTTTACAAAAAGTGTATTATATTAAACAAAATTTAATTTTCTTATTTTTATATATTGTTTTTACATATGTAAATCTCGTTTAACAATTTTATTATTAATTAACTTATTTTTTATGATAAAAAAAGATTTCAGTCTATTCTGAAATCTTTTCTCTTTTAATTTCTATCCAATCATTTATAATAATCTTAAATACAGCTACTACAGGCACTGCCAAAAACATTCCTAAGATATTAAAATATGCCCCTCCTATTGTTACAGCAATAATTACTAATAATGGACTTATCTCTAATGAATCTCCTATTATTTTAGGATTTATAATATTTGAATCTATTTGTTGTAATATTATAACAACTAAAGCCATCCAAAAAGCTTGTGATAATCCCCCTGTAATTATTGTTATTAATATACTTAATCCAACAGCTACTATTGCTCCAAAATATGGTATTATATTAAATAATCCAATCATAAATCCTAACAATATAGAATATTTAACTCCAATTATACTCATTGCTATTGTAACTAGAATTCCAACAACTACTGCATCTATTAATTGACCACTTATAAATTTAAAAAATATTTGATTTGAATCATGTACATATTTACTTATTTTATTACATGTTTTTTCTCCAACTATTACCATTGTCAAGTTTTTTAAAAATCCTATAATCTGTGTTCTTTGCAATAAAATATATACAGATACTATTATTGTTACAAATACATCAAAAATTCCACTAGCAACACCTAAGACACCTTTTATATATTCTGTAATTTTTTCTGGATTAATATATTTCTTCAAATCTATGTTTTGAATATTATTTCCTATCTCACTAATTGCTTCTGTTACTTTTTCACTTTTTAAAAACGAATCTTCAGGCAATTCATTCAATTTGCTTATTGTTGTATTCCAATAATTTTGAAAATTATTTACTAATTCAATTACACTTTCTGTTACTACAGGTAATATAACATTTACAAGTACTATTATTAATATTATTGCAATTGTAAATGTTATAAAAACACTTAATCCTCTTGCTTTTTTCTTCAAAAACTTCTTTTTTGATTTTAATAATTTTTTTTCAATTCTTGATGCTGGAATATATAACAAATATGCCATTAGTGCTCCAGCCAAAAATGGCGATATTACTCCGATAAATTTTCCTATTGCATTTCCTATTGCAGTAAAATTATCCAAAAATTTATATACCAAAATTATTGCAACAGCTAACAAAAACCAATACATCCATTTTGAAAAATTCTTTTTTACTTCATTCATTTTAATACCTCCTTTTATTCAATTTCTAATCCCACAGGACAATGATCACTTCCTAATATTTCTGTATATATTGTTGCATTTTTTATCTTTTCTTTAAAATCATTTGATACAATAAAATAGTCAATTCTCCATCCCACATTTTTTTCCCTTGCTCGTCCCATATATGACCACCAACTATATTCAGTTTTTTCAGGATATAAATATCTATATGAATCTATAAAGCCTGAATTTAATAATTCTGTCATTTTTTCTCTTTCTTCATTTGTAAATCCTGCATTTCCTTTATTAGTTTTTGGATTTTTTAAATCAATTTCTTCATGTGCTACATTTAAATCTCCACACATAATTACTGGTTTTTTTGTATTTAATTCTAATAAATATTTTCTAATTTCATCTTCCCATACCATCCTATAATCTAATCTTTCAAGTTCTCTTTTAGCATTAGGTGTATAATTAGTTACTAAATAAAAATCATCAAATTCTAATGTTATTATTCTTCCTTCTTTATCATGTTCTTCTATTCCTATCCCATATGTTACATTTATTGGTTGCTTTTTTGTAAAAATTGCAGTTCCAGAATATCCTTTTTTTTCTGCACTATTCCAATAACTTATATATCCTTCATATTTTAATTCAATTTGTTCTGGCTGACATTTTGTTTCTTGTATACAAAATATATCAGCATTTATTTCTTTAAAAAATTCTGAAAATCCTTTATTTAAGCAGGCTCTTATTCCATTTACATTCCATGATATTAGTTTCATTTAAATCCTCCCATAAAAAAATTATAACACATAATTGGTTAAAAAGAAAGTTCTATTGTAATAATATTATTTTCTTAAATAACTGCTCTCTATATATAAATAAATATTTATATACTCTCACGGAAAAAATTTAATTTTTTTCTAAAAAGTCTTGAATTTTCAAAAAATATATGATATTATATATAAGCATTTGGAAATCGAGGCGTAGCGCAGTTGGTAGCGCGCGTGGTTTGGGACCATGAGGTCGCAGGTTCGATCCCTGTCGCCTCGACCATATTTTACCCTTTTTCAAGGGAATTCAAGAGAATTTATAAAAATTCAAAAGTTATGAATTATGCTATTTTTCAATAAAAATGAAGAATAGCATAATTTTTTTGAGTTCAGAAAAATTTTATAAAATTCGGTTATTTTCTTCAAGAAAAAGTTTCAAGAAAATTCTTATAATGTTTCAAGAAAGTTTCAAGAAAAAATATCAAGTAGTTTTAAAGTTCTTCAAATAAACAGAAAGGAGAACTTTTTTATGGAATTTAATCCTTATAAAGATAATGAATATTTAGAAAATTCGTATTATAAAATACCACAAGAACTATTTGTAAGTTCTTTATATAAAGACAAATTAAATTCAGATAGTAAAATACTATATGCTTTTTTACTAGATAGATTATCTTTATCTCAAAAAAATCATTGGATAGATGATGAAAGAAATATATATTTAATCTTTACAAGAGAAGAAGTACAAGAAAAATTAAATTTGTCTGATAAAACTGCTACAAAAGCATTTAAACAATTAAATAATGTAGGACTTGTTCAAGAGAAAAGACAAGGATTAGGAAAGCCTAATTTAATATATGTTGGAAAAATTGAGCATGAAGAAACGGAAAATTTACGTTTCTTGAGTCGTAAAAATTACGATTCTGGAATCGAAAATATTACGAATTTAGAATCGGAGAATTTAAGAGGAATCAATACTAATAATATCAAAACTAATATAATCAATACTGATTCTATCAATCCTAATAGTGATGATGAGTTTTATTTAAAAGAAATAAAAGATAAATGCAAACTAGAGGACTTTTCACAAGAAGAAAAAACTATTTTAGAGGATGTTATTAATAGCTTATATTATAAAGATATTTTAAAAGTTGGAAGCGTAACAGTTAATCACTATAAAATATTAGATAAATTAAAACTTATAGTAAAAGAAAATTTAATACAGTTATTAGATATATTGAAGAATATACCTAATATACAAAATGCTAAAAATTATTTGATGATTTGCTTATATAACAATTTAGGGAATACAAATATTTCTATTTCAAAGAAAAAAGATAATAAAGTTTCTTATAAAGGAAGGAACTATGAAGATGGCTCACTTGATTTTCTCTATACTAACTTTGCTTATGATAATGAAGCTGTAACTACGTAAGCATAGCTATGATATGAAACTGCCAGTTCTATTTTATATGGGCAATTTCACTATAAATTATAATGACAAGTTCATTATAATTTATAGCCTAAAAATGTTAAAGCATTTTTAGGGAAGCCTCGCAGAGCACACAGATAAGTTTGAAAAACTTGTCTAGTGTGTTAGACAAATAAATTTGTTTCGAGTGAGAAAGGACTTCGGAGCAATGAGTTATGCTATAGTAATAAATGAGAAATTAACGAGGAGCCAAGCTAATCGGAATATGTGTTCATAATGATAGAAAAGCAAAAAATCATTCAAATAAGGAAATAGATATTAGTAAATCATACTTGAATTATTACTTTAAGAGAAATGAATTAAGTTACACAAAAGCATTTGATAAAATGAAAGAAAAATATGATTTACAAGGACAAATTAGAAGTAATAGCATAATAATGTGTGAAATGGTATTTACATCAGATAAAGAATTTTTTGACACAATAGGAATGGAAGAAACTAAAAGATATTTTGAAGAAAGTTACAATTTTATTTGTAATTACAAAAATCTTGGAGAGAAAAATATAATATCAGCAGTAGTTCATTTTGATGAAACAACTCCACACATGCATTTGATTTACATTCCAGTAATTCATACAAAAGATAAAAATGGAAAGGCAATTGATAAAGTATGTTGTAGAGACTTTTGGAAAGGCAGGGATAGTTATAGAAATTTACAAAATGCCTTTTACGAATATATAACAAGCAAAGGATTTGACTTGCAAAGAGGATTACCTGCTGAAGAAACCAAAAGAAAAAACGAAAACATACAAAATTACAAGCAAATAACTAATTTTGAAAATACTAAAAATGTATTGGAAAATATAACTTTAGAATTGCCAGAAACTCCACAGATAAGCGATATAAAAAAAGTAATGCTTAATAGAGATGAAAAGATATTTGAAAAAAACATAAAGCCAAAAGATGAATTAATTTTAAAACTTCATAAAGAAAATTTAGCTTTAAATAAAGAATTATCAAAACAAGTAAAGACAGTAGATTTTGCAGAAAATTTTAAAGAAAATTATATAAATATGACGGAGAAAAATGTAAATTTAAGGTTATCGAATAGTTTATTGAAAGAAGAATTGGAACATAAAGAAAAAGAACTAGAATTGAAATTTGAAAGTAAAACTTATAATATGGAAAATCAATATAAAAAAAAATTAACAAATTAAAGCAAGAAAATAAGTACTTAAATAAGACAATAGATAAATTTAAAACAACTTTTAAAAAATTTATAAAATGGCTTTGTCATAAATTTTCATATCCATCTGAGGATGAGCTTGTACGAGATTTTGAGAGAGAAACATATACTGACTTTGATTTTAAAAAACAATTCGATATAAACCAATTTAAGAAGAAAGATGATGACTTTGATATTAAATATTAGAATGGATTTGATAATAATAGAAAATATAAAAAGATTTACTGCTTTTTACGAAGATTGTAAAGATGAATTTATGGAACATTTAGATGGAGTAATAATATACTTACAAAAAAATAATAGTGAGTTTAAAAATTTGCAAAAAGAATATAGAAAGATTTTAGACAGCAATGAAAAGTTACAAAATATTTTATTTGGAGATAAAGTAGAAACAGGATTGACACCTATTGAATGTGATTTACTTTATAACGCAATAGAGTTACAAGAAAAAATGCAAATTATGATTGAAGAAGAATTGTATTTTAAAGGTGGAATGGATGCATATTATTATTTTAAAAGAATAGGAATTATATAAGATAGAAAAAGTCGATAGTACATTTTTGTGCTATCGACTTTTATTCAAAATTATTTTGTTTTATTTCCAACACTGTGGATCTTTTGCATAAAAATTTCCAGTTGCACATTTAGCTACCGAAGGACAACCTCTGCAAAATCGTAACAATTCGCATTTAGAACAAGCTTCAAAGCCCTCAAAATTGCGATATGATTCCATTTTATCTCCAAAGAAGATATCATACAAAGATTCTTCTGGAACTTTACCTATAGGGCTTTCACACCTTCTACATGCATAAACAGTTCCGTTTGCTAAAACTGTAATATGAGAAATGCCACAATGGCATCCATCCATAATAAGTTCAGAGTCATCTTCAATTTTGAACAATCCTTTTTCATACAGAAACAGCTTCCATAAATGATCTTTTAATATAAAAGCTGTTCCTTTATCTTGAAGGATAACAAACTGTTCCCACATCTTTTCCAAGAATGCTTTGTATTCAGAAGGAGATACAAGGTTATTTCTATCTTTTTCATTTGGGCAGTATCTTGAAAATCCAAAAGATTTTGCTTGGTAATCTACTGCAACTTTTACAAGCTGAGGTATTTCATCAATATTAGTTTTTGAAACAGTTGTAGCAATAGCTGACTTAATTCCAACTTCATTTAAAACATGAATTTTATTTAAAGTTGCATCAAATGAACCAGGTTTTCTAATAAAATCATGTGTCTCTTTAAGACCATCTAAAGACATCTGATAAGTAGTACAACCTAATTCTTTCAGCTGTTTTGCTACATTCTCATTTAAGTGGAAAGGATTGCCTAAAATTGCAAAAGGAACATTATACTCTTTAAAAAGAGCTAGTAAACTCCATACATCTTTATGCAACAAAGGATCTCCACCAGTCACAGAAATACTTGGTCTTTTGTCCATTTTTTTGCATGTAGCCAAAAAATCAAAAAAGATTTCTTTTAAAGTTGACAAATCAAATTCGGGTGAATATAATTTATCCTCACCTGCAAAAATGTAGCAATGTTTACACCGTTGATCACATCGATCGGTGATATGCCATTGCATAGCAAAATAATTTTTTGTCATAAGTTTAAACCTCCTATAAAATAAAGGTGGAGGAATACTAATAAATTAATATTCCTCCTTTGTGTGTTTTGCAAATGTAAATTAGAAATCGGTGCATCCAGAAGCACAAGCTGTGCCACAAGAGTTATTGCAACCACTTTCACATTCACTATTTGCTGTGACTTTTGTTTTCAGCTGTGGATTCAGAAAGCTCTGAGCTGAACGTCTAGAAGCATAACTGCTTCCATTCGCCCAAAAGTTAGTTTTCGCGATGCCAGTTTTTTTTGTAGTTTTCATTGGGAAACCTCCTTTCTCGCATATTCCTACAGTTACTAAAAACATAAAAGTCGTCATCAGATATTAGCTATCCGATATTAATTCAACAACTTTTATTTTAACAATCATATGCTATTTATTCTAATTTGTCAATATTTTCCTTAAAAATATTAGATTTTTTTCTGTGCAATAACATCATATATGTGCCAATGTTTTTTTTCACCAGAAGCTATTATTGCATCTTTTTCTATTTCATTGAATTGAATTAGTTCAAAATCACTAAAAAGAGCTTTGACTTCTTGTTCTGTTAAAAATATTAGATTTTCTTTTGTTTCTGCCCATGTATCTTTTTTTCCAAAAAAATTTCCAACAAAATACCCGTTCATCTGAAAGAGAATTAGTTATATTTTTCCATATATCACTAAAAAACTCTTTTTTTGAAAAAGGTAGACTAAAATTCGCAACAATTAAATTTACTTTAGGCAAATTCATTTCACCAAAAAAACATTTTTTAAACTTAAAATTCTCTGATTCTTTTTGGCTAAGCTGTTCTCTTATAATAGATTCTGTATCTTCTTTATCTATGGATAAAACATTCCAATTATTTTTTAGTAACTCTATAGTGTCTCTTCCTGCACCACATCCTAAGTCAACAGCTTTTCCTGGTAACACATTAAGGTTTATAAAATTAAGTACATTTAAATGTGGCTTTGCATTTTTTGTAATATTATAATATTTTTCTTTACTACTTTTCATCAAAATTCTCCTTTTAATAATCTATTTAAGTAATTCTTTGTTAATATAACAATTAAAAATATATTATTCAATCATTATTCTTGAGCTCTTTTTCTAAAGTTATACACATTTGCCTTATTCTTACATTGTGGTGTATCATATTCTGCCTTTGAGTTTTTAGGTATAAAAGCTTTATGGCAGAATTTACAAATCTTAAGCATTATTGTATCTTGTGATAAGTTCACTAAAAAATTCAAATCTATTGCTTGTTTTAAATAACCATAAACTAAACCTATTTCATTATTGTGTAAGCTATCTATATTAGTATAAAGATTATTTATTGCTATAAGTGGAGAGTAATTCATTAAGTGACGTTCTTCTACAAAGTGAACGAGATGTTCATAAAGAATTTTTGCATATTGCAAAATCATATCAACAGGTTCTCCATAGTTTTTAGAAAAGATTAAAAATTCATTTAGTTCTGGTGTAAGATATTTTTCCATAATTCTAGGAGATATATCTTTTCTACATTTTTGAATAAGTTCTTTAATTTGATTATTATTTAATTTTGGCATAAAGAAATTTAAGTATTCTTCTAATTTCATATTTGTTATATGATGTTCATAATCTATTAAATTATAATCTCTTAAAGCAACAATATCATCTAACACATAATATCTATTAACTGGAAAATTTGCCATAAATCCAAATAAACCATAGTTTCGCACATAGTCTAAAATTTCTATATCTTCAATTTCTTCTTTGTAATATACTTTTTTCCCAATATTTAAAATATCTATTAAATATCTATCTATCCAATCAGAAAAGGTTGAAGCATGACTCTTAGCACCTTTTTCTGGCAGAATATATCTTTTTCCGTTTATTTCTTCTATTACGTATCTGTCAAATGCAAGGCAAAAACGTTGATTTTCTATGTAAAAATTAGCTTTCATTTTCCACTCCTAAAAAATTTCTAAAAATTTTGTTGTAATTGTTTGACAAATTATAAAGCTTACGTTATACTTTGATAAAGTCAAGTAATTGCTTGTTGATATATATAGATTACAATAATTACTTTAAAAAGTCAATAGAATTTCCCTAAATTCTTTGATAGCACATTGAAAATTGAATATTTCAGTTATTAGATACAACATAATGAGACACTTGCATAGACTTAACTCATCGTATAGGGTGCAACTCGGACGGAGTCGGAGTGGTTAAATTCCAGTGGAGTAATGTAAATTACCATCTAATAATTCCTAGATGATGAGGGGCAAAGAAAATATCATCGTAAATAAAGTACGAAAGGAGAAAAAACTTATGGAAAACGAAATTAAATTTTATACTACATCAGATGTAAGAAGAATATTAGGAATAGGAAATAAAACATGTTTAGACTTATTCCATCGTTCTGATTTTTCTTGTATCAAAGTAGGAAAATCATTTAAAGTTGCTGTAAGTTCATTTAATGAATACGTGAGTACACGTAGAGTTTTAAGTGAAGTAAATGAATAAGATTACAAGAGATAAAAAAGAAGATTTAAATATGGACCATTTAAACCTTCAAACTACTATTTTTAATATGAATCACAAGAAAACTCTTGCTATAGTATTGATATAATTATATACAAAAAATCAAAATATATCAAGAGTTTTCCTTAAATTTAACAAGAAAGGAAAACGAAAATATGAATAAAGTAAAAGGAATTACAGTAGGAACATATTTAACAAAAACAATTAAAAATTCTAAAGATAAAGGTTTATTTAGCAAAGAAATTTGTAATCTTTGTAAAATGAAAGATAAGTGTAAATATAGACAGATAACCAAATTTGAAAATGGAAAAGTGATTGATAACAATGTAGAATGTGATTCTTTCTATTTTTCTATAACACCAAAGGCAATAGTAACAACAGGAAGGGATACAATTGCAGGAAAAAGAACAACTAAAACATTTGTAGGTAAGAATGAAAAAGAAGCATTTAATAAGGCATTATCATTTCAAATTGAAATGGAAGAAAATCAAGAATTTAAAATAATTACTAAAAGTAATAAAACAATAATTGATCTTGTAAAAGGCAAAATTGAAGAAGATTATAAATTAGGTAAAATAATTAAGGCAACACACAAAAGAAAATCAGATACAATAAAGAAACTAGCTAAAGAGAAATTTACCAATAAGCCTATTTCCAAAGTTACAAGAGATGAAGTTGTTAAATATTTAGAGAGTTTGAAAAATTATTCTAAAAACACTATAAAACAAAACTATGAGTTATTATGTATGGCATTTGGACAAGCAAAATATGAAAATATCATAACAGATAATTTTATGGAAGGCTATAATAGAGTTGAAAAGCCAAAAAGTGAATATAAAAGTCATCATAGAGTTTCACTAACAGTTGATGAACAAAAGAAATTGGTTGATTATTTGAATAATGCAAGTTATAAGGAATGTCGACACAAATATATCTTGTTACTATTATTGAGTACAGGAATGAGAATAGGAGAAGCTTTAGTTTTAGATTATGATAAAGATATAGATTTAGAAAACAGAAAAATCTATATTAGAAGAACTCAAACAAAAGATCATAATGGCAAAGCAATTATAGGAAATACACAAAAACAAATACAGGTCAAAGAACATTGAATATGAATAATATAATTTATCAAATCATTCAAGGTGCATTACAACATAAAATTGATAATAAAAATCACTTATTATTTTGTAAAGAAGATAGAACAATGTATGTAGAGAATTCTATAAATAGCAGTCTAAAAAGAATTGCATTAGATTTGGATATTGGAATTTACGAAGAAGAAAATACTAAAGGAGAAGTAGTAAAAAAGACTGATATTCACACGCATATGTTAAGAGGAACATTTGCAACTAGATGTGCAGAGGCCAAAATTGCTCCAGCAGTTCTTAAAAAAATATTAGGGCATACTGATATTACTGTCACAATGAAATATTACGTTGATGTAGATGTTGAATTTGAAAAGGCAGAAAATAAGAATGTTGAAGATTATTTAATAGATAAAGAAATATTTAATGTAGATTACGATTATGCCTAAAAATACAAAAGAAAAACCTTGAAACTTTATTAGAATTTATGAGAATTAATTTTACTAAAGTTTCAAGGAAATGTTTCAAAGTAAAAATACAAGACTTTAAATTACTTGATAAATAAAGAAAAATAGCAATTGTCGAGAGTACCTCCCCTCGACCACTAGAAAAGAGTCTGTCTTTTTGATATAAATCAAGAAACAGACTTTTTTATTTTTTATTAAAAAAGACAAAAAGTTTATTAAAACTTTTTGTCTTCATTCATTTAAGAGGTTATAGCTTTTTTAACCATTAAAATAGCATCCTGTACTGTTTCAGCAGCCCCAATAAAACCACCATCATGGCAAAAAATTGCAGTCTTTATTCCTGTAACTTTTTGAAGTGCTTCTCCTTTTAATCCACACCACTCTTTAGGTACCGCCTTCATTGGAATATGTTTTTTTAAATCTGTAGTAACAGTTTGCCAATTATATCCTCCTCTAAGAGATGGATATATTACAAACCATATATCAATTGCTTTAGGATTAGTCGAAAGATATAAATGTCTTTGCCAAGGAACAAACTTATCTAAAACCATAATATGATTAGAAGATTTATCTATTGCTTCTTGAACATATGATTTTGCTTTACACGAAGAAATTGCTTTTTTCATAACATTTGAAAATGTCTCTTCTGCAACTCTACATGCCTTCACAAATGCCTCATCATAGCTTTCATCTCCATCCCAAAGTGGATTATAATTTGAAATCAATTGACAAATAGACATTGTAGATACCACTTGGCTATTGGAATTATTTATAACTCCATTGTCAGTAGCATCTATACCTTGAATTAGCATCTTATCAACAGAATCCCAAACTTCATTAAAATTAGTATGCTGAACATATTTCTTTATTACATTCAGTCCAAATCTTTTCCAAATAAGACCTGAGGCAGCATATGGAACTCCATTTTTTCTAATTCCATTTCCACCTTTTTGATGATGGTCAAATTCTCCTCCTCCAATGTCATAAACAATAACATGTGATTTTAAGGTTTGTGGAACTTCAAAAACCCGGCATACAGTTACATTTCCTAGTAACTTTTCTAAAATAACAGTTGCCATAACATCATCAGCATGAAATATACCGCAATGAGTAATAAGGTTTGCTTTCTGAATGTTCGTCGTTATTTTTATCATATTAACCTCCATTTTAATTGAATATGTTTATATAACACACAATATTATTATAGCATATTTTACATAACTTTGCAATTTTTATCTCATAAAATTATTCTTTTATTTAATTTCAGGATTATCTTCAAAAATTTTTCTAACAATATCATTTTTATCATTAAACATTGTAACATATCCTTGTAAAGATTCTGCTTTTTGTTTTAAAATATCAACAT
>CAKPCG010000036.1 GCA_934141475.1 uncultured Clostridia bacterium
GCGGTAAGGCACCAGACTTTGACTCTGGCATGCGCTAGTTCGAATCTAGCCAGTCCAGCCAGTAATATCAAGACTTTTGAGAAATCGGAAGTCTTAATTTTTTGCTAAAAATCTATTTACTTGTCCAAAGCGGAAAATAATGGCTGAATGTCAATTGTTTAGGCTAGAACGGGACTTGGATATATCAGTTAGAGTATTATGCCAGTTAAATAGAAATACAGTAAAACTTTAGAAATACTTGAAAAAAATATTTCGAGAAAGTTGTTGATTTTTTCTGCAAACTCTAGTATAATATTAATGAGAATGAAGAGAGAATTTGTTCCTCTTTAATTCAAAAAGTAGTTTGTATGTATATATCCCATAAAGGGAATAAAAAAGACTAGAGTTGGCGGACCCTAGTCTTTTTGCTGTTTTAGTCGAATTTCTCAAGTATCTTAAATATAAGTACTAAAACGGTAACTTTCAAAAATAGTTTGATGTATTTTCCCATAATTTCACCTCCTTTCGGAGTAGGAATGGGGACGTTATACATTAAAAAATGACATAAGGCAATGCTCAAAGAATAAAAAATAAATGTGATAAAATGGTTAGAAATCAACAAAATAAAGTGAGCAAGTGAAATAGGGTATGAATATAAAAATACATGTAAAGTTCATGGAACGGCACTGGACAGATTTGAGAACATGACAAAAGATGTTGAAAAACGACATCGATGTGTGTTTTTATGTATACTGAAATAAATCACAGTAGGTTAAATACTAGCTCGAAGACTGAGTGATAATGCTTCGAAAATTTTAATTGATCAAGAAAGAATAGATGTTTTAAATGTCTATTCAACTAAAAGAAGGAAAAGATAACTGAATAGAGTAAGGAAATGTAGAAAAAAATGATACAATGGGAAGCAGCAAAGGAAGGAGATATAGCAAAAATGTACCAAAAATATATCAAAAATCAGCCAAATTGGTAGACTAATTGCTTTAAAAATGATATAATTGCAATGAGTTATACTTAAAATAGAGATTATAAAAAAGTATCAGGATTTTGTACAATATGTTTGTAAAGGATTAGAAATATAATTAGGAGGGATTATTTTGGAATATTCTAAAAAAATAGACGCTAAATGGCAAAAAAAATGGAAAGAAAAAGAAGTATATAAATATCATACAAATAGTAATAATAAAAAATTTTACACATTAGAAATGTTTTCATATCCGTCAGGAGCTAAACTACACCTAGGACATTGGTTTAATTATGCACCTGCAGATACTTTTGCAAGATTTAAAAAGATGCAGGGATATAATGTTTTTCATCCTATGGGATTTGATGCATTTGGACTTCCAGCAGAAAACTATGCAATAAAAACAGGAATACATCCAGAAGATTCAACATTAAAAAATATAGAAACAATGAAAAAACAATTAGAGGAAATGGGCGGAAGTTATGACTGGAACTATTCTTTGGAAACATGTATGCCAGATTATTACAAATGGACACAATGGCTATTTTTACAATTATATAAAGCAGGATTAGCATATAAAAAAGAAGCACCTGTTAATTGGTGTGATAGCTGTAAAACAGTTTTAGCAAATGAACAAGTTATAGGCGGAAAATGTGAAAGATGTGGTTCAGAAGTAAAAAGAAAAAAATTATCACAATGGTTCTTTAAAATAACAAATTATGCAGAAGAATTACTACAAGGATTAAATACATTAGATTGGCCAGATTCAACAAAAAAAGTTCAAACTAATTGGATAGGAAAGTCAGAAGGAAGCGAAATAAAATTTAGATGTGAAAACAACGAAAAAGAAATAACAGTATTCACAACAAGACCAGATACATTAAATGGAGTTACATATGTAGTTATTGCACCAGAAAGTGATTTGGTACAAGAAATAACAACAGAAGAATATAAACAAAATGTAGAAAGCTACATAAAAGAAACGGCCAAATTAAGTGAAATAGAAAGGTTATCAACAGAAAAAGAAAAAACAGGAGTATTTACAGGTGCATATGCAATAAATCCAATAAATGGAGAAAAAGTACCAATATGGATTGCAGATTATGTGCTAGAGGATTATGGTACAGGAGCTGTAATGGCTGTTCCAGCACATGACACAAGAGATTTTGAATTTGCCAAAAAACATAACTTACCTATAAAACAAGTTATAAAAAGTAAAAAGGATAATGAAGTAGAATTGCCATACACAGAATATGGAATATTAATAAATAGTGGAAAATATGATGGATTGGCTTCAGATGATGCAAAAAAAATAATAACAGAAGATTTAAGTAAAACTAATCAGGGAAATAAAACTATAAATTATAGATTAAAAGATTGGTTAATATCAAGGCAAAGATATTGGGGAGCACCTATTCCAATTATATATTGTGATAAATGTGGAGTTGTACCAGTACCAGAAAAAGATTTGCCAGTAGTATTACCGCATAATGTTGAATTTAAACCAGATGGGGAATCACCACTAAAAAAATCAAATGAATTTATGAATTGTACTTGTCCAAAATGTGGTGGGAAAGCAAGAAGAGAAGCAGATACATTAGATACATTTGTATGCTCATCTTGGTATTATTTAAGATACCCTGATGCTAAAAACGATAAAGAAGCATTTAAAAAGGAAATAGTAGATGAAATGCTACCAGTTGATGTATATGTAGGCGGAAAAGAACATGCAGCAATGCACTTGATTTATGCTAGATTTATGACAAAAGCTTTAAGAGATTTAGGTTATTTAGATTTTGATGAACCATTTAAAAAATTAATACATCAAGGTATGATTTTAGGACCAGATGGAAATAAAATGAGTAAAAGCAAAGGAAATACAGTATCACCAGAAGAATATATTGAAAAATACGGAGCAGATGTATTTAGAATGTATATAATGTTTGGCTTTGAATACAGACAAGGTGGCCCTTGGGATGAAAAGGGAATAGAGTCAATGGTAAAGTACTTCTCTAAAATAGAAAGATTAATTGAAAAAGTCAACGAATTAAAAGAAAAAACATCAAACAATGAAGTTGGAATAAAGGAAAAAGAATTACTTAGATGGAAAAATAAAACAATAAGAGCAATGGAGAATGACATTAATGATTTCAGATTTAATACAGCTATTGCAAGAAGCATGGAGTTATTTAATAAAACAAGCGAGTATATTAGAGATGAAAAAGTAAATATAGATGTATTACAAAATGTTGTAAATACATATATAACATTACTTGCACCTTTAGCACCTCATTTCGCAGAAGAATTATGGGAAAAAACAGGACATACAGATTTTGTTTATAATCAACAATGGCCTATAATAGTTGAAAGCGAAATGAATGGGGGAACAAAAGAAATTCCAGTTCAGCTAAACGGAAAATTAAAATTCTGTATTACAGTTGATGCAGATGATACATCAGAAAATATATTAAACAAGATAAAATCAGATACTAGAGTTTTAGAAATTCTTCAAAAAAATAAAGTTGTAAAGGAAATTTATGTTCCAAATAAAATATTTAATATAGTAGTAAAAAAATAGTATAATATACACTATAGAAAAAAATATATTCAAAAGAATTCAAATTAAAAGTAGTAGATTATTATATGAATAATAATTATAGTTGGCAATAAGTATTAAAACAAAAATTTCAACGAATTATTTTTCAAAAAATGAACACACTAATCCAAAAGGAGGACTAAAAATGGAAAATAATGATTTAAATGTTTTAGACGAATTAAACAAAGGAGCAACTATGGGAATGGATGCTATAGAATTTGTTGTAAAAAAAGTCGGAGACGAGGACTTTAAGAAAACACTTGAACTTGAATACAACAAATACAAAGATATTTCAAGAAGAGCAAACAATTTATATGAAAATTACACATATGAAAAAGAACCACACGAAACAAGTGCAATGAACAAAGTAATGACATGGTGGGGAGTTCAAATGAAAGCAATGAGTGATAAAAGCAACTCAAACCTATCAGAACTTCTTTTAAATGGAACCAACATGGGTATTATAGAAGGAAGAAGATTACTAAATCAAAACCAAGATATAAACAAAGATATAAGAAGTTTATTAGATGAATTTGTAAAAATGCAAGAAGATAGCGTAGAAACTTTAAAAACATATTTATAAAAGTAACCAAAAAACGAATTATTAATATTATATTAATAATTCGTTTTTTTGGAGGTAATAAAAATGAAAAATGGACTATGTTTTTCAGGTGGAGGAATAAAAGCATATTCCCATGTTGGAGCTTTAAAAGCCATGGAAGAAAGAAATTTAAAATTTGATATGGTAGCAGGAACGTCATCGGGAAGCATAATTGCTGTTTTATATGCTTTGGGGTATTCAAGTAATGAAATGTATGAATTATTAAATAAATATACAAAAAATATAAGATACATAGATTTTAAAAACATAATAAAGATAATAGGAGGATTGTTGTTTTCAGGAAGAATAATTGTAGATGGATTAAATAGCGGAAATTTTTTAACAAAAGCAATTAGACAAATATGCAAAGAAAAAAATGTATATAAAATGAAAGACATAAAAATGCCAATTGCAATTCCTGCTGTAAATTTGCAAAACGGGGAAGTTATAATATTTTCTTCAAAAGAAGTAAAAAAAGAAACAAGACAAAATATATCAGATGAAATAAAATACATAACAGATGCTCCTATAGAAATTGCTATAAGAAGTAGTTGTAGTTTTCCAATTGTATTTTCGCCATGTAAATATAATGAAAAGCAACTAATTGATGGTGGTGTAAGAGAAAATGTAGCTTGGAAAGAGTTAAAAGATATGGGAGCAAGTAAGGTTTTAGGAATTAATTTTTCATCAAAACAAAGTAAAGAAGAATGTTGTGATAATATAATAGATATTGCAGTAAGATCAATTGGTTTAATGGAACATGAATTATCAAATTACGAGTTAGATGGAATAGATGAACTTATAACAATTGAAACAAAAAAAGTTGGATTATTAGAAACTAGCAAAGGAAAATATCTATATCAAAAAGGATATCAAATAACCAAAAAATATATTGACGCAAAAATGAAATAATGATAGAATTAAGGCATATAAAAGTAAAAAAGGAAAGTAAAAGTATGGATAGGTTAAATAATTATAAGAAAACACAAATAATTTTAATAGTTGCAATAATAATTGCCTTAATTGTCTTTATTATATCATTTACAAAAAGAAATAATGTTAACAAAAGAATTACAGAGCCAACAGTTTCTGAAATAACTTCATCAATAGAGCAAAATGAAAATAATTTAAATGAAAATACATTAAATGAAACTCAAGAAAACCCAGAAGAAAATATTGAAGAAAACCCCGAAGATACCAGTTGGGATGAAAATGCCGAAGATACAAAAGTAGAAAATCCAGAGGAAGAAGAGAAAAATAGCAAAGAATCATATTTTATAAAAGTAAATTATACAGCAAATGTTGTAACAATTTACAAAAAGGACAAGCAAGGAAATTATACAGTACCTGTAAAAGCAATGGTATGTTCAACAGGAACTGCAACACCTAAATCTGGAACATACAAAATGAGTAATAAATATAGATGGCACCAATTAAATGGTGGAGTATATGGACAATATTGTTCTAGAATAACAGGACATATATTATTCCACTCAGTACCATATAAAACAAATTCGCCAGATACATTAAAATACACAGCATATGATAAGCTAGGAACAACTGCTTCAGCAGGTTGTATAAGACTAACAGTTGCAGATGCTTTGTGGATATACAATAATTGCGAGAGTGGAACTTATGTAGAATTTTATTCATCAAGTGATCCAGGACCACTTGGAAAACCATCAGCGCAAAAAATATCATCAAATGTAACATGTAGAAACTGGGATCCAACAGATCCACTTGCATCAAATCCTTGGAAAAACTATGTAGAACCAGCATCAACTACAGTAGTTGATAATTCTAAAAAGAAAGATGATAAAAAGGAAGATAATAAAACAGAAGATACAAAAAAAAATACAGATCCAACACCACAGCCACCACAAAAAGATGAAGATTCAGCAAAAAATAACACTGTAAACAATACGGTAAATAATAATACAACAAATAATACATCTAAAAGCAACACTACACAAAACAATACAACTAAAAACAATACATCAAATACAAATAATACAGACTTATCAAAAAAAGATAATACAACAAATCAAGATGTTACCCCAAGAGATGTTATAGAATAAAAAAATTAAAAACTTGCAAAAACATTGCAGGTTTTTATTTTTTGTGATATATAATAAACAAACAACTAAAAAAGGGGGAGAATATGACAGACATAGAAATAGCAAGAAATACAGAGCTTGAAATTATAGAAAAGATAGCTAAAAAATACAACTTAAAAGAAGAAGAATTTGAAACTTATGGAAAATATAAGGCAAAAATAAACGAAAACGCGTTTAAAAGACTAGAAAATAAAGAAGATGGAAAATTAATTTTGGTTACAGCAATGAATCCAACCCCTTTAGGAGAAGGAAAAACAACAGTATCAATAGCAATTGCAGATGGATTAAATAAAATAAATAAAAATGCAGTTTTAGCCTTAAGAGAGCCATCACTAGGCCCTGTTTTTGGTATAAAAGGTGGAGCAACCGGAGGAGGAAAGGTTCAAATAGCACCAATGGAAGATATAAACCTTCACTTTACAGGAGATATTCATGCAATAACATCTGCAAATAATTTACTATCTGCAATGATAGATAATCATATATATTTCGGAAATAAGTTAAAAATAAAAACAGTTACATGGAAAAGATGTGTAGATTTAAATGATAGGCAATTGAGAAAAATAAATACAGGTTTATCTGGAGAGAAAAATATAGTTCCAAGAGAAGATGGGTTTGATATAACAGTTGCTTCAGAAATAATGGCAATACTATGTTTATCAAAAGACTTAAAAGACCTAAAAAATAATCTAGCAAACATAGTAATAGGATATAATGAAGATGATGAGCCAATTTATGCTAAAGACCTAAAAGCAGAAGGAGCAATGGCAGTCTTATTAAAAGATGCTATAAATCCTAATTTAGTGCAAACTTTAGAACATACTCCATGCTTAATTCATGGAGGACCATTTGCCAATATTGCACATGGATGTAATTCTATAAGAGCTACAAAACTTGCACTTAAAATAGGAGATTATGTAATTACAGAGGCAGGATTTGGCTCAGACCTAGGGGCAGAAAAATTTTTGGATATAAAATCAAGAAAAGCAAATTTAAATCCAAGTGTAGTTGTAATAGTAGCAACAATAAAAGCCTTAAAATACCATGGAGGAGCAACTAAAGAGGAAATTTTAAATCCAAATGATCAAGCTTTATCAAATGGAATGAAGAATTTATACAAACATATAAACAACATGAAAGAAGAATATGGATTAAATGTAATTGTAGCATTAAATAAATTCAATACTGATAAAGAAAAAGAAATAGAATTTGTAAAAAAGGACTTAAATAAAAACAATATAGAAATAAGCGTAGTAGAAGGTTGGGCCAAAGGTGGAGAAGGAGCAATAGAAATAGCAAATAAAATTGTAGAAATTTCTAAAAATAAAACTAAATTAAAATTTATATATGAAAATAATGATACTATAAAAGAAAAGATTTACAAAGTTGCAACAAAAATATATGGAGCAAAAAATGTAAAATATACAGAAATTGCAGAAGAAAAAATAAAAAAATTGGAAGAAAAAGGCATTTTAAATCTTCCTATTTGTATAGCAAAAACTCAATACTCATTATCAGATGACAGTAAAAATCTAGAATGTAAAGAAGAATTTTCAATAACAATAAGAGATATAGAATTAAAAAATGGAGCAGGTTTTATTGTAGTATATAGTGGAAAAATACTTACAATGCCAGGACTTCCAAAAGTTCCATCAGCAGAAGAAATTACAATTGATGATGAAGGAAATATAGTAGGTTTATTTTAATATATTGTATAAAAAATCCATTACAAGAAATACTAATAATACTTTTAGTATAGGAAGGAATGGATTTTTTATGTATAATTTTAGAACAGATTTAGCACTAGAAAGAAGAGAAATATTAAAAAAGACTAGTAATTTAGAAGAAATTGATGGAATAGAAACCTCAACAAAAGAATTAGACGAAAACTTAAAGGTATCTGAGGTTAAAATAGTAAATGAAAATGGAGAAAAAGCTATAAAAAAGCCAATGGGAACATATGTTACAATAGATATAAAAAAATTAAAACTTGCAGAAGAAGATGAAATACAAAAATCAGCAGAGGTACTATCTGAAGAATTAAAAAAAATAATAGATAAGCACATTAATATAAAAGATGATATATTAGTTGTAGGACTAGGAAATATATATGTAACACCAGATTCGCTAGGGCCAAAGGTTATAAATGATATAGATGTTACAAGACATATAATAAAATATCTTCCACAATATATAGACGAAAACTCAAGACCAGTTAGTGCAATATCTCCGGGAGTACTAGGAACAACTGGAATAGAAACTTTAGAAATTTTAGAGGGTATTGTAAATGAAGTAAAACCTAAACTTTTAATTGTAATAGATGCTTTAGCTTCAAGAAGCATAGAAAGAATAAGTAGCACAATACAAATATCAGATACAGGAATAGTTCCAGGAGCAGGAGTAGGAAACACAAGAAAAGAAATATCTAAAAAAACACTAGGCGTTCCTGTTGTAGCAATTGGAATACCAACAGTTGTAGAAAGTGCTGTACTTGTAAATGATTGTTTAGATTTATTTATAGAAAAACTTCAAAATGAAGCAAAATCGAATGATTATTTAAATAAATTAAAAGAACAAGACAATTACGAAGAAATAAAAGAAGCATTAAATCCATCAGATTATAACATGATAGTAACACCAAAAGAAATAGATGAGCTTATAGAAAATATGTCAAATATAGTAGCAAGAGGAATAAATATGAGTTTATAAAAAAATGAATATTATTAAGAAAATAACTCATAATAATAAAAGCAAGAAATTGCAAAATTATTTGGAGGTATTTTCATAATGGAAAAGAAACAAAAAATAAATTGTACAGTTGAAAGTTGTAAATACAATGATGGAAGAAACCAAATGTGTGAATTAGATGCAATAGAAGTAGCACCAAAGAATAATGTTTCTTCTGGTAAAGCAGATGAATCTGAATGTGCAAGTTACAAATGTTGCCAATAATTGTAGCATAAAAATAACGTATAAAAGTATATTAACTTTTATACGTTATTTTTCTACAATTCTATTACTAAAATCTAAATTAGCACAAGAGTCTTTTTTAAAACATAATGTATATATATTAGTTGCCAAAATGTCTTTTTGTATCATCATATTTAAATTTTTGTTATTATTGGTGTCTGTAAATTTCTTTACAGATGTAATAACTTTTAAATTAGGATTTCTCTTGTTAATTTTGCCAAGCAAAGTTTTACCTTTTTGATTAAATCCTAAAACCCTAACATATGGTAGGATTTTTTTAGAAATAGCCATGTCTTTTTTGGTAATATTTAATAAAGAATACAAAAGAATTCTCTTTATTCTAGTTTTAGTATATCTTTTGGTACATACAAGATCTAAAAATTCTGAAATAGTATTACAAGAAGATGCAGCCTTTTTTATAGAATTTTCAAGACCTTCTGAAACATCTTGTAATTTCTTTATATCTTCTAAACTTTTGGTACGTAAATTATACATTACAATTTTTTCAAATTCGGAAAAATCTAAAACAAAATGCCCTTCATTAATTTCTTCTTTTAAAATAGTATAAGAGCTAGGTGTTAGAGTATCTTTTAAATTTTTAGTATTTCCCTCTTTTAACATTTGCCTAATAGATGTACTACTACTAATTGTACCTGTATAATCAGTATTTAAATGCCCAGATGATTTTCTTTGTATAGAAACAGGGGCAATTTTAGAACGATATTTTTTCAAAGCTTTTAAATATTCAATTCCTAAAATATTGTTTGGCTCATTTAGTATTTTAGAATATGATGGATCATTTAAATAAGTTACAAGTGCAGATTGTCTAGCTTTGGGAAAAGAATTACCATTAGACAATTCAAGCGATAAAAATGTTTTAAAATCTTTGGGTTCTTCATTTAATACATTTGCAATTATATTTAGTTTATTTATTTGTTCACATTCTGCTCCAAAGGAAAGATGATCAACTATTTTTAAAGAATTTAATATTTTAACGGCACCTTCTGCAAAATTTTCTGCACTTGATATAGAGTAAAGTGTAGGAAGTTCAATAACTAGGTCAATTCCGTTTGCAAGGGCCATTTCTGCTTTTGTCCATTTGTCTATAAGAGAAGATTCACCACGTTGAGTAAAGTTACCTCCAATTATAGCAATTGTATAATCATCTTTTGTTAGTTCTTTTGATTTTAAAATATGATATAAATGTCCATTATGAAATGGGTTATATTCAGCAATAATTCCTAAAACCATAAAACTTATGTCCTTTCAAAATAATTATGTCTATACTATCATAAAAATACTGAAAAATCAATAAAATATTGCAATATTAAAAACTATTTTTTTATAAAAAAGGTGAATTTTAAATTTATTGACAATTAATATGTAATATGATATAAAAAAATCGTACAATTAAGAAAAGACCTAAAAATTCCGATTAAAACAAAAATAAAAGGGAAAAATATTTTTAGGAGGTAAATTTATGGAAAAAGTAAAAATTGTTCAGTATGGATGTGGAAAAATGAGTGCATATACAATGAGATATGCAATTGAAAAAGGGTACGAAATAGTAGGAGCCTTAGACATAAACCCAAATGTAATAGGAAAAGACATCTCAGAAATTATAGGATGTGGATGTGAGAAAAAAGGTGTAGTAGTATCAGATGTGAAAAATGCAAGAGAGGTACTAGAAAAAACAAAACCAGATGTATGTATAGTAACAACAATGAGTTTAATAAGCGATTTAAGTGAAGCATTACTATTATGTGCAGAACTTGGAATAAATGCAATAACAACATGTGAAGAGGCATTTTACCCAGAGGCATCAAATCCAAAACTAACAAATAAAATAGATGAATTAGCAAAACAAAATAATTGTACAATAACAGGAAGTGGCTACCAAGATGTATTTTGGGGAAATCTTATATACACTTTAGCAGGAGCAACACATAAAATAACAAAAATAAAAGGAAGTTCATCATACAATGTAGAAGACTATGGAATAGCATTAGCCCAAGTTCATGGTTCTGGAATGACATTAGAAGAATTTGATGAAAAAATAGCAAAAGCAGACAAAATAAGTGCTGAAGAAAGACAAAAAGTAATAGAAAGTGGAACATATACACCATCATACATGTGGAATGTTGTTCCATGGCTTGCAGATAAATTTGGATTTACAATAACATCAATGACACAAAAATGTGTACCAATAATTGCCAAAGAAGATATCCATTCAAATACATTAAATATGGATATAAAAGCAGGAAATGCAACAGGAATGAGTGCAGTTGTAACAGCAACTACAAAAGAAGGAATCATAATAGAAGCAGAATGTATAGGAAAAGTATATGCAAAAGATGATGTAGATACAAATGACTGGACAATATTTGGAGAGCCAGATACAAGAGTTGTAATAACAGAGCCAAAAACAGTAGAACTTACATGTGCAAGCATAGTAAATAGAATACCAGATTTAATAAAAGCAGAATCAGGTTATGTTCCAACATCAAAAATGGGACAATTAAAATATTAAAAGTGATATTAGGGGCGGTTTAATACGCCCCTTAATTAAAAAGGAGAAATATGGAAAGAGTAGACAAAATAAACTATTATTTAGACATTGCAGAAACAATTTTAGAAAGAGGAACATGTCTTAGAAATAATTATGGAAGTGTTATTGTAAAACACGATGAAATAATATCAACAGGATATAGTGGGGCACCAAGAGGAAGAAAAAATTGCTTAGATTTAGGCTATTGTGTTAGAAAACAAAAAACTAACTTAAGTGGAGCAGGATATGAACACTGTAGATCTGTACATAGTGAGCAAAATGCAATAATAAGTGCAAATAGAAGAGATATGTTAGGAGCAACATTATATTTAGTTGGAATAAATAAAAGAAATGGAGAATATATACCAGACAATTATCCATGTACTCTATGTAAAAGAATGATAATAAATGCAGGAATTGAAAAAGTTATTATGAGAGACAATAAAGAAAAATATAGAGTAGAATATATAAAAGACTGGATTGAAAATGATGATACATTATTATAAAAAAGGATTTATTTTAGCCAAGTAAATTAGCTAAAATAAATCCTAAAAAAAGACTTAAAATAGAAACTATACCTGTTAAATCAAATGAAAATCCGCGGAAACAAAATAAAAATAGAACCTAAAGTAAATCCAATAATTGTATAAAAAGTTTGCGGATAAAATCTATTTAATAAAAATCTAGTTAATTTCATAAAAAATATACTTCCAATAATTATACCTATACCTAAAGGAAATAAAAATGGAAGATATAAAGTAGATACTGCATCAAGATAATTTTCATATATTCCTAAAAGCATTAAAATTAGAGTATTACTTACACCAGGAATAATTATTCCAGAAGACATAATAAAACCAGAAATTATTAAAAATAAAAAATTATATTCAATTAAATTAAATCTTGTAATTCTTTTTTCTATAATAACAAGAAAAATTCCAATAGCAAGTGAAGCAAATAAAAAAATTAAATAATTTAGCTCAAATTTAGCTTTTTTAGAACATTCCTTTATAAGTGCAGGAATACTACCTAAAATTAATCCAATAAAAATAAATTTTATTTGAATAGGATATGCTAAAAAAAGAAATTTTAAAATATTGCCAAAAAGAACAATACCAATAAATGCACCAGAACCAATAGGAAAAAGATATTTAAAATTTTCTTTTATATTTTTAAAAAAATTCAAAGCACAATTTAATAAATTTTCATATATACCAAAAATTACGCATAAAACACCACTACTAATACCAGGTAAAATTGCTCCAGCGCCAATTAATATTCCTTGAAAGAAACTTTTTATAAAGTTCAAAAAATCAGCTCCTTTTATAAATATATATTAAAAAATATATAAAATATACTAAAAATTTAAAAAATAAGGTCAGGCACTTTTTATTTTTCAAGACATATAATTGTGTAGAGAAGATGGAGGTGCTTTATGTTATTTAGCATTTGTATGACAGGTTTTTTACAATTTTTAAAAACGGCAATTTTCGTCGTTCGGATATATTACTGGAACAAATTTATTTCCAGAGCCATTAAGTACAGAAGAAGAAAAAGTTGCACTTGAAAAATTATCAAAAGGTGATGAAGAAGCAAGAAATTTACTAATAGAAAGAAACTTAAGACTTGTTGTCCATGTTTGCAAAAAATACGCAAATACCAACATAGAACAAGACGATTTACTATCAATAGGTACAATTGGTTTAATAAAGGGAGTGAATAGTTTTAATGTAGAAAAAGGTTCTAAACTTTCTACATATGTATCTAGATGTATAGATAACGAAGTACTTATGTATTTAAGAGCAACCAAAAAATTAAATGCAGAAGTTCACCTAAATGAACCTATAGGAAAAGACAAAGATGATAATGTAATAACATTAGAAGAAGTACTAGAAAATGATGAAAAAAGTATAGAAGATGTAGTAGATACAAAAATGAAAGTAAAAAAAATGTATAACAAAATAAAAGAAGTTTTAAAAGATAGAGAAAAAACAATAATTGAGTTAAGATTTGGTTTAACAGGTTCAAAACCCAAAACTCAAAAAGAGATTGCAAAGATGATGGGAATATCACGTTCATATGTTTCAAGAATAGAGACAAAAGCTATAGAAAAATTAGCAGAAGGGTTTAGAGAGTAAAAAGATAAGCTACTTTTAATATTTCAAACAATCACTAATCAGTATCAAGAAGTTTTAGAAAATAATCCAATAATATAATAAATTTAATGAAACAAAAATTATTGAAAAAAATAGGCAATTGCTATATAATAAAAAAGAGGTGATATGTATGAAATCAAAAGTAAAATATATAATAATAGCACTAATCATAATTTTATTAATAATTGTAAGTATAATAGCCTATAAAATAATATCAAACAAAAATAAAGAAACTGTACCAGCAGTTGCCAATAAAACAGAAGATGATGTATTAGTAATAGGAATAGATAAAAAAAATCAAGAACAAAATAATGTAACAGGGGAAAAACAACAAGAAACTAAAGAACCTGAACCTGAACCCGAGCCAGAAAAAGACGCTTCAACTCTAACACAAGATATCTACAATATGAATGCTTCAATAGGAACAATATATATTCCAAAAACCAAAATAAGATTAGAAGTATATTCTAGTACAGATGTAAAAAAGATGGAAAAAATGCCTGCGTTTTTATACACATCAGGAGGCTTAAATCAGCCTGGTATAACATTACTTGTAGGACACAATAAAAGAAATGGAAAAATATTTTCAAATAACAAAAAATTATCAGAAGGAGATGTATTCTATTTTACAGACTATGAAGGTAATGAAAAAGAATACACAATATATTCTAAATTTACAACTACATCAGATGATACAGCATTTTTAAATGGAGATTACACTTCTCCAACAATGGCACTATCATGTTGTACAGATGCAAGTGACGACAATAGAATAATAATATTAGGAAGAGCGGAGTAAAAATGAAAAAAAAGAAAGTATTATTTATATCAAGCACAGGAGGACATCTAAACGAATTATTACAATTAAGTCCACTATTTGAAAAATATGATTATAACATAATAACAGAAAAAGACAAAACAAATGAATATTTAAAAGAAAAATATGGAAATAAGCTTGAATATCTACCTTATGGTACAAGAAGTCAGTTATTCAAATACATATTTATATATTTTTTTCTAATACTAAAAACCATATATTTATATTTTAAAATAAGACCAAAAGTAATAATAACTACAGGAACACACACAGCAGGTCCAATGTGTTATTTAGGAAAAATTTTTGGAAGTAAAATAATATATATCGAAACATTTGCAAATATAAATAAAAAAACTGCAACTGGAAGATTAATATATCCAATTGCAGATTTATTTATTGTACAGTGGGAGGAAATGCTTAAGTTATATCCAAAAGCGGTATATGGAGGATCAATTTTTTGAAATTTTGAATTGGGGACGGTTCTTTTTTCAAAAAGGAACCGTCCCCAATTCAAAAAAGGAGAAATAG
>CAKPCG010000037.1 GCA_934141475.1 uncultured Clostridia bacterium
TTCAAAATCAAATTTAACAGGAAAAAAATATACGTATTTAGCAAAGACACAGGTTAAAATAATTAGAAATGTTTCAAATAATATTGATTATGTTTATGTTGTGAAAACTGGGAGATATGCATATATTAGAACAAGTACCTATAGATAATTATAAAAATAAAGTAAAAAAAATATTGCGAAAATATACACAATATGATACTATAAAAATGTGTTTAGCAAAAAATTGTGGACATTGAAAATTGAATAAAAAAGCCGTGTTTAGTAGAAGAAAATTAGGAACAATAGAAGATGTCTATAATTAAAAAAGCTAAATAAAAGAAAAAATAAGGAGGAGAACTGATGATAAATAAAATAAAGCAAGAAAAAGCTATAACGTTAATCGCATTAGTGGTAACCATCATTGTGTTATTAATATTAGCAGGAATAAGCATAAGTATGTTAACAGGAGAGAATGGAATACTAAACAGGGCAAGTGAAGCAAAAGAAAGTACAGGAGTAGCACAAACAGAAGAATTAGTAAAATTATCAATAACAGATGCGTTAACGCAAGGATTAGGAAGTTTAACAGATGAAAATTTAAAAACAGCATTAAATAATAATATAGGAGCAGGAAAGTACGAAATTTCCGGAAATGAAACAAATGGATGGACAGTAAAGGTAAATGGAAAAGAGTTTAAAATTGATAGCAAAGGAAATATAAGTAAAACACCATCAGGTGGAGATACAGGAAAGTTGCCAACTGGAACAGGAACAACACCATATTTGCCAGATGAAGCAAAATTTGAAAAAGTAGAAGGAACAGATTTAAGTACAGGATTGGTAATAGAAGAAAAAGCAACAGGAAGCCAGTATGTTTGGGTGGAAGTGCCTAGAACTACAGCAGTTTATCCAAAAGAAAAATTAAATATAACAGAATTTACGGATGAAGAATATACAAACATAGAAACATATTTACATACATATACAAATGTATATAGGAATGGAACAAGTTTTAAAGACACATGGTATGATGCATCAAAAGATACGAACGAAAAAAATCTATCAGATTGGTACCAAAGTGAAAGTGACTATAATACAGCAAAGAAAAAGATGTTAAAAAGTGTATATCAAAATGGCGGATTTTGGGTAGGAAGATATGAGGCAGGAATTGAAATAAATAGGAAAGCTTCAGGGACTGCAACTACAATACCATTATCAAAAGAAAACTTATATCCATATATATATGTAACAAGAACACAAGCAAAGAAATTAGCAGAGCAAGTCGAATCTGGAAGTTATACAAGTAGCTTGATGTTTGGTGTGCAATGGGATTTAGTATTGAGATATATAGAAGAAAAGACAGTAGAAGCAACAAAAGAAAATAAAGATAAGGTGAGAACACAAATAGAAGAGACATTAAATAACGATAGTACAACAATAGGAAATTATTATAAAGCAGGAAGAAAATTAGTGAGAGGACAGTATGCTTCTGTAAATGACTTGACAAATTGGAAGAAATATAATGAAAATATGGACAATAATGTTAATAATGGAACATTGGTAACAGGAGATTCTGTAATACCAACATTAATTACAACAGGAGGATCAGATGAGACGAAAATGCAGAATATATATGATATAGCAGGAAATGTTTTTGAATGGACACTTGAAAATACTTCTGACACCGGCATTCCTTGTGTTTACAGGGGTGGCGTTTACGTCATCGATGGTTCCGTCTGTCCAGCCAGCTACCGCAGCAACTACGTTACGTCGCACAGCGACTACCTTGTCGGTTTTCGTCTTTCACTTTATTAGCACTGAGACCTGATGACGTTCAACTAGAATAATAGATAAATAGATTTAAAGTAAAAAAATAAGAATAGGTAGGTGGCCGAAAAGTTACATATTAAATTTTTGAAAACTTTGAGGCCACTACCGGGCGAGCCCTACCGGGTTCGCCTTTTTGCTTTTTATGTTAATCTTTATAAAGATTAACATAAAAAGCAAAAAGGTGAGCTAAAAAGGAAGGATGATAAAAATGAAATTTTTAGAAATGGTAGAGGCTTTGCAAAAAGAAGAAAAGAATCAAAATAAAATAATATTGATAAAATGTGGAGTATTCTTTGTAGCAATAGGAAAAGATGCAATACTTTTACATGAAATTCTAGGATTAAATGTAACATGTATAAAACCAGGAATATGCAAAGTTGGAATACCAAGATCAAATTGCATAAAATATACAGATAAATTAGAAAATTCAGGATATGGCTATATTTTATATGACTATAACAGTAAGAATAAAAAAGCAGAAGCAAAATATGAATATATGGGAAAAGCAAATACAGAAACAGAAAAAAAATATAGGGTGCAGAGACTGCAAGTATTATCAAAAACAATGCCTATATGACAACATATATATTTTTGATATTTTAGAAGAAAGAAAACGAAAGAAAGAGGAATAAAAAAATGAGCGAACAGAAAAATGAATTAATATTAATACCAAAATATGAAAAATAAATGGAATATATGTTACAAGTAATATTAAAGCTACCAAGAACAGAGAAATTTAACATAGGAAATGAATTTAAAAATATAATGTATAAAATGTTAGAAAATATATTATATTTAAATAAAATTGAAATATCCAAAAGACTGTATTATCTAAACTTAATAGATGCAGAATTAAATACACAAAGGACAATGATAAGAATAATGTTTAAAAGCCATTGGATAGATGAAAAGAAATACAAAGTATCTATGGAACTGTTATATGAAATAGAAAAAATAGTTGGAGGTTTAATTAAGTTTTATGCCAAAAACAATAAGAAATATGTATGATAAAAAATTAACATATGATAATCTAGTAAAGGCACATAATGAGAGTAAAAAAGGAAAAAGTTTAAGAAAAGAAATAATAAATTTTAACTTGAAACAAGAAGAATATATTATGTGGCTATATGAAATGCTAAAAACAGGTAAATATAAACATAGTGGCTATACAGAATTTTATGTAACAGAACCAAAACAAAGAAGAATTGAAAAAAGTAGATACATAGACAGAATAGTACATAGATGGTATGTTGATAATTTTCTAAAAGAATATTTTGTAAAAAGTTTTATAAATATATCTTATGCTTGTATAGAAAATAAAGGGATGCACAAAGCATGTTTAGATGTGCAAAATGCAATGAAACATTGTAAAAGAGTATGGAATAATTACTATATAATAAAAATGGATGTGGCAAAGTATTTTCAAAATATAGACAAACAAATTTTATATAAATTGCTAGAAAGAAAAATAAAAGACAAAAAATTACAATGGCTTACAAAGGAAATACTATATTCAAATGGTATTGACAAAGGTTTGCCAATTCGGAAATTATACAAGCCAATGTTTTGCAAATGTATATTTGAACGAAATGGACCAATATGCAAAAAACGAGCTAAAGATAAAATACTGGTATAGGTATATGGATGATATGATAGCAATTGTAAAAACAAAGAACGAAGCAATAAAACAGTTAGATGAAATAAGAAGATTTTTGAAAGAAAATCTAAGACTGGAATTAAATAGCAAAACACAAATATTCAAAAGCACACAAGGAGTAAACTTTTGTGGGTATAAAATAAATGAATATAGACTAAAGATAAGAGAAAAAGGAAAAAGAAAATTAAAGAAAAAAATCAAAATAATAGGATATGATGGTGTAGCAGATTACTGTTATAGAACTTTATATAAAGGAAGGAATGTCTTTATATATGGAGATTTAAGTGCTTATGCTGTAAAAGTAAGGTTTATTATAACCTTGTAATGTTACTGAATAATATAAAAATAGTATTATTAATATAGAATAGATACAAGAGAAAATACAAATAAATAATTTTGCCATATTAATAATAAATTATATAAATAGAAAATTGACATTTACAATATCTATTGATATAATGCAATTAATTAAGTTTAAATGAATGTTAGGAGAAAAAATTGCAAGACAAAGAAAAATTCATGAAACAAGCCTTAAAAGAGGCACAAAAAGCATGTGAAAAGCTTGAAGTTCCTGTTGGGGCAATTATAGTTAAAGATGGAAAAATAATATCACGAGCACATAATCAAAAAGAAACAAAATTTGATACAACAAAACATGCAGAAATATTAGCCATACAAAAAGCAAGCAAAAAGCTAGGTTCATGGAGACTTATAGATTGTGATATGTATGTAACTTTAGAACCATGTCCTATGTGTGCTGGAGCAATAATTAATTCAAGAATAAAAAATGTATATATTGGAGCATCAGATGAAAAAACAGGTGCAGTGGGTTCAGTATTAAATTTATTTTCAGATTACCAATTTAATCATAATGTGAATTTTGAAAAGGGAATACTAGAAGCTGAATGCAAAGAAGTGTTGCAAAACTTTTTTGTAGAATTAAGAAAAGCCAAGGCAAAGGAAAAACAAAATACCAAATAATTATATTTATTAGGGGGAAAAATGGCAAATCAAAGATATAGTAAAAAAATATTAAATATTTGCATAGTAGGTATAATAATTATTGCAATAATATTTACAGCTGTAATGCTTATTTTGAACTATGATGAAAATGGAGAAACCAATATGCCGTTTGAAATATCAAAAATTTTGGTAGTATCCACAGTTAATGGACAAGATGTGGGAAACTCTGAGTATAAATGGGATATAAATGTAATTCAAAACAATGATATATATATTTATGTTCAAAAAAATATAGAGTATAAAAAACAAGAGACTATAAAATCTATAAAAATTGATAATATAAATATTGTTAAAGAACCACAGGTGGGAGAAGTTAAAATATATAAACCATCAACAAGTGAAGTTAATTTATTTGAAAACAAAAATGATAATGAAATAAAAGAAATAGAATTTTCAGGAACCAAAGCAACTAATAACAAAAATCTTGAAATTTCAAATCAAGGTGGAGTATTAAGCTTTAGATGTGCGAATAATAATGTGGGAACATTTAAATCAAATGATGATGAAGAGATAAATTATAATCAATTAATAAGTAAATTAAATATAAATGAAGATGAATTAAATGCTACAATTACATTTGACATTACAATTAATTTAAATTCAAAAAAGGCATTTAAAGCATATGATGTAGAAATTAAAGTACCAAACGAAAATATAGTTCAAGAAGGAACTGTAGGAAAAGAAAATGTAGATTTAAATAATGTTATATTTAAAAGAATAGAAAACTAAAAAAAATAATAAAAATAACTTGCCAAAATTAAAATTACGTTATATAATTGCAAATGGTATGAAGTTAGATTCTTGTATGGAGAGTATCCAATAAAAGCCTATGAACCTTGTCAGGTCTGGAAGGAAGCAGCAATAAGTAGACACTTTTATGTGGAATACTTTCCATAGAGGAATTTAGTTTCACACCATTTTTAAATTATATGGAAATAAAAACCATGTAAATTTAGGAGGTGTAAGTTATGGCTTATACAGCACTTTATAGAAAATTTAGGCCTACAAAATTTTCTGAAATAGTAGGACAAGAACATATAAAAAGAACATTACAAAATCAATTAATATCAGATAGAGTTGGACATGCATATTTATTTAATGGAGGTAGAGGAACAGGAAAAACAACAACAGCTAAAATATTAGCGAGAGCAGTAAATTGTCTAAACCCTAAAGATGGAGAACCATGTAATGAATGCGAAATATGTAAGGGTGCATTAGATGGATCACTTACAGACATAATAGAAATGGATGCTGCATCAAATAATGGTGTGGAAGATGTAAGAAGCATAAGAGAAGCCGTAAATTTTTTGCCAACAAAAGCAAAATACAGAGTATACATTATAGACGAAGTTCATATGCTAACTATAGGTGCTTTTAATGCGTTGTTAAAAACATTAGAAGAACCACCAGAGCATGTAAAATTTATTCTAGCAACAACTGAACCACAAAAATTACCAGTAACTATTTTATCAAGATGTCAAAGATTTGACTTTAAAAGAATATCAAACGAAGATATTATAAAAGATCTAGAATATGTATGCAATGAAAGCAAAATAAAAATAACACCTAAGGCACTAGAATTGATTGCAGTGCTTGCGGAAGGTGGAATGAGAGATGCACTATCTATACTAGAAAGATGTAGTCAAGAAGATGTTGATGAAATTGATGAAAATAGGGTTAAAGAGCTAGTAGGAATTCCTAAAACCGTTGCAATACAAGGAATTGTTGATGCTATTGTAGACGAAAATGTAGAACTTACTTTAGAAAATTTACAATCTATAATAGATGAAGGAAAAGATATAAATAACTTAGTATGGGAAATTATAAAATATGTTAAAGATATATTAATACATAAATCAACTAACAAAACAGAGTTATATAGCGAAGAAGAAATAGAAAAAATTAAACAAATAGAGAATAAAATATCAAAACAAGAGCTAATAAATTTAATATGTGAGTTATCAGAAATTGAAAATGCTATGAAACAATCTACTCAAAAATTAATTATATTACAAACAGGATTGATAAAACTATGCAATAAAGAAAAAATATCAAATTATTCAGAAAATACTTCAAGTAGTGGTGATTCTGATTTAGAAAAGAGAGTTACTAAAATAGAAAATTTTTTACGAGCTGGTAATTTTGCAAAAGCTAGAACTAATAATCAAGTAGGTGAATTAACAAACAACAAAGAAAAATTTGAAATTAGTTCTAACAATGTTAATAATAACAAATTAGATAACGAAAAACCAAAATACCAAGGAAAAACACAAGATTACTGGCAAAAGCTTGTAGAAAATTTCAAAACAAATGGAAAAATGTTTATGTATATTAATTTGGCGGGTACAAGAGCTAGGGAAATTAATGATATGACACTTGAGATAGAATTTCCAAATGGAATGAATGAGGTTGCAAAAGAATTTCTATCTAGGCCAGATACTAAACAAAATTTAAGAGAAACAATACATTTAGCATGTGGAAAAGAAATGCAAATAAAATATAAAGATGACCTGAAAGAAAATAAAGGCAATAATAGTAATGAATTTGAAAAATTCATAGAAAATAATGAATTGCCATTTAATATTATATAATATTTTTTAGAAAGGAATGATTAATATGGCTAAAAGAGGTGGTTTCCCAGGAGGAATGGGAGGATTCGGAGGAATGAATCTAGGAAATTTAATGAAAGAAGCAAAAAAAATGCAAGCAGATTTAACAAAAACACAAGAAGAACTTGCAGGCAAAGAATTTGAAGCATCATGTGGTGGAGGAGCAGTAGAAGTAAAGGTAAGTGGAGCAAAAGTTATAAAAGAAATTAAAATAAAGCCAGAAGTTGTGGATCCAGAAGATGTCGAAATGTTACAAGATTTAATTGTAACATGTATAAATGAAGCATTAAGAAAAGTAGACGATGCAAGTAATGATGCTATGGGAAAATACAATATACCAGGTTTAATGTAGAGGAAAAATGTTATGTCAGAATATGCACCATCAATAGAAAAATTAATAGAAAGTTTTGAAAGGCTACCAAGTATACGGACACAAAACAGCAGCAAGACTTGCTTTCCATGTATTAGATTGGAATGAAGAGCAAACAAATGAATTTGTAAATTCAATTATAAATGCAAAAAGAAATTTAAAGTATTGTAGTAAATGCTTTAATATAACTGACAATGATCCTTGCCCAATATGTTCAAACCCTAAGAGAAATCAAGAAAGTATATGTGTTGTTGAAGATGTGAGAGATGTTGCTGCTATGGAAAGAACACATGAATTTAAGGGAGTATATCATGTATTACACGGCTCAATTTCTCCTATGAATGGGGTTGGACCGGATGATATAAAAATAAAAGAACTTTTAGCTAGACTTATGGATGGAACAGTAAAAGAAGTTATAATTGCAACAAATCCAAGAGTTGAAGGAGAAGCTACTGCAATGTATTTATCTAAACTTATAAAACCACTTGGTATAAAAGTATCAAGAATAGCTCACGGAATACCTGTTGGAGGAGACTTAGAATATACAGATGAAGTAACATTAACTAAAGCTCTTGAAGGAAGAAGAGAAATGTAAAAAAATAAACCATTTTTATAGATGGTTTATTTTTTTGTCTTATCATTATTTTCTTCACATAATGTAAATGAAGGTGAAGCAGCAATAAGCGCTAAATTATCTCCAAGAGAGGTAAAAAAAGCTGCCAGAATTCCTATTTCTTCTGTATTTAAATCATTAGAAAGCAAAATAGCAAGCGAACTTGCAAGTCCAACTAAATTACACGCAGGTAAATCAAAAATATTCATAAAAATATCACCTTAATTAATAATATTCAAAAACAAATAAATAGTTACTTTTAAATATAGTTAATTAAAATCAATTATCTAAAAGAAGTGAACATATATCATGTGTAGAGTTTGGTTTAGCAATTTTTTTAATATTATTTTTCATTAACGATATTTTTTCATCATCATTTAATATAACTTTTAAAACTAGTTCTATATCTTGATTTTTTTTAAGCCATATTGCAGCACCATTTTTTTCTAAAAAATTAGCATTTTCTTCCTCTTGACCAGGAATCGGATTAATAGCAATAATTGGAATATTAGATACAAGTGCTTCTGTAGATGTTAACCCACCAGGTTTTGTTATTACCAAATCAGAAACAGCCATAAATTCTGCAACTTTATCTGTAAAACCAAGTATTTTAATTGAATTTGATTTGTTAAAATCTTTAACTATTTTTTCAAAACTATTTTTTAAAGACTCATTTTTTCCACTAATAGCAATAATTTGTAAATTATCACTATTTTTTATTAAAAGTTCAAATATTTCTAATGTTTTAGACTTACCTAAACCTAGTTCCCCTCCACCAAAAAAAATAATTGTTTTTTTATGTACATCAAAATCTAGTGATTTAAATGTTGAAATTTTATCATATTTTTCTAAAAATTTTTCAGATACAGGTATTCCTGTATCAAATATTTTATTTTCCAGAATTCCTTTGTTAATTAAACACTTTTTTATTTTATCATGAGCTACAAATATATAATCTAAATAATCACTATTACAAGTCCATTCATTGTAAGGGTCATCACCATAATCTGTAATTACAGTTGCAAGTTTAGCATCAATTTTTCCTTTTTGTTTTAAAATTGTACACATATGGCCTACAAAAAAATGAGTAGATATTATGAGATCTGGTTTTAAATCTCGTAATAATTTTCCTAATTTATAAGAAAGTACTTTATTTGATAAAGACATTATCCTTTCGAAAATAGGCTCTTGTGTATTATAATAAATTTTTCCCCAAAACCAAGGAATATTTGTTGTAATTTTTGAATATGTTGATCCGCAAACTTTATCTATAACTCGATTAATATATTTCATGCAATCAAATAAAAAAACTTCACAATCTGGATAGTTTTTTTCGATATATTCTTTTAAATTTTTTGCTGCTGATAAATGACCGCCACCATATGACGCATAAGATATCATAATTTTTTTCATAAAAACGTTATTCCTTTTTAGTAAAATTTAAATATATTTAATTATATTTAATCAAACAATATTTTATCATATAAATAAAAAAATTGGAATAATTTTTATAATTTAATACAAAATAATAAAGAAAAATTAATTAATAAATAAAGGGAAGGAAAATATTAAATGAAAAATAAAAAAATAATTTGGATTACAATGGCATTTTTAATTTTATTAATAGGATTTTTAGGATATAATTTATATAAAAAAAATACAGAAGCAGAATTAACGAGTAAAAATATCTACAATAATAATTTTTATGAATTAGTAAATTATGTTCAAAATGTTGAGACATACTTAGCTAAATCAACAATTTCAAAGGACAATAAGCATAGTGCGGAGACATTAACACATTTATGGAGAGAAGCAAACCTAGCGCAAACCTACCTGTCAAACCTACCAATTGAGAGTCAAGAATTAGAAAAAACAGAAAAATTTTTAAATCAGGTAAGTGATTATAGTTATACATTATCCAGAAAAAATATAAAAGGTGAAGATTTAAATGATGAAGAATTAAAAAATTTAGAAGAACTTCAAATCTATAGTACAGAATTAAAAAATGTATTAACACAACTTTCTACAGATTTGGATAATGGAACTATTACATGGAAAGATTTAAAAACAAATAGTAATGACGAATTTTCACAAGCAGTAAGTTCTAATTTAGATGTGTTTAGTTCCTTAGAAGAAGACTTTCATGAATACTCAGGACTAATATATGATGGTGCTTTTTCAGAACACATTACATCCACAGAACCGAAAGGATTAATAGGTGAAGAAATAACAGAAGAAGAAGCAAAAAATAAAATTAATGATATATATGGAAAAGAAAATATAAAAGAAATTTCAAGTTTAGGATTGAATGAAAATTCAGAATTAATATCATATAACTTTTCAGTAAAAACTAATAATGAACAAAATTTAACAATTGCGATATCGAAAAAAGGTGGATATATAGTATATATAAATTGTAATAGAGAAGTCGGAGAAGAAAAAATAAGTTATGATGAAGCAAATCAAAAAGCAATAGAGTTTTTAAATAAACAAGGTTTTGTAAATATGAAAGAAACATACTATTTAAATGAAAATGGAATAATTACAATTAATTACGCATATGAACAAAATAATGTTGTAATTTATCCAGATTTAATAAAAGTAAAAGTTGCACTTGACGATGGAGAAATATTAGGAATTGAAACAAAAGGATATTTAAATAATCATACAGAAAGAAAAATTTCTAAAAATGTGATTTCAATAGATGAAGCTAAAAAGAAATTAAATAAAAATTTGAATATCCAAAGCCAAGGAATGGCTATGATTCCTACGGAATTTAAGACTGAGATTTTGTGCTATGAATTTAAGGGTAAGATTAATGATAGTGAATTTATGGTTTATATAAATGCTGAAACTGGTGATGAGGAAGATATTTTAATTGTGTATAATACTCCAAACGGGGTACTCACGATGTAATGGTTGATTATGTAAATAAAATGTAGTATAATATAAATGTATCTAAAAATTCAGTTTTTTCGAACCAGTTATAGGTTCAGAAAGGAAAAAAAATGATTGAATTCAATCAATACTTAAATGAAAGCAGTAGGTATGGCAATGGTGCTGTTGAGGACCTCGCGAAGATCTGGATGGCGGAGATTGAGAGAATACTAAACTCTACTTCTGGAAAGTTAGAATTCTATTTTAATGGGGAAATTAAAATAGAGACAGGCTTGTTCGCACAAGTTGAGAAAAAAGCAATATGCTTAGATAGTATATCTGAAGAGATTCGAGGCCGAATCAACTCATCGGCGGTTGCCAAAGTCACCAAATACATGGAAGAACTAGGATGGGAGATAGGCTGGGATGACGAGGTAACTGTAATTAGAGGGAGGGCGTAATGCCTTCCTTTTAATTTGAAAAAAATGCAAATTTTGAAATAAATTTATAATTATAATAAATTAAAATTTGCAAATAATAAATTTGTAGAAAAAATTAAAAATAATTTCTACAAAGGGGGATTTATTATGTCTAAAAATAGTAAGCTAATGTCTGAAAATTTAAAAGAAGAAATAGCAAGAGAACTTGGAGTATATGATCAAGTAAAAAAAGATGGAGGATGGGAAAATGTTTCATCTAAAACTTGTGGTAATATAGTTTCTAAGGCAATTGAGATAGCAAATAGAAGTGTAAATAGTTAGTTTAAAAATGCTAAAAATATTAGTTTTGATATTTTTAGCATTTTTTGTATTAATAGAAGAAAACGCAATAAAAAACATAACAAAAATAATTGTAAAATAGTGTATAATATGATATCATAAAAATGTATTTAGCAAAAAAATTATGTACATTGAAAATTGAATAAAGAAGCCATATTTAGTAGATAATAAAGAAAAAAGTTTGAAATGAACATAATAAAAGCTAAATAAAAAGAAAGATAAGGAGAAAAAAGAAACTTATGAAAAATATAAGAAAACAAGAAAATGGAATAACACTAATTGCATTAGTAGTAACAATAATAGTTTTGCTAATTTTAGCACGGAATAAGTATAGCGATGTTAACAGGACAAAATGGAATACTAAATAGGGCAGCAGAAGCAAAGGAAAAAACAGGAGTAGCAAAAGAAGATGAAAGTCAAAAATTAAAAGGATATGAAGATACAATAAGCCAATATTCTCCAAGTTCAAATGGAGGAAGTACAGGAGGAGGTTCTGAAGGAGGAAATCCAACAGGAGGAAGTTTACCAAAGGGAACAGGAACAACGCCATATTTGCCAAATAGCACATTTTCAAAAAAAGAAGGAGATTTAGCAACAGGATTAGTAATAAAAGATAGTAATGATAATGAATATGTATGGGTAGAAGTGCCAACAACAATATATTCAGATTCAAAATATAATACAAAAGGAATACCAAGTTCAGCAGAAGATTGGAAAAAAATAAGAGATTGTTTGAAAGCCTATACAGCAGATTATTTAGATTCATCTGATAAAGATACAAATACAGATGAAACAACGTATTTAGTTGAGTATAAAAATATGTTAAAAAGTGTATATACAAATGGAGGATTTTGGATAGGGAGATATGAAGCAGGATTAGAAGAAGGAAAAGATCCTAGAAAATCATATGTAGAAATATCAGAAAGCGAGAAAGCGGTAATAAAGCCAAATATGTATCCATATAATTATATAACAAGAGATGAAGCACAAACAATGGCGCAAAAAATGAATTATGGAGATTGTAAAGGAAGTTTAATATTTGTAATACAATGGGATTTAACATTAAAATATATTGAAGAAAAGACTGTAGAAGCAGTTGAAGAAGCAAATAAAGATAAAGTAAGAACAGATATAAAAAGAAAATTAACTTCGGATAGTACAGAAATAGGAAATTATTATAATTCAGCTTTTATATTAAATAGAGGAAAATTTGCACAAGATAATGCGTTAGCAAAATGGTATAATTTTAATAGTGAAGAAAAACCAACATTAGTAACAGGAAGCAAGAGGCAAAGTTTAAATACAATATTATTAACAACAGGAGCAACAGAGGCAACAAATTTACAAAATATCTATGATATAGCAGGAAATGTACGTGAATGGATATTAGATCCGCTCAACGATACTAGCGATGTTAGTGTTAGCATGGGAGGTGGCTGCTTTAGCTTGGGTGATGATTTGGAAAATCGAGCCAAGGATTGCGTCATCATGTGCACTGATTCTGCCTGTTACAACACCTATGGCGACGGTTTTCGCGTCGGACTATGGAAGTAGCTTTGAACTCTGATGGTGAAGAACTAGAATAATAGAATACTAGTTTTATGTACTAAATTGCTCCTCCGTCACAATGGAACTAATAAAGAAATGGAATCTAATAAACAGGGCAATTTCATGATTTAGTTATATATAATACTCCAAATGGTGTATTAACTATGTAAAAATAAAATTTAACAGATATTTCGAACTTTAACAAGATTTTTCTTAATATAAACAAAAATATTGCTAATAATAATCTTGTAGAAAGAAAATAAACTTTCTATAAATGAGGATGGATTATGTCTAAAAATAGTAAGATAATGTCTGAAAATTTAAAAGAAAAAATAGCAAGAGAATTAGGCGTATATGATCAAGTAAAAAAGATGGTGGATGGGAAAATGTATCATCTAAAACTTGTGGTAATATAGTTACAAAAGCAATAGAAATTGCAAATAGAAGTGTAAATAGTTATTGATTTAGAAAGTTTAAAATATTATTTATTTAATATTTTAAACTTTTTATTTTTCGTAGAAAAATAAAAATAAAAATAAAAATAAAAATAAAAATAAAAATAAAAATAAAAATAAAAATAAAAATAAAAATAAAAA
>CAKPCG010000038.1 GCA_934141475.1 uncultured Clostridia bacterium
CTTTCTACATCTGGTTTTTCCATTATTCCTAAAAATTGTCTTGCATATGATGATAAACTTTCTACATATCTTCTTTGTCCTTCTGCATATAGTGTATCAAATGCTAAACTGGACTTTCCCGAACCAGAAAGCCCTGTAACAACAACTAGTTTATCTCTTGGAATCTCCAAACTTATATTTTTTAAATTATGCACTTTTGCACCTTTTATTGTTATTTTATCATTCATTTTATCTGCCCTCCACGCTTTTTTACCGAACATTATTTTACCATATAAATTCTAAAATATCAATAAACCTATTAATTTTTTATCAAATATTAATTATTAACAAATTTTTCTATAGCTTTTGCTACACCTTCATTATTATTATCATCTGTAATGTAATCTGCAATACTTGTAACAACAGGGGTACTTCCCTTCATTACAATTCCAAGTCCCGCTTCTTCAATCATTTTTTTATCATTCATATTGTCTCCAATTGTAATTAATTCATCTTTATTAATGTGTAATTTATTTAATAAAAATTCCAAAGCATACCATTTGTCCACATTTTTCATAGATATTTCGGTATAATAATATTGAATTGGAACCTCTGTAGTTCCGTGCTTTATTATTTTTCTAGACATATGAGATACATCTAATACTTCAACATCTGGTATTATTTCAAATTTTTTTATTATAGAATTAAAAACAGATTTGGTACTATCACATATAAATATTTTCATAATTTTTTCATTTTGCATATCTTCTACATATTTTAAAATATCTTCTACTAATGTTATATGTGTTTTTTTTGATTCTTCTTTTTTTATATTTTCTTTATAATAATATAAAACATTATATCTTAAACTATTTGCTATTATTGATTTATTTGTATATACATTATAATATATACTATTTTCTTCACATGTTTTTATAATATCTATTGCTTTACTTTTTGGTATATATTTTTCATATATTATTTTATCATTTTCTATATCATATATAACTGCTCCGTTTCCAGCAATCATGTATTTTTTACTTTCTATTTCATTTGCTATTGTTTTTATTGAATCTATACTTCTTCCTGATGCAATTATTACTTCTGTTCCATTTTGTATAGTTTGTTTTATTACTCTTTTTGTATTTTCTGTTACTTCTCCATAGCTATTAAGCATTGTTCCATCAAGATCTATCGCTATTAATTTGTACATTTTTTCTCGCGTTCCTTTCATTTTTTTATTATTATATCATTTTTTCGTTTTTTATAACATACTATTTTTATAAAATTTAAAATTTCCATTTTTTTTCTGTTTATTTTTTCATTTTTTGCACATTCTATATTTAGAAAAAAGAAAACTTTTTTCTATGACGATGAAACTAATTATAAAAAATATATATGTTTCATATTTAAATGTTAATATTAACAGGAGGTGAAAAAAATGGCAAACTCAAACAATAGTAATAAAAAATTAGTTCCAGAAGCTATGGATGCTTTAGAAAAATTTAAATACGAAGTAGCAAGTGAAGTTGGAGTAACTTTAAAAGATGGTTATAATGGTGATATCTCTTCAAGAGATGCTGGTAGAATCGGTGGAAATATGGTTAAAAAAATGATACAACAAGTTGAAAATAATATGGCTAACAAATAGTAATTTTATAAGATATTTTTAGCTTAATTTAGGCAGAGGTATTATTCTTGGTTTTATAGTTCTATTATGAATAGATACATAAAGGCAGGAGTTGTGCTCCTGCCTTTTATTTATTTTGGAATTGCATTTCTTGCAAGTTCATCACATCTATTATTTAATTCTACATTACTATGTCCTTTAACTTTATTGAATTTCACTTTGTGTTTTTTAGTTAAACTATATAATTCTTCCCATAGTTCCTGATTTTTAACACTATCTCCTGATGCCGTTTTCCAACCTTTTTTCATCCAATTAAAAATCCACCCTTGATTAAATGCGTTAACACAGTAATTACTATCACTGTAAATTTCTACCTCACATTCTTGTTTTAAAGCTTTTAATCCTTCTATAATTGCTGTAAGTTCCATTATATTGTTTGTTGTGTCTTTTCTTCCACCAGAAATCTCTTTTTTTAAATCTCCTGCTATCAAAACAGCTGCCCAGCCTCCTGGTCCTGGGTTTCCTGAACATGCACCATCTGTATAAATAATTACTTTTGGCATTTAATCATCTCCTTTTTCTAGAACCGTATCTTTTATTTTTTAAGATACGGTTCTAATTAATTTTTATTTTGTTATCCATTTTACTAAATCAAGATTTTCACTATCTAAAAGCATTTTGTTTGTTGGCATAACTCTAAATGTATAGCCATAGTTGCCTCCAGATGATAAAGAAATTTTTGCAGTATATGTATATCTTTTATACTCTTTTTCTTCTAAAATCATTTTCATTGGCACTATTTTTATATCTTCTACTCTACCATCATCTGAAATTTTTCCGCAATACACTTCAACTTTTACATCTTCTTTTTCTACATTTGGAAGAGTAACTTTACAGCTAACTTCTATAGACTCTCCTGCATCAATTTTAATATTTTCAGGATTATCTGTTTGTTCTATTAAAATATTATCCCAATTAGCTTTTATTTGTTTTTTCCAATTTGTAAATTCTGCTGCTTGTTCTATATTTGAAAAGTTTTTGTTATATAAATTTATTAGTGGAATATATAAATTATCTGTATAATCTACAAGCATTCTTGCTGTACTATATTTTCCACCAGTAGTTATTATAGACTGTTTCATTATTTTCATCCATTCTTCTGATGGTTCGTTTTCACTTGCTCTATTGAAGAATGTTGGGATTATTTTGTTTTCCAATGTTTTATATATGCTTTGGCTATCTGCTATATCTTGTTCAACATATGATTGATACTCTTGGTCTGTACCTATTGTCCATCCATTTGTTTGATCATAGCCTTCAGCCCACCATCCATCTAGTACACTAAAGTTTATAACTCCATTTACTGATGCTTTTTGACCAGATGTTCCTGAAGCTTCCATTGGTCTACGTGGATTATTTAACCAAACATCCACACCACTAATTAAATATCTTGACATTGCAATATTGTAATTTTCAAGTAAGAATATTTTTCCTCTAAATTGTGGTTTCATAGAAATTTCGTGTATATATTTTATTAAATCTTGTCCTTCTTTATCAGCTGGATGTGCTTTACCAGCAAATATAAGTTTTACAGGTCTATTTGAATCATTTAAAATTTCTGTTATTCTTTCTAAATCATTAAATATTAGTGTTGCTCTTTTATATGTTGCAAATCTTCTTGCAAATCCAATTATTAAATCTCCTGTTGACAATCCAGATGTCATTTCTTTTATATCTTCATAACTTACTCCTGCTCTTCTTAATCTGTTTGTCATATTTTCTTTTACAAGTTCGATTAATTTTTCTTTTCTTTCTAAGTGTGCATTCCATAATTCTTCATCTGGAATATTTTTTATTTTTTTCCATGTTTCATCTAAATATATTTTATCTTGCCAATATGGAGTTGTAGGAGATGTTAAATATTTATTATATAGATCTTTTATATTTTGTGGAACCCATGAACATGTGTGAATTCCATTTGTTACATATGTTATTGGTGATTCATTTGCAGCAATATTTGGCCATACATCTCCAAATAATTCTCTCGATACTTCACCATGAAGTTTACTTACACCATTTTTCTTTCCTGCTATTTTTAAAGCTAATATTCCCATGTTAAATCCTGGTTCTAAACTATCACATGGTTTCATTCCAAGTTTTAGGAATTCTTCTTTATTTATTCCCATTTTTGGCCAATAGTTTTTAAAATATTTTTCTACTAAACTTATTGGGAATATGTCATTTCCAGCTGGAACTGGTGTATGTGTTGTAAATACAGTTTTTGAGCTTACTATATCTCTTGCTATTTCAAAAGATACTTGTTTTTCTTCTATTGTATTTTTGATTAATTCTAATGTTAAAAATGCAGAGTGACCTTCATTCATATGGTATATTGTAGGATTTAATCCTATTGTTCTTAATAGTTTTACTCCTGCTATTCCTAAAACTATTTCTTGGCGAATTCTCATATCTTGATCTCCACCATATAATTTTAATGTTATTTCTCTGTCTTCTGCTCTATTTTTTTCAATATCTGAATCTAGTAAATATAAATTTATTCTTCCAACATTTATTTTCCATACTTTTAAATATAGAATTTTTTGGTTTAAATCTACATCAATTAATAAGTCTTCACCATTTTCATCTTTTACAGGATAAATAGGTAAACTTTCTAATTCTATATCGTTATATTCTGATTTTTGTATTCCATATCCTTCTATTTTTTGGTTAAAATATCCATTTTTATATAAAAGTCCTACACCTACTAGTGGTATACCTAAATCACTTGCAGATTTTAGGTGATCTCCTGATAATATTCCAAGACCTCCTGAATAAATTGGTATTGTCTCATCTAATCCATATTCTGCTGAGAAATATGCTATTAAATCATTTTTATTTTCTGGATATTTTTTTCCATACCATGTGTCTTTACTAGACATATAGTCCTCATAATTTTTTAATATTTTTTCATATGACTTTACAAAACTTGAATCTTTGGCAACTTTTTCTAATCTTTCTTGTGATACTCTTTTTAGAAATTTTACAGGATTTTTTTGTACAACTTCCCATAAATCTCTATCTATTCTCTTTAGTAATCTTAAATATTCTGAGTTCCAACTCCACCATAAGTTATTTGCTATCTCATCTAATCTATTTATACTTTTTGGTAATTGTGGCTTTACAGTTATTTTATTAAATACGTACATCTATTTCGTCCTCCTTAGTAACTTTTCTTTTTTCTTTTGATATTATCTATTAAATTGTTTGTTTTGTCAAGATTTTTTATTTTAAATATTTTATAAATTCTTTACATGCAAATGTTGGAAATATAGCCTTATTTGTAGCTAAATATACATTTACTTTTGGAATAGTTTTATTAATTTTTAATTCTTTCAAATTTTTAAATTTTCTATTTGCTAAATCTATAATTGTAAATCCAATTCCTAATCCAATATTTACAAATTCTACTATTAATTCTTGACTTACAACTTCCATTTTAGGAATTAATTGAACTCCATTTTTTATCGCTATATAATCTAAAAATTTCCTACTATTTGATTCTTTTTTTTGAAGTATCAATGGATATTTGTTTAAATCATCGAATTTTTCTATATTGTCTGAAAATAAACTAGGATTGTAAATAAAACCTTGTTTCAATTCCCTTATTTTCATTAATTTTAAATTGCTTTCTTTTATGCTTCCTTCATTAAATATAACAAAATCTAATTTTCCAAGTTTCAAATCTTTTATTAAATTACTTGTTAAATCATTTGTAATGTTGATATTTATATTGGGATATTTTTGATGAAATTCTTTTAAAGCATCTAATAAAATTATTTTGGTTAATGTTGTTGAACAACCTATTTTTATTTCTCCTTTTGACAAATCTTTAAATGCTGTAAATTCGTTTTCTGCATTATTTATCAATTCCATTGCACCTTTTACATATTCATAAAACATTTTTCCCTCTTCTGTTAATTCCATTCCTTTATTGCTTCTTAAAAATAAAGTTCCTCCTAATTGTTCTTCTAATTTTTTTATTGCTTTAGAAACTGCTGGTTGCGAAATATGAAGTTCTTCACTTGCTTTTGTCATATGATTATTTTTAGCTACAATATAAAAAATTTTGTATAATTCAATATTTATATCCATGTTTCCTCCCTTTATATAGATAACTTAGCATATTTACTTTATTTTTTCAATATTGTGTAGTTATTTTTTAAGAAAATAAAATGATTAATATGCTTTTTATGAATATTACGAATTGATTTCTTTGCAAAGGAAAAAGGCAGACATAAAGTCTGCCTAAGTCCACAAAAATCACAATTTTACCAGAGCATGTGAAGACCAGAATTTTTCTGATTCTTCTTTTTCTTCCGGTCTCAAGTATGGATCATTTGGCTCCTTAGGAGCTTTCTCCCCAGCAAACGCCGTAAACACGGTTACCACTCCATCATCTCTGTCGGTGCAAATGCCGATAGTCGCAATGGTAGTTTCTTCCGCTTCTCTGCCGTAAACTACTGGAGATTCGATATCTCTTCCTGGGCGTTTTTCCCATCTGACATCGTCCTTCTCAGTAACAGCAACACAAGCACTCTTGCCCATTGTCTTACACATTTCGATCTCCTCCATGAAAAATGGAGGTTTGTATGTTACTTTTGAAATGACTTCTTCAATCCATTCCTGTGTAACTTCCGGATGTGCCTTCATGTGTGGATCTTCTGGATCCCAGTATACTTCTACTTTGTTTGCTGTAATACCTGCATAGATTTTGTTCATTTTTGTTTCCTCCTGAAAATGTTGAATTTACATAATGCAATTCCATTTTACCACATTTTACATAAAATGTCAATTTTTCATTATTCAATCATAACTTCAAGTTATCATCAATATAAAATAAATATATTTTACTTATTAATACATCTAAACTATAATAACATTAAATTCAAAACAAAGAGGTTTGCCAATGGAAAAATACCAAATAATAAACATTTCTGACTTAAAAACTAACACCATAAACATACTATATTCTAAATTATTACAACAAAAATACAATTTTTTGCTTCTTCACATTAATGCAAAAAAATATGTCTTAACCAAAGAAAAAAGCATTTTTGAAATAACTGATGAGAAAAAATTTATAAATCATTTTAATAACAATATTTATTATAAAACCATTGTAAAAAAAGATAATATTAACGTAGATTTGAAATATTTAAATATTTATAAAAATTATATAACAGATTTTAAAAATCAATTAACTAATAAAAAATACGATAATAAATATTATTTTGGATGTGTAGCAGTAAAAGCACCAAATGGAATTTTAACTACCATTAGAGGTAAAGAAAATTTGGAAGAATACACTCTTATAAAAAATGTTGACCATATAAATCACAAAATTTATGTAATAAACAAAAAAGCGACTTTAAATGCCCCTCTTCTTGACTATTTATTTAACAATACTAATGCTAAAGCAATTGTTCATTTACATGAATTTGATAACAACTTCCCCTATTATGAATATGCTTTTCCAGGAACTGTTAAAGATTCTATTAGAAACTCTAAAACATCATTTAATATTAAACATCATGGAATCATCTATTTGTTTGATGAAAATAAAAATATTTTATAAAAAGGATATAAATTTGAAAAATAATTGTAAAACACAATATTTTAGTCAAATTTTATACCTTGAAAGAAAGGAATATTGGTAAAAATGAAGTACCCAAAATATACAGATTATGAAAACATGTACAAAAGATATTTTAACAAAGGTGTAGATTATTTAATAACAAAAGCTAATTTAAATCAATCTGATAAAGTTTTAGATATTTGTGGAGGAAATGGAAGATTAACAAAAAAACTGATAAAAAAATGTAATAATGTAAGCTATTTAGATAAAGAAATTGACATGATTCCTAATGAATTAGAAAAACTTGGAATTAAAGTTTATAATGAAAATATTGAAAACTTTGTAGAACTCACAAAAGAAAAATATGATAAAGTCTTTTGCGAACAAGCAATTAATTATTGGCTTTTAAATATAAATATAGAAAAATTTAGCAATATTTTTAACAAAAATGGTTTATTTATTTTTAATACTTTTTCAAATAAACCGTCTTCAATTCCTATGATAAAGCAATATAAAATTGATGGCATTAATTATACCGAAATATCCTATTTAGTTAAAAACAAAGTTGAACATATTCAAATTAGAGAAGGCTATTTACCTCACCTTACAGAATTTGATTGGATAAGTAAAAATACCTATCAAAGTTTGCTTTCCCCTTATTTTGATTTAACATTAATTAATGATGGTAAAAGTTCTTTATATATTTGCAAGAGGAAAAGTTTATGTTAAAATCTCTCGGAATATATAACTTAATTGATAATATAGGAATTAATAAAAGTATACATAATGTAATATCAAAAAATTTAGATTTCAATACTTATGTAAGCCCTAAAGGAATAAAGGAATTACGTATAGAAATATGTAAATTTTTGTATAACATTTGGAATTATAATATAAATTATAAAAACATGCTTATAACAAGCGGATCCCAGCAATCTATAAACTTAATTGCAAGTTCTATTATAAAAGATAATGATACTATTTTGATTGAACAGCCAACATATTTTGGAGCAATTGATATCTTAAAAAAAAGAAATATAAACATTATTGGAATAAATTTACAAGAAAATGGTTTAGACTTAAATATGCTTGAAAACAAAATTTTAAAATATTCCCCAAAATTAATTTATGTTACCCCTACATTTAATAATCCAACGGGATATGCTTGGACAAATGAAAATAGAAAAAATTTTTTGAATATTATTAATAAATATAATATTTTAGTTATTGAAGATGACCCATATAGTCTTATTAATTTTACAAACTATAAATATAATAGTTTATATCAATTAAATCAAGGTAAAAATATTATTTATTTAGGAACTTTTTCTAAATTAATCAGTCCATCTATTAATATTGGTTATATTTTATCTTGTAAAAACTATATAGATAAAATATATTCTTTTAAAAAAAGTTTTGACCTATGTACAAATGCTTTTTTACAGTATATTGTATTAGATTATTTAGAAAATAATAATCTAATTGAGATAATTGAAAATAAAATACCTCTTTATAAAATTCTTTTACAAAAAAGCATTTTAGACCTCAAAAAAAGTTATAAAAATCAAATTAAATATATTTCCAAGCCTAAAGGTGGAATTTTTTATTTGGTAGAATTTTATAGTTACATAAATGAAAATGTTTTTGAAAATGGGAGTAATTATTATATTAATGAAAATCATAATAATATAACACGTATAAATATATGTTGTTAAATCTATCTCAAAAACACCATTGTTTTAGTACCAATGGTGTTTTTGGTATTTTAAAATTAGGTTGTATCTTTTATATCTCTCCATTTCTTATTTTCAAAAAATACATCATAATTAAATTAATGCTCTACTCCAACTTTTTTAACATTTTGCTTTTTTTCACTTAAATGTTCTTTTACTTCTTCTTTTACTAGAGGATCTTTTGTTAAATCTCCCAACTTTTTATTTCTACTATGTGTGATTGAACATGTATATCCAATTCCTGGTTGAAATAAAGATACACTGCTATTTGTATGAGCATATGCTTCTGCTATTGCAACAGTCAAATAATTTGGACCTCTTCCAGAAATATATACAGATTTTCCTTGTGGTATTTCTGGAACAACAACTTTTCCGACATTATTTTCGTCATATGTTGTAATCCCTTCTGGTAATTCCATATTATATTCAACTAATATGCTATCTCCTTTTTCTGTTACTTTAAAGTTTACTTCTCCATCAGAATTTTTTTCTCCATGTAATAATTCAGGAATATCTACATTTTTTCCTATTTGAGGAACATACACACTTACAGGGCATGGATGCACTGCATGTGTTAATGCTGAAACTAACCAAGCTGGAGCAGCTCCTGTTATTACAACAGGCTTTCCTTCATATGATAAATGTGAAACTTCATTTACAGCTTTTAATAAATTTTCTTGATCCCATAATAATGTATTTATTATTTTTCCATTTGGTAATTTTTGCTCTTTTGCTTCCATTCCTATTCTTTCACCTAATTCTTGAATGTCTATTATATAGTTTTCAGTTTGTTTTTCTTCTGTAAATAATTTTTCTATGTCTAGTGGCTTATCTAAGTCTTTTTTACTACCAAAATCATCATGTAAATAATATCCAAAATCATCTTGGCTTTCTTCTCTAATATTATTTTTATCTATAAAATAATTGTTTAAACTAAGTATTTTGTCTCCTATTCTTAAAAAACATTCTTCTTCAATTTTGTCATAATTAATTCCGTATTCCCACCCCAACTGAGTTTGCACAGTTTCTGATTGAATTAATACAGATTGGCGATATTCTTCTTTTCCATAAACAAAGTTTTTTAACATGTCATATCCTTCATCTGTAAATTGCGTTTCATAACTTATACCATTTAATTCAGCTTCTTTTAATTTAGCTTTTATAATTTCTTTTCTTTTTTCTTTAATTTCTTTCTCCAATTTAATCATTTCTAATTTAATTTTTCTTATTTCTTCCATATTTCCTCCAATAATTATTTTTTACTCATATTTTTATTAATAACATAACATACAAATGTTGAAAGTTTCTCTTTAATTTCTTTTTCATAAGATAAATACTTATACTCTAATGAATCACATATATACCCTAAATTAATAAACTTTTCTTCAAAGTTTAAATCTACAATAATTATTTCGTCTTTATTATCATAAATTCTACTATCAATTAATTCTTCAACATTAAAATCTAAAGCTTCTTTTTCATAAATATTCTTCTCAAAAATTTTACTATTTTGCTTTACAAGAATATCTGCTACATTTCCTTCTACATCAATTATCTTGTATTTAAAATACTCTATTTCTAATTCATTTTTTAAGTATTTAATTAATTTATTAATAATAAAATCTTTGTCTTGATACATTACCTTTCTTATTTTCTCTAATGCCTTTCTATCCATTTCAAATTTTAATAAAGCTACTGATTCCATTTCTAACAATTTTTTATATGTTTGTATCATCCTTTTTCCTTTCTCTGTTCGAACATCTAAATAAATTATAGCATTATTATGTAAATTAGTAAAATTAATGTTTTTAATATATATTATTAGTTTTTCTTATGTAAACTTTATAAAAAATAATAAATCGAATAGGAATAAAATAATTATTATATTTCTTTCCTATTCGATTTATTATTTTTCTTTTTATAACAAGTATTATTAATATAATTTCTAAATATTTTTAAATTACTCAAATATTTGGTTATCCATATATTTTCCCTTTCCATATATAAAATATCCAAAGTTACCTACAATCTCAATTGATTTCTCTAATGGTTTAAAGTCCAATTTACTCGTATTAACAGCCTTTCCTTTTACTCCTGAAACTTCTCCAAGTGAAACTGTTATATGTGGGGAAATACTACCTTTATAGTACTTTTTTAATTCTTGTGGGATTTCAACTAGAAACCCACTATTTTTTTCATCTGCACCATAGCCAACTATTTTTACTTTAAATTCTTTTCCCATAATTTCATCAGGATATTTTTCTATATCACCATATTTGAAAGTGATATGCATGTTTTTTATATTACTTTTTAATCCATCTTTTTGTAAATTAATCAATTTTTCCTCTGTTTCTTCATCGAAAAAAATTCCTTGAAAGCCCTTTAAATCTTCTTTATATTCGTTCTTTACATCATTTTTCATAATATGCCCCCATTAATTTTATTTATATTTGTCTTTTATATATTCAATTAATTTAGCAGTAGCTTTATTTATCATATTTTTCTTTAAAGTCGCAATACCTTCTTTTATATTATCAAACTCTAATTTTTTTACAATTTCAATATCATTTTTAACATCTTCTATACTTTCTACTTTTGTATAACCAATTCCTATATTATTTAAAACTAATCTTTTAGTTATTGAAGAACTTGAAACCTCATATTTAGGATTTAATATTATCCCTTCTTTCTCACAATATTCATCTAACATTCTTCTTTTTGCAGATGGACGTTTAGGTAATATTAATGTACTTTCTTCTATATCTTTAAATGTAGTTATAGAATGTTTTTTTAAATAAGCTTTACTTGCAAAAAAACAATAATTTGATTTTTTCAATGCAAAGAAATCAACATTAGAACATTTTTTATTATATGGTAAATTTAAAACCACTAAATCTAATTCTCCATTTGTTAATTTTTGCATTAATCCTTCTGTAATTCCACTTTCTATTGAAATATCAATATTTGGATATTCTTTCATAAATTTTATAATAGGTTCAGTTATAAGAGAAATTACAAGTGAATTTCCTCCGCCTATTCTTATTTTTCCTTTTTCTAAATTCAAATATTGAGAAAATAAATTTTCAGCATTACTCATAGTTTCTATACTATTTTTTATGTATTCATATAAATTTTTACCTTCTTCAGTTAATTCTACACCATTTTTATTTCTATAAAAAACCTTTCCTCCTAATAAATTTTCTAATTTTTGTATAGATTGTGTTACAGCTGATTGTGATATATACATACTTTCTGCTGTTTTAGATATATTTTTATGTTTTACTACTTCGCAAAATACTCTATATAGTTCTAGATCAGTATTCATTTTTTAGCTCCTTCCTTCAAATAACTCCATTTAAATTGTCAAAATTTACTTTAGCATAAAATTGATATAAATGCAAAACAAACGTCAAATCATTTTCAATCTGACGTTTGTTTTTTACCAACTATTTAGTTGGTAGCTTTTCCCACCATTTGCAGACTTCTTTTGGTACACAAGTGTAATTCCAGAAATCTCCAGACTCATCCGGGCAAGCAGGTATCATTGTGGTACTTCCAGATCTATATGATTTTGAAACATCTGACAAATCAACAATAAGTTGGTCTGTCTTCTCTCTATTTTCTCCATCAGGACCTGGTCCTAAATATGATGGAACATTTCCTTTCTCATCGACTTCCCATTTAGGTAATGGAAGCTTTTTTTTGGTAAATGTTCCTACATAACGATCCTCACCTTCTTTTTGCCAGATTACTTCATCATACTGCCACGGTGTTTGCCGCTTTTCTGCACATTTGGCACAGATTAATGGAGCTGAATCCATATATGGGCGCCAAAGTTTTACATTTCTCTTTCCACAAACACAACATTGGTAATTTTCAGTATTAATTTTCATCCTTAAAATCCTCCTTGTCTGTTATTTGATGGTGTATTTGTAATACCGAAGTATCACGTGTATTATACCATATGAATGATTGAAAATCAAACATTTTACTTAGATGTAGTATTTAATTCAAAAAAGACCGAAACTTAAAATTTTTTTATATTGATTTTTTTAAAATTATATACTATAATATGCCTATGTTATTGATAAGTTTTTGTAAAACATTCAATAAAAAATATTGAATAAGAAACACATTTTATTCTAAAAAAATTATCAAAAGTGTTGATATATTAACTAAAACTGGTATTTGCCAATATAGCTCAGTTGGTAGAGCAACGGATTCGTAACCCGTAGGTCAGCAGTTCGATTCTGCTTATTGGCTCCATTTGAAATCAACTTACGGACTTAAAAGTTCGTGAGTTTTTATTTTATATTGTCAATTGTATGGTTGTCAAA
>CAKPCG010000039.1 GCA_934141475.1 uncultured Clostridia bacterium
TTTAACAATTCCTTATTTTATAAGGGTTTGCGAGGTTATTTACCACAACAGTTTTTATACTTTTTTCCACTTCCACAAGGACATGGATCGTTTCTACCAACCTTAGGTTCTTCTCTAACCACTGTTCTATTAACCTCTGGATTTTCTATTGAAGATTGACCACCATCAACACTGTTTATAGATTGTAAAGCTGCTTTTGTTATTTTAGCTGTTTCGCTTCTTCTTAGATCTTTTTGTTGTCTTAAATTCATAAGAAGTTTTACTACATCTACTTTTATTGCTTCAATCATTTCATCAAACATGTCTGTACCAACAATTCTGTATTGAACAACTGGGTCTTTTTGTCCCCAACCTTGTAGTCCTATACCTTTTCTTAGTTCATCCATATTGTCTATATGATCCATCCATTTTTGGTCAACAACTTTAAGCATTACAATTCTTTCTATTTCACGAAGTTGTTCTGATTCTATCTCTTTTTCTTTTTCAGCATATTTTTCATGTGCTTTTTCTTGTAAGCTTGAAATTATAGATTCTATATCTCCAGATTTTTCTTTTAATTCTTCTGTCATATTTATGTCAAATGTGTTTGCTATTTCATTTGATAAAGCTTCTATATTTAATGATATTTTTCCTTTTTCGTCAGACTCATTATATGTTTCAACAGTTGCTCTTGCTACCCAATCGATATAATTTGATATTACAGAGCTTAAATCCATTCCATCAAGAACTTGTTTTCTTTGTGAATATATTTCTTCTCTTTGTACATTCATTACGTCATCATATTTTAGGACATTTTTACGAATGCTAAAGTTTCTTCCTTCAACTTTCTTTTGAGCATTTTCAACAGCTTTTGATATCATTCTAACTTCTATTGGCATATCTTCTGCAACATTAAGTGCATTATATACTTTTGTTACTCTATCTCCACCAAATATTTTCATTAGATTGTCATCAAGTCCTATATAAAATTTTGATTCTCCTGGATCTCCTTGACGTCCACTACGTCCACGTAATTGGTTATCAATACGTCTTGATTCGTGACGTTCCGTTCCTATAATTTTTAATCCACCTGCTGCAATTACTTTTTCTTTTTCTTCTTTTATTTGTTCTTGATATTTTTTGTCTAATTTTTTGAATTGTTCTCTTGCTCTTAATATATCTTGATCATCTGTTTCATAATATGTGTTTGATTCTTCTATTAAGTTTTCAGGAACTTTATTTTCTTTCATTTCTTGTTTAGCTAAAAATTCGCTGTTTCCTCCAAGCATGATATCTGTACCACGTCCTGCCATGTTTGTTGCTATTGTAACACTTCCAAATTTACCTGCTTGTGCTATTATTTCTGCTTCTTGTTCATGATATTTAGCATTTAATACAGTATGTTTAATTCCAGCTTCTTTTAATTTTTTACTTAATAATTCTGATTTTTCTACAGATACTGTACCAATTAGTATTGGTTGACCTTTAGCGTGTGCTTCTTTTACGCTTTCTACAATTGCGTTAAATTTAGCTTTTTCATTTTTGTATATAACATCATTTAAGTCTTTTCTCATTACTGGTTTATTTGTAGGTATTGCTATAACATCTAAGTTATATATTTCCTCAAATTCGCTTTCTTCTGTCATGGCTGTACCTGTCATTCCTGAAAGTTTTCCATACATTCTAAAGAAGTTTTGGAATGTTATTGTTGCTAATGTTTTTGATTCATCTGCTATTTTTACTTTTTCTTTTGCTTCTAATGCTTGGTGTAAACCATCGTTGTATCTTCTACCATACATTATACGTCCTGTAAATTCATCAACTATTAATACTTGCCCATCTTTAACTATATAATCTATATCTTTTTTCATTACACCATGAGCATGTAATGCTTTGTTTATGTGGTGTACTATACTAGAGTTTTCTATATCATTTAAGTTTTCAAGACCAAATTCTCTTTCTGCTTTTTCTGTTCCTTTTTGTGTTAAAGTTGCTGATTTTGCTTTTAAGTCTACAATGTAATCATATTTTTCATTGTCTTCTTGTTGATCAAAATCTTTTACATCTTCTTCTATTATTACTTTTGCTTGTAATTTTCTTACAAATGTATCTGCTTTTTTATATAAATCTGATGACGAATTTGCTCTACCAGAAATTATAAGTGGTGTTCTAGCTTCATCTATTAAAATACTATCTATTTCGTCAACTATAGCATAGTGTAGTCCTCTTTGAACTAATTGATCTTTATATATAACCATGTTATCTCTTAAATAGTCAAATCCAAATTCGTTATTAGTTCCATATGTTATATCTGCATTATATGCATCTTGTTTTTGTTTTGGATTTTGACCAGAAACTACAAGTCCTACAGATAAACCTAAGAATTTGTAAAGTTTTCCCATCCACTCACTATCACGTTTTGCTAGATAGTCGTTAACTGTTACAACATGTACTCCTTTTCCTTCTAGTGCATTTAAATATACAGGAAGTGTTGCAACAAGTGTTTTTCCTTCACCTGTTTTCATCTCTGCAATTCTTCCTTGATGTAATATAATTCCACCTATTAATTGAACATCGAAATGTCTCATTCCCAAAACTCTTTTTGATGCTTCTCTTACTACTGCAAAAGCTTCTGGAAGTATGTCATCTAATGTCTTGCCATTTTTTAATTGTTCCTTGAAATATGGTGTCTTTTTTATTAATTCGCTATCGCTTAATTTACTTATTTCATCTTCTAAACTATTGATTTTATCAACAATAGGTTTTATTTTTTTAACTTCTTTTTCGCTGTATGATTTAAATAATTTCATATTCTCTTTCATCCTCTCAAACTTGTTTTGTGTATTTTTACTTGTTTAATATATCACTAAAATTATTTTTTATCAAGTTTTTTTTGAATATTCTTAGTTTTTTTGCTATATGCCATAAAAATAACCTAAATTATTAAACTTTTTGTCTAATAATTTAGGTTATTTTTATATATCCTTTCTTATTTTTGCAACAAAAAATCCTTCAAAAAGCTCATTTGGAGCAACAATTAAAGTTTCTTTTATATTATTTGGTAAACTCTCTATTTTTTCTGATAAGTTTACAGGAACTAAACTTGCTTTACTTGATTTCAATACTTTATTTAAAATCTCTTCATTTTCTTCTTTTAAAATAGAGCAAGTTGAATATACTATTTCTCCTCCTGGTTTTAAAAGTTTTAAAGCCTTTTTCAAAAGTCTTTCTTGAGCTTTTTTAGATTTTAAAATAAGATTTTCCGTAAAATTACTTTTAAATACATTTTCTGTTCCACTTCCACTACATGGAGCATCTAAAAGAATTTTATCAAATGAGAAAAAGTCACTTAAATTCCCTGCATCTTCTATCATAACATTTACAGATGTTGCTCCCTGTTTTTCTAAATTATATTTTAGTTTTTCACCTCTAAGTACATTTCGTTCACATGCTGTAACATATGCTAAATTTCTTGTAAGTGATAAAATCTGTGTTGTTTTTCCTCCTGGTGCTGCTGCCATATCTAAAATATTTTCTTTAGCCTTTGGGTTTAATACAAGTGGAGGTATCATTGAAGACAAACTTTGCAAATATATTTTACCCTGTTTATATATATCAAGTTCTTTTAGTTTATCTTCTCTTAAATTTTCTATTATAAAAGCATCTGCATACCAGTCAATTTCTTTGAATATTATATTGTTTTTATTAAATTCTTCTATTATTTCTTCTTTACTTGCTTTTATTTTATTTACTCTTAAAGTTACTTTTTTATCTTTTTGCATATTTTTAATTATTTTTTCAGCTATTTCTTTTCCATATTGTTCAACTAATAAATTCTTAAAAAATTCTGGTATAACTTTTTCCATAAAAATGGTTCCTCCTTTATGATATTTCTGCTTTTTGTTTTACCATATCACAAATTAAATCAGCAGCTTTTTCAACACCTAAGCTATCACTATTTATGCAAATATCGTAATTTTTAGGGTTACTCCATTCTTTTTCAGTATAATATTTATAGTGATTTGCTCTTAATTTATTTATTCTATTTATTTCTTTTTCTGCCTTATTTTTGTCTAATCCATAAATTTCAGTTGCTCTTTTTATTTTATTTTCCATTCCACTATATACAAATATTTTAATAACATTTTTATTATCTTTTAATATAAAATCTGCACATCTTCCAACTATAACACATGATTGATTACTTGCTGTTTTTCGAATTAATTCAGATTCTTTTATAAATAATTCATCTGAATTAGTAAGTCCTGAATAATATCCATTGTTTAAATTTGATAATATATCCATTTTTTGTTCATTGTTTTCGATATATTCTGCTGAAAATCCTGTTTCTTCTGCAACTTGCATTATAAAATCTTTGTCATATAATTTTATTCCAAGTTTATCTGCGACTAATTTTCCAACATATCTACCACCAGAACCATATTCTCTTGCAAGTGTAATTACAACTTGATTTTCAAGTGTATTATTAATTTTTATTTCGTCATTTTCTGTTTTATTTTGAGATACGCTTTCAGATTTTTCGTATTTCAATTCTCTTGTTAATAATATTATTGCTAGTACAAATGCTAAACCATCAGCCACTGGACCTGCATACAATACTCCCATTATTCCAAAAACATTGCTTAAAATTATCATTGAAGGTATTAAAATAACAATTTGTCTTGAAAGTGATAATACCGCACTTTTTGTACTCTTTCCGATTGCTTGGAAGAAAATTCCAGAAGGTATTTGAACCCCGTTAACTATGCAAAGCAATAAATATGTTCTAAATGCTAAGCATGCAAATTCCATATAATTTTCATCACCACTACCAAATATTAATATTAATTTGTCTGGTATTGTTTGGAATAATATAAATGCTATTGTACTTATTACTAAACTTGAACCTAACACTATTTTTAGAGTTTGTTTTACTCTATCGAATTTTCTAGCACCATAATTATATCCAAATATTGGTTGACTTCCTGCAGCTATTCCGATTATCATACTATTTAATATTTGACTTATTTTCATAACTATTCCAAGTACTGTAATTGGTATTTCTGCTCCAAATTTACTTTCTGCTCCAAATTTTCCAAGTAAATTATTTTCTGCTGTCATAACACATACTATACTCATTTGATTTATAAAACTACTTATTCCTAAAGCAGAAATTTTTTTGCATACATTTGGTCTTAATTTTAAACTTTCTCTATCTAATTTTATTGATTTAAATCTTTTTACATAAACTATATTTAATATAAATGTTAAAATTTGACTTATAAGAGTTGCAATTGCTGCGCCTTCTACACCTTTATGAAATACAAATATAAATATTGGATCTAAAATTGTATTTAATATTGCTCCTGCAAGCATTGATGCCATTGAATATTTAGGGCTTCCATCAGCTCTTATAATAGAATTTAAAGTTGTTCCTATCATTGAAAACGGAAATCCTATTGCAATTACTCTTCCATATGCCATTGCATATTCTTTTAAATTATCTGTACATCCAAATATTTTCAAAAATACAGGTAGGAATATTAGTGTTATTAAACAAAATAGTACTGATACTATTACAGATAATATTATGCCATTTCCTATACCGATTTTTGCTTCATCTTTTTTCTTTTCACCAAGTTTTAAACTTAAATAACTTGATGCTCCATCTCCTAGCATTAATGAAAATGCTAACCCTATCATTACTAAAGGGAATACAACATTTGTTGCACCATTTCCTAAATATCCTACTCCTTGACCTATAAATATTTGATCTACTATATTATATAGTGAATTTACAAGTAGAGATATTATGCATGGGATAGAGAATTTTTTAATTAGTTTGCTTATTTTTTCTTTTCCCAATATGTTTTCTTCTCTTTCCATTTTTCTCTCCTTCTTTATTTTTTTGTTGTAATAGTACGTGTTCTAGGTTAAGTGAACCTTTTAATTATACTTTTTTTTGAAGTTTTTGTCAAATGAATTTTTTCATTTTTATCGGTTTTTATGATTTAATCTCCTTATACATTTTTATTTTCAGGCACTTGTCGAAAGGAGTATTATATGGCAAAAAATCTTAAGTCTTTTATGAAATCTACTTCTGTTCTTGCAATATTACTTATTGCAATTTCAGGATTTAATCGTAACGTAACTGTATTTAATAGTAGTACAGGAACTGATGGTTTAGGTATTCTCAAAGCTGATATTCGTATGCTTGGCAAAAATGGAGAGCGTCTCTGTTAGTTGAAAATCTTATATATATATAATCGTATGGTCGAAATAGTAAACTCTTATGAAGGCAATAAAACATCATTTGAAAATACAATAGATTAACTATAAATCTTTATAGCCTATAGGACTAATTCCTATAGGCTACTATAAATTTAAACTTTTTTTATCTCTTTTCTTTCCAATATACTTTTTGCAGTCATAATGCCTAAGTACTCTTCAGGAAGTACAATTTCATCAACCTCTAATTTTTCTAAAATTCTTTTGTGAAGTTTATTCCCAGCTTTAGCAATAACATAATTAACTCCTGCTTCTTTTAGTGCCAAACAAGTTATAATACTAACAGATACGCTCTCTCCTATGCCTACAACTCCAACATCAAAATCTCCTACAGGTATTCCTTCAAAAGCGTCTATATTTGTTATGTCCATGCAAACTGCTTTTGTTGCAAACTTGCTTGCTCTTTCAACCAATTTCATGTCTTTATCTATAGCTAGAACTTCCATCCCTTCTTCTGAAAGTTTTCTTGCCACATTCATTCCATAAATTCCTAATCCTATAACAATACATTGTTTTTTCATAATATTTTTCTCCTTATAACATAACATTTCCAGAAACATACTCAATGTTTGGATTTTCTTTTTTATTTAATATTAATATAGATATAATTGTAATTGGACCTACTCTTCCAATATACATTAATGCTGTAAGTATAAGTTTTGCCCCCATGCTTAGTGCTCCTGTATTTACAACTGTTAGTCCTGTTGCAGAAAAGGCTGAAGCACACATAAATAAGTTTTTATCTAATCCTAAATTTTCCACTTTTTCCAATGCAAACATTGAAATTAATACTAATACAGAACATATAACAATATTTGTTATTGCTTGCCTTACAGTTTGCATATCTATTTTTTTATAAAATACTACTATGTCTTTTTTATTTCTAAGTGTTGCTCTTACCATTAATACTAAAATTGCAAATGATGTAATTCTTATTCCTCCTGAGGTAGAGCCAGGGGCTCCTCCTATGATCATTAGAAATGATATTAATAATTTTGTTATTACATTTGTTGAACTCATATTTATTGTTGCAAATCCTGTTGTTCTTGCAGATACACTAGTAAACAAAGCTTGCAAAATAGTTAAATTTGGTTGTTCAATTTTTATTAATACTAATGATATTATATAAATTATTACACTTGCCCATACAACTATTTTTGTATGGAAGCTAATATGAGTAAAGCTTTTTTTCTTTATACATCTTATTATGTCTTCCATTACAAAATATCCAATAGAACCTAAAAACATTAAAATCATAAATACTATATTTACATATACATTTTTAGAAAATATTGTAAGGCTTGTAGAACCTATTATGTCAAATCCTGCATTGCAAAATGCTGTTATTGAATGAAATATGCTGTACCATATTCCCTTTTTTATTCCAAATCTTGGTAAAAAGTCTATTCCAAGTAGTATACTTCCAATTATTTGAATAATTATAGTATATTTTATAACCTCTTTTAACCTTTCTTTTAGTTTTCCATAGTTTGTATCATTTAAAGCACTTCCAAGTAGTAATGTTTCAGATAATGACAGTTTTCTTCTTTTAAAGCTTAATATAAATGAAATAAATGTTACAAACCCTATTGCTCCTATTTCTGTAATGATCGCAATTACAATTTGCCCTATAAAAGTAAAGTCTTGTGACAAATTAACTGTTGTAAGACCATTTACACATGTTGCAGAAACCGCTGTAAATAGAGCATCAAAAGAAGATATATGTCCATTATTACATATAGGTAACATAAGTATTACCCATCCTGCAAGTATAACTGATAAAAATCCAAAACATGGTATTAAGTACATATTTTTATTTTTTAACATCTTTTGTTTACTTCCTTTCTTATATTTCCTTTATTTCTATATTTTCTTTTCCAACAATATCTACAAAAACCTCTAGTATTGGATTTGTTAAATATATTGCTCCACATTGCAAATTTTTTTCTCCTTCTTGTACCTCAACTGGTATATTATTCATTTCTCCATTAAAATATTTTATTGCCCCTCTTAATTTCTTTTTTGCTTGTTCATCAAGAAACGTAATATTTATTATTAATTTTTTTCTTTTTTGAACTCCAAAATTTGTTATTTCATTTGCTATAATTGATGTTTTTTCTTCTTCTCTTATGCTTAATCTTCCTTTTATTAATACAATGTTTTCTTCTACCAAGCTGTCTTTTGCTTCTAAATATGCGTTTTCAAAGGCTATTATTTCTGCCTGGCCATATAAATCTTCAATTGTTATAAATGCCATTATTCTATTAGTTTTTGTAAATTTCTTTTTTATAGATGTTATTATTCCTGCAATTTTTACTTCTTGTCCGTCTTTGAATTTTTGTGATTTTTGAAGTTCGTATTGGTTTAAAGCTTCTAATTCTGATATATTTTCTTCATCTTCTAAATTTATTTTAGAATCTATTAAATTTAAATCTTTTGTACTTATAGTGGTTTGTTTTTCAATTTCATCTTTTAATTTACTTAAAGGATGTCCAGATAAATATATACCTAGCATTTCCTTTTCTTGAGATAATAATTCTTTATCTGAAAATTCTTCTGTTTCAATAAATTTGTATTTTATGTCTTCCATGTTGTTTTCTTTATCATCAGAACCTAACCCCATATCAAACATTGAAAATTGACCTTCTAAACCTTTCTTTTTGGAACTTTGAATTAAATCTATTATTCCTTCAAAAGATTTTAGCAAAGTGCTTCTATTTTGCATAAATTCATCAAATGCTCCTGATTTTATTAAACTTTCAATACATTTTTTATTTACACCCTTTTCTACAACTCTTTCGCAAAAATCTGTAAAAGATTTAAATAAGCCATTTTCCTTTCTTTCTTTTATTATATTTTCTACAGGTGTTATTCCTACATTTTTTATACTTCCTAAGCCAAACCTTATATTTCCATTTATTGCTGTAAATTTTAATTCACTATCATTTATACTTGGTTTTAAAATTTCTATATTTAAGCTTTTACATTCATCTATATAAACAGGAACTTTGTCTAAATTTCCTAAATAACTATTTAACATGGCTGCCATGAATTCTGGCGGATAATATGCTTTTAAATATGCTGTTTGGTATGATACAACAGCATAACATGCTGCATGTGATTTATTAAAAGCATATTTTGCAAATTCTGCCATTTCATCAAATATTTTATTTGCAGATTTTTCATCTATTCCATTTCTTACACATCCAGGAACAACAATATTTCCTTTTTCATCTACCTGCCCATGAATAAAAACTTCTCTTTCTTTTGCCATAACATCTAGTTTTTTCTTTCCCATTGCACGTCTAACTAAATCTGCTCTTCCTAGTGAATAACCTGCTAAGTCACGAACAATTTGCATAACTTGTTCTTGATAAACCATACATCCATATGTTACATTTAATATAGGCTCTAGCTTTGGATGAGTATATTCGTTTTTACCAGTTTGTTTTCCCCTAACATAACGTGGTATTTGATCCATTGGTCCAGGTCTATATAATGAAACTCCTGCTATTAAGTCTTCTAAGCAGTCTGGTTTTAATTCCTGCATAAAGTTTTTCATTCCTTGGCTTTCAAACTGAAATACCCCGGCATGTTTTTCCTTCTTGCCATAATTTATATACTTTTGGGTCATTCATTTCTTTGTCAAATTCTACATCTATTCCATAATCTTTTTTTACCATTTCTTTTGTATCTTTTATTACTGTAAGTGTACGCAGTCCTAAAAAGTCCATTTTTAATAGACCTAGTTCCTCTAAAGTTGTCATTATATACTGAGTTGCATTTTGTCCATCTCTAACATATAGTGGAACATAGCTATCTACTGGGTCTTTTGTTATAACAACTCCGGCAAGCGTGAGTAGATGTGTTTTTAGGCATTCCCTCTAGTGCCATAGATACATCTAATAGTTTATGTATTCTTTCATCATTTTCATATAAATTTCTTAATTCTATATTTTGGTCTAATGCTTTTTTTATTGTAATATGAATTTCGTTTGGTATCATTTTTGCAATTTTGTCTGTTTCAGCTAAAGATATATCTAGTGCTCTTCCTACATTTCTTATTGCATTTTTTGCAGCTAATGTTCCAAATGTTATAATTTGTGATACATGGTCATGCCCATATTTTTGGCACACATAATCTATTACTTCTTGCCTTTGTTCATCACTAAAGTCCACATCAAAATCAGGCATGCTTACTCTTTCTGGATTTAGAAATCTCTCAAAAAGTAGATTATATTTCATTGGGTCTATATCTGTTATTTCTATTGCATATGCCAAAATTGAACCTGCACCAGATCCTCTTCCTGGACCTACTGGAATGTTATGAGTTTTAGCATAATTAATATAGTCCCATACGATTAAATAATAGTCTACATATCCCATCTTTTTTATAATGCCTAATTCATACTCTGCTCTTTTTTGGTATTCTTCTGGTATATTTTTGCCATATCTTTTTTCCATACCTTTTTTACATAAATCTTCTAAAAAATTATAGTGTGTTTTATATCCTTCTGGAACTTCATAATTTGGCAAAATTGTATGACCAAATTCAAATTCCACATTACATTTTTCTGCTATTTTTACAGTGTTTTCAATCGCATCTGGAAAAGCCTTAAAATACTCACTCATTTCTTCTGGAGATTTTACATAAAGTTCTTCTGTTTCAAACTTCATTCTGTCTTCATCACTCATTCTTTTTCCAGTTTGAATACATAAAAGTACTTCATGATTGTAGGCATCTTCTTTTTTTAAGTAATGTGCATCATTTGTTGCAACAAGTTCTATATTTAATTTTCTTGCTAATGCTACTAATTTTTGATTAGCAAAAACTTGTTCTTTTATTCCATTGTTTTGAATTTCTATATAATAGTCATCTTTAAATACTCTTTTATGCCAAAGTGCAATTTCTTCTGCTTTTTCATTTTGTCCATTTAAAAGTGCTTGATTTACACTTCCTGCTAAGCAAGCACTTAAACATATTAATCCTTCACTATATTTTTCTAATATTTCTAAATCTATTCTTGGTTTGTAATAATATCCATCAATAAATCCTAGTGATACTAGTTTGCTTAAATTTTTGTATCCTTGATTGTTTTTAGCAAGTAATATTAAATGGTTATATTTATTGTCTATTCCTGGCTCTTTGTCAAATCTAGAGCGTGGTGCCACATATACTTCACACCCTATTATCGGCTTTATTCCTTCTTTTTTGCATGCCTTATAAAAATCAATTGCCCCATACATTACTCCGTGGTCTGTTATAGCCATAGCATCCATTCCAAGTTCTTTTGC
>CAKPCG010000040.1 GCA_934141475.1 uncultured Clostridia bacterium
ATAATCGTACATAAAATACCTCCTGTAAAATTAACTAACAAAATTATACTATAAATTACAAAAAATTCCCATACTTCCTTGAAAAAATATGGGAATTACTATATAATGTTTTAGGAAGAGAGTGTTATAGTTCGTAAGCTGTTGCTTAACCGCTCCACTGGAAATCAACTTACGTGCTTAATTGTTCGTAAGTTTTTATTTTATAAATGAGATTATTTATTACAAATCCAATTTTTAAATCAATAATAACAAAGCAACTTAAAAGTCTATTGTAAAAAACTAAATCCGGATGGAAATGGTCTTCTTCTAAAGTAAGTCTAATAACAAAATTATACTATAAATCCTTGAAAATTCATATAATCTGATCTAAATTCATTATATTTATATATAACTGAAATAAAAAAGTATAAATAAAACATCAAAGCAAAAATTGTTTACAAATTATGTAAAATAGTGTATACTAGTACCATAAAATGTTTTATATAGCATGTTATTAGTAATTAAATAATAATAACTTATATATGGAAAGGATTAAAAAATGAAGAAAATATTAACTCCACATTTAGGAATAGAATTAACACAAAAATGTAATTTAAACTGTTCTCATTGTTTTAGAGGAGCTGCTAGAAATAGAAACATATCGAAGGATATATTAGAAAAAGTACTTGATGAAGTAAAATATGTAAAAACATTAGATTTATCTGGTGGAGAAGTATTTTGGGGATATGAACAATTAAAAACATTACTAGAAACATCTAAACAAAAAGATGTAAGAATTGATTATTGTAGCATGCTTACAAATGGTACTATTTATGATGAAAGAGTATATAAATTATTAGATGAATATTTTGGAGATAATTATCAAGTTGGAATAAGTGATGATGATTTTCATGATAAAAGTATAAGAAGAATTTATGGAAAAAATGCCCAAGATTCCAAAAATCCCGATTTACACCCAGCATCAATAAATGATATAAAAAACAATATGTCAAGACATTTATTTAACGAACATTGTATAGGTTTTCAAAGAGTAAGTAATCGTTTAATAAACAATGGAAGAGCAGTAAATACACAAACACCTCACAAAAATTTTGAAGCAATGGGATATTATTTTAATAGTATTAGTCCTTCAGCATTGTTAGTTGGTCCTATGATTTTTGTTGGTGCAGATGGTTTTATATCAGATATAAACTCTGATTTAGATAAAAGAAATGAGCAATCTATAGGAAATATAAATCAACATAGTATATCTGATTTAGTTATAAATGGTGGAATAGAAATTAACTGTAAAGATGTAAACGATTTTTTTGAATTAATGTATAGAAGAGAAATTGATTTTGGAAATCATCAAGGTGACCATTTAGGATTCAAAAATGGTAATATGGAACATATTGAATATGTAAGTGATGAAAATTACTATAAAGCATTAGAAGATTCACCAGCTTTTGTAGATAGAGCCTTAAATGCTCTAAAAGAAGGAAGATTAGAAGAATTTTTTAAAAATGATCCTCATTTTAAAATATATCCTCATGATTTATCTCAAATTGACCATGAAACCCCTAATGATGGAAGATAATAAATGTATAGAGAGTTCATTTAAAAAATGAACTCTCTATTTTGCCATAAAAGACATCTTAAAATTTAACTTGTTTTTTCAGTTCCTCTACTTGCTGACGCATTTTATTTGGCAAGACAAATATTCTTTCTTCATAATATTTTTCAGCCACCGTCATAACTAAAATCAATGTTTTTCCTCCCATACCATATATCTTTGAAAGAGATCTATAAGAACTTTTTCCAAGGTCAGACATATTATAAATTTCCTTTCGCTGTAAACATAGTAAAGCTCTGCGTTTAAAACTTTCGAGATTCTCAGATTCACATTTTAACTTAGCAAATATGTGAGAAATCAATTCATCTTCTCTTTTCTCAATTGGCTGTTCGTTTGAATCCGATGGTTTTGATGGGTATTCTGAATCTGATTGATTGGCTAATTCTTCTTGAATCAATTGCCAATTTTTTTCAATTTCCCGCATCAGTTTTTCGATCTTTTTGATATCCATTATTAGTCCTCCTGCCTTTTTTAGCAAAATTATTGTGTGAATTAACAATTACATTGTAACATAAATTTACATAAAAATCAAAAAATATCTAAAAAATAAAAATACTACTTTTCACTAATTTCATTTTTATTTTTTTCTCCGTTCTTATTAACAACAGTTGTTGTTGACTTAACAATCTGTACACTATCTCCAACATTTAATCCACTAGATACTTCAACGTAATAATCATCTGAAATACCTGTTTCTATATATACTTTTTTAGAATTCCCAGCTTCTTCCATTACATCAACATATTCTTTTCCTTCTTCATCTTTTTGTATTGCTTCTACTGGAAGACCTACAACATTTTCTGCTTTTTCAATTATTACTGTACAGCTAGCATTCATGTTTTCTTGTATTTTTTCATCAGGATTTTGGATTTCTATATTTAAAGTTGATTTATTATTTGCATCTTTATTAATTTTTTTTACTAATCCCGTATAGTTTAAAGTGTTTTCTTCTTCTTTTATTGCAATTTCAACTATTTGGCCAACTTTTGCCTTTTCTAAATCTTTATCCTCTATAGATAAGGTTATTTGATACGTTTTTGGTGTTTCTTCAGTACTTTCAATATTATTTTCCGTGCTATTTTCTGTACTATTTTCTAAATTATTTTCTTCATTATTATTGTTATTTTCTTCATTTTGATTGTTAATTGTTTCATCTTCAATTTTTTCTTTATATTCTATAACTCCAGTTCCTGTTAGTGTATTTTTTATAGTGACTGTTGAAGCTTTCATTTCTATTATACTTGTTGTAGTAACAGTGCTCTCCCCTGTTTTTTTTGCCTTTTGACTTACAAATATACTATATCCAAGTGAAATTGTTAATGCTATTCCCATTATTAATATTATAATCCAAGATTTATCTTTCATTTAATCGCCTCTTTAATTAAAACTTTTATTATTATAAATGAATTTCGTTAAAAATACAACCTTTTTTCTATTTTTGTTGATGATTTTCTAAATTTGTAGTATTATATATTTGTTTAAGGAGAGATATTATGAAAAATTTAAAATTAACATCATCATCAAGTCTTCGGAACAATTAATATTGCAAAAAATCTTGCTAAATTTTTTAAAAAAGGAGATACCGTTGTTTTAACTGGTGAACTTGGATGTGGGAAAACCAAATTTACAGAAGGCTTTTTAAGTTATTTTGGGTTAGAAGATGAAATATCAAGCCCTACATTTAACATTGTAAATGAATATTCAAAAGAAAATACAAATATTTATCACTTTGATGTTTATAGATTATCAGATACCGAAGAGTTTTATGCAATCGGAGGCGAAGAATATTTTGAAAAAGGAATTTGTTTAATTGAATGGGGCGAATTAATCGAAGATGCTTTGCCTTTTGAGTATTTACATATTTTCTTTGAAAAATCTGCTTCAAATGAAAACTCTAGAATTTTAAAATTTGAAGCATTGGGAAAAAAATATGAATTGATTTTAGATAAATTAAAGGAGGAATTGAATTGAAAATTTTAAGTATTACAACATCAAGTAAGGTTTGTGGAGTAGCTATATTAGAAAATACAAATATAATTAAGGAAATTAATTTAGATAATGGATTAACTCATTCTGAATCTTTAATGCCTCTTATTAATCAAGTTTTTGAAGAAACCAATTTAAGTTTATCTTCTATAGACTTATTAGTTTCAGATATTGGTCCTGGTTCTTTTACAGGAATTCGTATTGGTATCTCTACAATTAAGGCATTTACAGATAGCTTAAATATTCCATCTATTGGCGTAAATTCTTTAGAAAGTCTTTCATTTGGCTCTAATTTATCAGGTATTGTTTGTTCATTAATAGATGCTAAGAAAAATAATGTATATTCTGGAATTTTTGAAAATATACAAGATTCAAATTTTTCACACATAGTTAGACGTTCTCCCTCTTTTGAAAATATTGATGACCTTCTTTTAGAAATAAAAAATATAAATCCTACCTACCCTATTTGTTTTGTAGGAGATGCTTCAATTAACCATAAAGATATCATTTTAAAATATATTCCTAATGCCAAATTTTCAGATGATAATTTTTTATCAGCTAGCAAAGTTGCATTAGCAGGATTTTATAACTATAAAAATCAAAATTTTCAAGAAGTTAATCCTTTATATCTTAGAAAATCAGAAGCAGAAAAGAAAATGGAGGAAAAATTAAATGAATCTAAATAATCTCCAAATTGATTATATGAATATTTCTGATTTAAACAAAATAAAAGATATATTAGAAAGTGATTTTGATAATTTTTGGAATTATAATATTTTTAAAAGTGAACTTGAAAGTGTAAATTCTACTTATTTTGTCATAAAAAATGATACCCAAATCATTCGGTTTTGTTGGTTTATTAATTGTTATTGATGAAGCAGATATTACAAATATAGTTGTAAAAAAATCATTTAGAGGTATGCGGTATATCAAATTTACTTATAAAAAAAATAATTGACTTTTGTAATAATAAACAAATTTTAAAAATTAATTTAGAAGTAAATTCTAATAATACTACTGCAATTAATCTTTATAAAAAATGGGGATTTATTCAAGTAGGTTGTAGAAAAAAGTATTATTCTAATGGAGATGGATTATTGTTTTCACTTTTTTTAAAATAGCTATAATTTAATAGATAAATTTTAAAATATATCAAACTCAAAAATTAAATATTTTTCTTTATATATCCAAAAAAATGATAAAGAACAAATTAAAAGGAATGAGCCCTGTACAATACAGAAGTTCATTTCTTTTAATTTTCCTTAATTTATTTTAAATTATCTCTTTTTTTCTTGCATATAATAGCATATTTTAGCTAACAGAAAATTAGGTGTTAATTTAGATAAAAATTTTACACATTTTATAGTAAAACCTGGTACTATATTAAATTTTCCTTTTAACAATTTATTAACTGCGTATTTTGCCACATATTCACTTGATTTAGAACTTATATTAAATTTTACTCCTGCAACATTATTAAAATTTGTATTTACAGGTCCTGGTTGAAGTACGCTTATTTTTACATTTGATTTGTTTTTATTTAATTCTTCTCTTATAGCTTCAGACATTCTAAGTACATATGCTTTTGATGAATAATATGCACACATAAGTGGACCTGGCATACTTCCTGCAATTGATGAAACATTTAAAATTTTGCCACTATTTTTGCTGCACATTTCTTTTAAATATAATTTTGTTAAAATATGAACTGCTGTTACATTTGTTTTTATTAAATTTAACTCTTTTTCTAAATCTGTTTTTATAAATTCCCCAAAAATTCCAAATCCAGCATTGTTTACTAATATATCTATATCCTTATTTTCTTCGTAAAGACTAATACAATTTTCTTCTTTTGATAAATCTTTAACAGCTATTTTTACATTTATGCTATATTTTTCTTCTAATTCCTTTTTTAAATCTAATAATTTTTCTTCGTCTCTTGAAACGATTATTAAATCATATTTTCTTTTTGCAAATTCTCTTGCCATGTCTCTTCCTATTCCAGAAGATGCTCCTGTTATTAATGTTTTCATTTTTTTACATCAATCCTTACTAATTAATTCCTCTAAAGCCTGATTATATTGTTCTTTATTAGGTGCTTTTCCATGCCAACCTACTTGATCTTCCATAAAAGATATTCCCTTTCCTTTTATAGTTTTGGCAATTATGCATGTTGGTTTTTCCTTTGTATTTTTTGCAATTTTGAACGCATTTTTTATCTGTTCTATGCTATGTCCATCTATATTAATTACATTAAATCCAAAACTTTCAAATTTTTTATCAATTGGATATGAACTCATTACCTCTTCTATTTTTCCATCTATTTGTAAATTATTGTTATCTACTATAACACATAAATTGTCTAGCTTGTATTTATTTGCAGCCATTGCAGCTTCCCATATTTGGCCTTCTTCTATTTCGCCATCTCCGAGTATGCAATACACTCTATAATTCTTATTATCCAATTTTGCACTTATTGCCATTCCATTTGCAACTGATAAACCTTGTCCGAAGTGAACCAGAGCTCATATCTACTCCTGGTACATCATTCATATTTGGGTGTCCTTGAAGTTTACTTTCTATATTTCTAAATCCTTTTAAATCTTCTTTTGGAAAAAATCCCCTTTCTGCAAGCGCTCCATATAAAGCAGGTGAACAATGTCCTTTTGATAATATTAATCTATCTCTATCTTCCCATTTTGGATTTTTTTCATCTATGTTTAACTCATCAAAATATAATACTGCCATTACATCTGCTATAGATAAAGACCCACCAGGATGTCCTGAACTTGCACTATAAACTTCATTTATAATATCTTTTCTTATTTCTTTTGCTTTTATTTCAATTTCTTTATTTTCCATTTTTCGTATTTCCTTTCTTAAATACTTTTATCTTTAAATTAAGTATACCCTAAATTTTATTTTATAAATATTTTCTTTATCATTGGTATTAAATAATGGCTTCCTCCATTTTGATTTGCTTTTTCTACCATTCCTATTACTAAATATGGATTTTCGTTTGTTACAGTAAAACAATCAAACCATCCTATTGTATCTGCTTTTTCTTCTTTAGATACTTTTAATTCTGCAGTTCCTGTTTTTCCTGCTATAGTCATTCCATTTATTTTCATATCTTTTGCTGTACCTTCTGGATCTTCTACTACTTGAATCAAATCATTTTTTATTTCGTCTGATGCTTCTTTTGAAAAAGCATTTTGAACAAGATATTCTGGTTCTGTTTTTTCTTTGTATTCAAGATATGGTTTTACCATATTTCCACCATTGTAAAATGCACTATAAATTGATGCCATATGTACTGGATTTACAAGAATTTGACCTTGACCGTATCCTGTATCTGCAAGTAAAGTTTCTTTTTCTATTTTTCCATCATTTGAATATTGTGATTTTGCTAAATTTAATTCAAAATCAATATTTTCATTAAATTTTATTTTGTCCAAACCTGATGTTATGTTTTTGCTTCCTATTTTAAGTGCTGCTTGTGCAAAATATATATTATCTGAATGTATTAAGGCATTTTTCAAATTTTTTGCACCATTATAAGCTGTAAGTGTTGTTATATTATATGTTCCCCAAGATGAATCTTTTTGCCAACTTAATCCTGAATAATTAAATGTATCATCCTTTGTTAATGAATTAGTTGTTAATCCTATTGCTCCTGTTATTGGTTTAAATGTTGAACCCGGACAATATTTTTGCAAATATCTTGCAAGCATAGGTGTTTTTTCATTATTTGAAATTTCATTCCATTCATCTTGAGTTACTCCAAGTACCATTTTGTTTACATCATATGATGGAGTACTAACTAATGCTAATATTTCCCCACTCATTGGATTCATAACAACAAATGATCCTTCATCATTTTTTAATTTATCATATAGATTTTGTTGTAAGTCAGAGTCTATAGTTAATTTTATATCTTCTCCATCTACTTTATCTTGTTTTATTAATGTCTTTTTTCTATTTCCATCTTTATCTTCTATATAAATTTCTACACCATTTTTTCCCTTTAATCTTGTTTCAAATTGTTTTTCCAAACCTGTTTTTCCTATTAAAGATGAAGATGTATAGCCTTCATTTTTTTCTAGTTCTTCTTTTGTAATTGTTTGAACATATCCTGTAAGTTGAGCTGCTGCTTCTCCTAGGTTATAACTTCTAACTTTAGCCAAAGTTATTTTTATTCCCTTTATTTGTAAAAGTTTGTCTTTAAGTTCTGTTTGGTTTGCTAATACTGTTTTTATAGGAACAAAACTTTCATTATTTACCCAACTGGCATTTAATTTTTTATTTATTGTTTCTTCAGAAATATTTAATAGTTCAGCTATTTTTTTTATATCTTCTTCCTTACTTTCGCTTAGTTTTCCTGGAACAATTCCTATAGAAGATGCCGTTCCCTCTCCTGCTAACTCTTTTCCATTTCTGTCTAATATTTTTCCTCTTTCTGGAGCTGATGTATTAATTCTTACTTTGTCATCATCTCCTAAATCTGGAAAAATAAGGTTTGAAGTCCATTTTATTTTATAACCATTTTCATTAACTAGTTTGATTTCATTATCAAATGTTATCTCTCCACCTGAGGCTTGCATTTTTTCATTATAAGATATTTTTCTTTCGCTTCCCACTTTTTGAATTTCTTTTATATTTATTTGTATATTTGAGGCATCTATTCCCTCATAAATTTTTGAATTTCTTTTTGTAAAGTCCTCACTTGATATTTTTTGTCTGCTCTCTTCATCTAATAAATTATATATTTCATCATATTTTCCATCATTTAATTTTGAAATATACTCATTTAATACCTCTTCTGGTTTTTCATTATTAAGATCCCAATAAAAATAACCTGCAATTGCTGCAATTATTAATATAAAAATAACTATTATTTTCTTCGACATATTACCCTCCTTTAGATATTTTTATATCATAAAAAAACTTTAAAATCAATATTTAGTAAAACTGTATTGAAAAAAAGCCAATATTAATATATAATAAGCTCGAGGTGATGAAAAATGATATTTTTTAATCAAGATACATTAAAAAATCCTGCATCTTTTGCACCTTTAATAGCAAAAGAAGAAAAATTTATAGATTCCATTTTGTTAACACAACAAGGATTAAAAAAAATAATATTAACTTATATGAAAAAAATTGCATATTCATCTGATAATATGGATTTAAATTATTCTCAAATTATAACGGATTTTCTTGATAATCTAAAATCTGCTTTAAATAATTGTAATGAAAGTATTTCTTTATTAGAGCAAACAAAAAAAGAATTAAACTTAATTTCTAATTTCGAAATTTCTTTAGAAACTTTTAATCAAAACTATTCAAATACTCTTTCTGTAGTTTGTAAAAATACATTATTTATTGAAGATTTTCTGTATTCTTTATTGGCTTATTCTGAACTAAAATTTTTAAGAGATTCGAATGTAAATGATTTATCTCAAGATTATGAGTCAATTACAGAAAATGATATCTTAAAGTCAACTCCAAAAGATACTATAGAGGAAAATTATACTTTAAATCCAGACGTTCAAAACAGTATAGAAAAAGAAGAAAATTTTAACTCAACTTCACAAATTAATACAGAAAATTCCGATATATTAAAGCAAAATATAAATAAAAAGATAGATCAATTATCTAATTATATACCTGAAAATATATTAAACAGAGAAAATACTCTTGTTGTTTCCGAAACAAATGGTAAAGTATTTTCACCTTATTTTATAAAAGATTTAGTAAATATAAAAAAGCAAAACCAAGATATTTCATATGAAGAAATCGTAGATAAATACTATTCTAAACCTTTATCTTTCTTCAAAAGTCCTGCGATTTCTAGATTTAAAGAAACCTTTAAATTAGTTCGTTCAAGTGATAATAAATCAATAAAATATGCTTTTGAACTAAGTATGGAATTGTTATTTAATTATAATATTCACCCAGCGATAATTTCTGCTTGTCGCAATCTAGATGAACTAGATATTTACCTTGATTGCTTAGAAAATAATGAAACTGAAAAATTTCCTTGCTTTAAAATAGTTTTTGAAATTGCACCAGTTTTATATAAAAAACATTAAATGTCATATATTTTTACAAATTTTTTAATTTAGCCATAAAAAGAACCAAAATTATTAAACTTTTTTATCTAATAATTTTGGTTCTTTTATTATGCGTATTTATATTTTATTTCTATATGTTCCATCTTCAATTTCCTTATTAAATATTAATTCTGAGTTTATTGTACCTTCTTTAATAACACTTATTCTTTGTTCATAAGTTAATTCATTATTTTCAACATTTATTTTGCCATCATCTTCTGTTATTCTATTTTAATTTTACCATCATAGTTGCTTTAATTCAACATTTTACACTAAATGTAACACAAAAGAAAAACGGCTATCATATCATCGCTTTTACATATTTTTATTAATTATTCATTTCAAAAGTAATATTTTATATGTATTTATATTTATGTGTTTTTTGTAATATTTATTTTATACTTTAAAATAAAATTCATTCACTAATAAAAAAATACCTTAAGTGCTAGTTTCCTCTAACTCTCACTTAATATATTTTTTTAATTTATACTATTATCATAACCTAAATTTCCTGTACAAAAATTTCATTTCCAGCTACTACTATTGTGTATTTTCTCAATCCCTCTATATCCTTTATATCCTCAAACTGGCTATATCTTTCAATTTGTTCTCTTGCTTCTTTTTGTTTATCTTCTAATTTGGCTGTTTCACCTTTTTTTATATACTTAAACTCTACCATTATTGCTTTATATCCTTTTGTTCTATCTCTTGGAACTAATAATATATCTGGATAATTTCTGTTTACTTCCATTTCTGATTTTGTAGAATATGAATTTATGCTCATTGCTATACAGTAAAATATTAATTTAATATACTTTTCATCAAATTTAATTAAATCTCGATTTGATAAATTGTTTAAATATATTCTTAATACCTCTACAATCTTGTCTATTCTTCCTTCTTGTGCTAATTGTACTAATATTTCTTGATTCATACTATTATCTATCCTAAATTCTGCCTCTTGATTCATTAATTGCATAAAATAGTCTGCATAAATTTCTTTCATTACTTTATTCGGTATTGTAAGGTTGGGAATTCCAATTAACTCACCAGATATTGTTAGGTAGCCTAGGTAATACAACATTGATATCATATCTGTTTCATTAAATTCTATCGCTGGATTAAATTTTTCTACTATATTTGA
>CAKPCG010000041.1 GCA_934141475.1 uncultured Clostridia bacterium
TAAACATACAAACATTACTTTTATCATTATAGTCCTCACTTTCTATATAAGAGGTTTTTTATCGTTTTTTCTTTATGTTTGTGATTATAACATAAATAATAAAAAATATAAATAAAAAAAGAAAAAAGTCCTGTATTATATCACAAATTGATATTATACAGGACATCTATTGTTTGATATTTTTTAATATCAGCATATCTTTCATTTCAATTATTTTTTAACTTTCTTTTTCTTAAATATATCATCTATATTATATTTTTCTTTCATAGCTTCTTCAAATTTTATTGTTTCTTCTTTTTCTTTCTTTATTAATACATTTCTTTGTTCTTCACTACATAAATAATCTCTATAAATAATTCCTAATATTTCTTTTGTTTCTTTTCTAATATTTTGTTCTTTCAATGGTATTTTAGGGTCGATATTTGATACGTATTTATCTGATTTATTATTTTCTATAAAACTTATAAAATTACTACTAATTTTGTTTTTCATTTCAGCAGGCATCATATTGATTATAATGCTAATATCTGTATATACCTCAGAATTTGTATTACTCATAATTTTTATCCCCCTCTTTTAGTGGATCTTTTCTAATATCACCTTTTAGCTCTCTATATCTTTTATTTCTATCAAAAACTGTAGTTTCTTCATAAGCATTTTGCATATCTTCGGTTGTTACTAAAGAATCCGTTTCTTCCATTGTCAAATTATTGTGTGGATTTTTAACTTGATTATTTATAAAAAATTTATTTTGTAAGAACCTTCTTGTTTGCATTGAAAGAACTTTTAAATATTCAATGTCACTATTTTCTAATTTACTTAATGCCGCATTAATTGCTTGCTCATTAGGAATACTTATATTTTCAATCATTTCAACATAATAATCTTGAAAAAATTGACGATAACTATCTATAAATCCTTTGCCTAAATTATATTTTCTAGCTGTTACTTCTAACAATCTATTAAATCTTTGAATTTGACCACAACATTCTGTAAAATAGAAATTATAGACATCTTCAATTTTTTCTGATATATTTATTTGAGTCCAAGTCTCTTCATATGTAGAAAAATCTATATTTTTTAATTCTCTTAGTGCTAGTGCATTAGAATGAGGAACTTCAACAAAGTTTTCTAATAATATTTCTATTTGTTTCATATTAAAAGTACCACTGTTTATTTTGTCTTCTAGTAAATTTAATGGTACAGTGTTTAAAATATAATTACAAAATTCTCTTCCTGAATTAGTTCTTGCTATAATTTTTTCAAATAAAAAATCAATTTTGATTGTACCATCCTCATTGAATATCTGCGATAAATTTTTGTATTCTTTTAGAATCCCAGGATTGTTTCTTATTGATTTTGAAAGCATCTCCACATCATAATCCATATATCTTCTTTTTCTATTATTTTTATCTGTTTTTACAGAAAAAGCTCTTCTACAATGTACAGCTTTTGCATTACGTGAGCATTTTTCACTTAACTCTTTATTTTCTAAAAATCTACCAACAAAGTAAGTACATTCTTTCCATGCGTTTTCGTCAGCATCAATTTCGATTTCGTCTGTATCATGATTAACTCCGTAGTCCTGCTCAACGCTGTTTAAAAGATCTTTCATTTCCATTGCGATTCCATCAAATTTGCTTCCTTCTTTGGCTTCAGCTCTTTGCTTTTGATGTGTCAACTCATGGAATGCAGCAAAACATAAAAATATTATATCATTATGTTTAAAAGAACGAGATGAGTTTGCTGATTCATATGAGTTTAGTTTTATATCTTTAAACTCTCCATATTCAAAGCAAGTATATGTATAAGTGCCTGAACTATGTGCTGTACGTACATTTCTTGAGTGATCTTTTGCTACTAAATATGTTCTAGCATTTCTTATACTGTTGCCGAAAAATATAATAACCCGGAAGATAGCTTAGAATTGCAGAAACTATTTTAGGGCTAGATGTGATTTTATCATTATTTTTGAATATATATCTTATATAATCTGTATATTCTTTGCTTTGAATATCTTTTTTGCTATCTAAGTAGTCTGATATAAATTCCAATTCCTCAGTACTTAATGTTTGATTATCTTTAATTTTTTGTAATTCCATATTTATTATATTCTGATTTTTTCTAAAAGTCTCTCCTACCCTGTTTCCAGGTGAAATTCTATTTAATAAATCATCATTTAAGTATTCAAAAATGACATTTGTGTTAAACTCTAATAGCAATTTTGTTTTATCTTTTAGCATATATCCTTTTTGCAAAGTAATTGTTTTTAAATATTGAAAATAATTTTTAAATTCATTAGTATAAATAATATTGGGATTCTCGCTTATTTTTTTTGCAACATAGTGATCTAAAGATTCTTTAAGAGCCAAATTATATGCATCACTCCCTTCAGAGTATTTTTTCAAATAATCATCTGCTAACTCCTGTAATTTATCTGTTTTTCGTAAGTATTTTACATAAATTTCTTCTTCAAATGCTTTTATATAAGCTTCATTGTACATATTAAAATCCATCCTTTTATCTTTTTTTATTGGTTTTATTATATCATTTTAATCCTAAAATAGGCAATAAAATATTCATAAATTTATGAATTTACAATTAAAAATCCCATATACGCAGCATATATTAGTAAATACACAATACCATTTGTTCTACTCATCTTGTTTTTAGGAGGTATAAATGGAAATATAGCTAAAATAACAGATGAAACTAATAAAATAGTAAAATCAAAATTATATGTAAAATTATATACTATTGGTTTTATAAATGAAGATACTCCAATTATAAGCAATATATTAAATATATTTGATCCTATTATATTTCCTATTGCTATGTCACTATTTCCCTTTATTGCTGCTGTTACACTTGTAACTAGCTCTGGTAAGCTTGTTCCTATAGCAAGTATTGTTAAACTAATTATTTTTTCACTTATATTAAAATGTTTTGCTACATTTTCAGCATTATTTACAACAAAATCTCCTCCAAATTTTAGTCCTAAAATTCCAATTATTATAAATAAAATACTTTTAAAAACGCTATTTTTTGAACTTTCTTCTGTTTGAATATCTATCATATCTTCTTTTGATTCTTTTTTACCCATATAAATTGTATATGCAATAAACATGCAAAATAAAATAAGTAATATAATAGATTCTCCTCTTGATACAACACCTTTTGTATTACAAAAAATCATAAGAATAGTTGTTGCTATTAAACACATTGGTATTTCGTATAATCTTGTTTCTTTTTGAAAAATAACTGGTTTTATGGTCGCTGAGAGACCTAGTATAAGAAGCAAATTACTTAAGTTACTTCCTATAATATTTCCAAGTGCCATATCCGAATATCCATCTAATGCAGATGTTATGCTAACAAATAATTCTGGCATAGATGTTCCAATTGATACTATTGTTAGTCCTATTATTATTTCTGGTATGCGAAATTTCTTTGCGATTTGGCTTGCTCCATCTACTAGTAAATCTGCACCTACTATTAAAAATACAAAGCCTAATATTATTAAAATTATTGATAAAAACATTTTTCCTCCTAGCCTGTAAAATGACTGTATGATCTTAATACAGCCATTTTTACATTTTATATTTAATTAATTTATTTTATTATACAAAAGTTTTTAAAAGTTCACCTAAAGCCTTTTTTTCGTTTAATCTTTTTATTGTTTCTGCAAATAATGGTGCTATTGAAACAACTTTTATTGTATCTAATTTCTTTTCTTCTGGTAAAGGAATAGTATTTGTTATAACTAATTCTTTTATAGGTGAATTTTTTATTCTTTCTATTGCTGGTCCGGAAAGAACTCCATGTGTACATGCAGCGTATACAGATTCTGCTCCAAATTCTTTTAATACTCTTACAGTTTCCATCATAGAACCTGCTGTATCTATTTCGTCATCAAATATAATTGCATTTTTTCCTTTTACATCTCCTATAATTGTTGTTCCAATAGCTTTATCATTATTTCCATCTCTTCTTTTATCTAGCATTGCAATAGGACATCCAAAGAATTCAGAATATTTGTAAGCTTTTTTTGAACTTCCTGCATCTGTTGCAACAATTACTTTATTTTCAAGTTTTTTATCATCGAAATATTTTTCTAAAAGTCTTTCTGCTGAAAGTCTATCACAGTTTATATTGTTAAAATATGCTTGAATTGCAGGGTTATGCAAATCACATGTTATAACTCTTGTTGCACCTGCAGCTTCAATTAATTCTGCTAATAATTTTGCAGTTATTGGCACACGTGGTTGGTCTTTTTTATCTGATCTTGAATATATATAATATGGTAATATTACATTAATATTTTTAGCAGATGCTCTTTTTACTGCATCAATAGTTATTAATAATTCCATTATTCTTTCATTTACAGGAGGAGTTGAACTTTGAATCAAGTATACATCATAATCTCTAACTGTTTCTAGAATTTGAACGAAATTATTGTCGTTTTTAAATTTCATTCTATCAATTTGTCCCATTGGTAAGTTTAAATAATCACATATTTCTTTTGTGAATGGTTCTGCAGACTCGCTACAAGCAAAAATTTTGATTTTTTCCATTTTTATCATTTCCTTTCTTTTTTTATATAATTTGTAAATTAATATTGAACAATATCCATAAGAATTTCTTCACTTTGTATTACTTTTGACTTATTTGTTGTTAATTCTAATATTATTTTGTTCTCATCAGTATATGTTTCTATAGTTTGATTAGGATCTATTTCTTCAAATGAATTTTCTGTAATTTCACCTGTTATATAGTCTCTCTCATATATGCTTCCTTTTATGTCTATTATATATAAATTGCTTGAATTAGTCATTTTTTCTAATTTTTTTGCAATTTTGTCATCTTCTATAGAGCCATTGCTTTTTAAGTAACCTTCTTCATCTATTGAAAAATTATCTATGTTGTTTTTATTTAATAAATTCATAAATTCATCTCTTGACTGTTTAGATATCCATATACCTGTTTTTGTTGGCATTTGCTTATTTAATTTTTCTAATTCGTTTTCTTCTGGTTTGCCATTTTTTATAATTCCTGCAAAAGCAACATAAAATTGAACTTGTGGTTTTACTTGAAGTATTTTTCTTCCATCATATTCTTCTTCAACTTGGTATATTGATGTATCTCCTTTAGCACTAATTTCATCCTTCATTTGTTCTAATTCTTCTTTTGTGGCATCTACCACTTTATTTTTTGTTTCCTGAATTGCTGAATTTGCTTCATCTTCTTTAGTAGATGATTCTGCATCATCTGGAATTGAATTTGTGTATTCTACTACTTGTTCTTCTTGATCCTCATCATTATTTTTATTAGCTGGTTTTAATGTTCTTACTATGTCTATGCCTTTAAAAACTAAAATTGCTATTATTACAATTGCTATTATAAAAATGTATTTTTTTTTCATTAGCTTCTCCTTTGATTAATATTTTTTACGTATTGATTGTATCAAATTTTTTTGTATTTTAAAAGTCTTTTTTAAAAAATATTTCATATTTATCAAGTATTTTTTGTATTTTTATTTATAGCATAAAAAATATTGAGGCAGAAAAAATCTTCGTTTTTTCTACCTCCTAAAAATATTGACATTCAGTCCGTATTTAATATTTTGCTAAACAGTTTTTAAATATAAAGATATCACTATATTTCTAATTTTTATATCTTTCTAAAGCTAAAATAGTTCTATCTAAAAATTCTTCATTATTTTTTGTTGATTTTATAACCTTTAATATTTGCTCTGTGCTATCTGCTGCTGCCATATTTCCCATTGCTTTTCTAATTAAGCTTGTCGCTTCTAATTCCTTTGGAGTTAATAATAGATCCTCACGTCTTGTATTTGATCTATTTATATCTATTGATGGGAATATACGTTTTTCGGCAAGCGACCTATCTAAAAGAACTTCCATATTACCTGTTCCCTTAAATTCTTCAAATATTACATCATCCATTCTGCTTCCTGTTTCTGTTAAAGCTGTAGCTAAAATCGTTAGGCTTCCACCATTTTCAATATTACGAGCAGCTCCAAAGAATTTTTTTGGTTTGTGAAGTGATGCTGGGTCAATACCACCAGATAATGTTCTTCCTGATGCAGGAACAACTAAGTTGTATGCTCTGGCAAGTCTTGTTATACTGTCTAATAATATTACAACATCTTTTCCTTGTTCTACAAGTCTTTTGGCTCTTTCTATAACCATTTCTGCAACTTTTGCATGGTGCTCTGGTAATTCGTCAAATGTAGAATATATAACTTGACCTTTTATTGAACGCTTCATATCTGTAACTTCTTCTGGTCTTTCATCTATTAAAAGCATTATTAATTCACATTCTGGATTATTTGCAGTTATACTATTTGCAATTTCTTTTAATAATGTTGTTTTACCAGCTTTTGGCTGTGCAACTATTAAACCTCTTTGTCCTTTTCCAATAGGAGAAATTATATCAATCATCCTTGTGGCATAATTTTGTTGTACTGTTTCTAGTCTTAATCTTTCATTTGGATATATTGGTGTTAGTTCTTCGAATCTTATTCTTCTTGCAGCTTTTTCTGGATGCTCACCATTTACTTCTCCAACAAATATTAAAGATGGGAACTTTTCTCCCTCTTTATATCTTGATATTCCTTTTACTAAATCTCCTGTTACTAATCTAAATCTTCTTATTTGAACCGGAGATATATATACATCTTTTGGACTAGATAAATAGTTATCTCCTCTTAAAAATCCATATCCATCAGGTAGTACTTCTAATATACCTTCTATTATTTCGTCTTCTTCATTATTCACTTGATATGCAACTGTAGTTTCTTCTAATGAGTCTGTTTCGTCATCAGCAGCATCATATCTGCGACGTGAGTCTTCGTGCTTTTCTGTTTCTTCTGCTTCTTCTCTATATTCTTCGTCTTCTAATATATCTTCATCTATTTCTTCTTCAAATTTGTTGTTTTGAATACTTTTTAGTACTTCTATTAATTCTTCCTTTTTTAATTTTGAAATATTTCTTATGTTATTTTCTTTGGCTAATTTTTTTAGTTCTAATAAAGTTAAAGTTTCTAAATCTGGCATATTTAATATTCTCCTTTTTGATTTTAATTTTTTTTGGGATTATTCATAGAAAAAAATTTATTCATTTCGGTATTATATCACAAATATTGCTATTTGTGAAGTAAAAAAATTAAAAAACTTTGAAAATGGTAAAAATTTCAAAGTTTTTTAATTTTCACTATCTACATATACTCTTTCGTTTGGTAAATACATATCTAATTTTTCTCTTGCTATTTCTTCTATATATTCTGGTGAATTTACATTATCTTTTTCTTCATTTAATTTATTTTGATATTCTGTTGCTTCTGATATTTGTGTTTGTAAGTTTGTTTCTTGTTCACTATATGTATTTAAAATTTTTTGTTGTTTTATAAATGTTATTATTGCATATATTAAAAGTACAATAAAAACAATTCTTTTTATTAATGTTGTTTTCTTATTTTTCATATGTACCATCTTTCTATCTTTTTTTCTTTTCTATTTTATTATTCTCCATTTTTATTTAAAATCCTTCTTTTACTTTGCTTTTTTTGAATTTTTTCGAATTATTTATGTTTTTTAGAAAATTTTGTTTCTTTTTTGTCAAATTATTGTTTATCTTATATAAAAATATGTATACTGGTCTAAATATCGTTTTTTCAAATATTTTGTATAATATTTTTAGTGGTAGTATTATAATTTTTAATATCATTTTTATTATATTTTTTACTAGAGTTATTATTTTAGTTGATATTTTTATTATAATATTGCTAAAAATTAACATATAAATTGTTATACCTAATATTAAGCCAATAAACATGTATAATCTTAATGTTCCGCCCCGAAAAGTTATACATTGAAAATATAATAGTTAAACCGTGTTAATATCCAAAATATTATATCTTCTATGTTTGTTATTATATTTACTGTTTTAAAGTTTTTTCTTAAAATTCTAAAGAAATCAAATAATAAACCAATTATTGCTCCATTTAAAGTAAAAATTAAAAATAAATATGCTTGATTAATTACCAAAACTTATTCCCCTCTTTATTTAAAAATTTTACTAAATAAACTTCCATCTTGTTGTTTTTTAGAATGATCACTATAACCCAAATTGTTTATTTCTCCTTCAACTACTACTTCTTGGGTATCTATACTAAGTTTGTTTATTTTTAAATCTTCTCCTTTTACAGTTAGAAGTCCAAGTTCTGTTTCCATTATAACAACTTGATCATCAAAACTTAATACATCTTTAACTCCAGATATGCTTAATTTATTTCTATTTTCTAAAATTAAATTTTGGATAACATTTCCTAAATTATTTATATTTTTTCTTTCTTCAATTACCATATTAACTCCCCCTAACTATAAATAATTATATTCTAAATTTATTATTTTAGAACAAAAAAGAAAAGAGATTTCTCCCTTTTCTTAATTTATTAAAGTTTCATGAAGTTCATCTAAAACCTCATTTGGAATAATTTTTTTAAACATAATTGCAATTTTGGTTTCATTTATTTCCATGCTTATTACATCTAATCTATTTTTTTCGATTATTTTCATTGTTTTATTTAAAACCATATTATTACTCATAATTCCATTTCCTATAATTGAAATTCTTGTAATATCTAAATAACTGCTTTCAAGTTTAGGAAATTTATTTTCTAGTAAATTTGCAAGTTTATTAAATTTCGCTTTAGGAATTGTAAAAGATATATCTAATATATCTTCACTACTGTTTACAAGATTTTTTACACCTATGTCTTCTTCTATAAATTTATTGTATAATATATTAAATTTTTCTACTACATATTTTTCTTTTGATGTAATATGGACATATAAAATATTATCATTTTTTACAATATTTTTTACACATCCTCCTTCAATTTTATCATTTATTATAGTTCCTTCATTGTTGTTAAATGTTGATTTTGCAACAATTTGAACATTGAACTTTTCTCCAACTTCTACACATCTATTATGAAGTACTTTTGCTCCTTCTCCTGCAATATCTAACATTTCTTTATAAGAAATTGTATCTATTTTTTTAGCAATTTTTGTTTGTCTTGGATCTGATGTGTATATTCCATCTACATCAGAAAAAATGTAACATTTTGTAGCATTTAATTTTGCAGCTAATGCAACTGCTGTTGTATCTGAGCCTCCTCTTCCTAAGGTTGTTATATCTAAATTTTCGTTTATCCCCTGAAATCCCGCTACAATTACAACCTTTTTTTCTTTTAGCTCTTTTTCAATTCTAGTTATGTTTATATCTTCTATAATCGCATCTTGGTTTGTATTATTTGTGTATATTCCAGCTTGCCACCCTGTAAGCGAAATACTAGGTATTCCAAGTCTGTTTAACAAAATTGCTAATTTAGCCATTGACATTTGTTCACCAGAGCTTAATAATACATCTAACTCTCTTTCGTTTGGAACACTAGATAAACTCATAGCTTCCTTAATTAAATTGTCTGTTGTTTTTCCTTGTGCTGAAACTACAACTACAACATTTTTTTCTTCATTATAAAATTTTTTAATTTTTTCTGCTACAATATTTAATTTAATATTGTCTGCAACTGAACTTCCTCCAAATTTTAATACTACTGTGTCCATATACGGCACCTTCTTTATTCTTTTATTACACACCTATTTAATTAAATAT
>CAKPCG010000042.1 GCA_934141475.1 uncultured Clostridia bacterium
TCCTTTTTGGTTTGCTTGGAATATTGAACCGCTTATTTTTCAATAAAATAAATTTTCAAAACATATAAATTACAATAGATAGGGCAGGTAATTAGTTGAAAATTATCTGTCCTTTGTGATATAATGCAAACAATAATTAGTAAATTATCGCTTGGATTGAGTTTATGAAATGAGAGGTGTTTTATGAAAAAGAAAGTAATAATAGTAGTAGTAATTATAGTTTTAATGATTTTATTAGTTCCAATACCTTTTAAATTAAGAGATGGTGGTACAGTAGAATGGAAGTCTTTAACTTATTCAATAGCCAATGTTCATAGTATTTATGCAGTTGGAAATGAAAGTAATAAGTATGAGTTAGGATATAAAGAAGGAATAGTAATAAAAATCTTTAATATGACAGTTTATAACAATACAAAGTATAGTCTTAAAGAAGAATTTGCAATTATAGACAACAGTAAAGAATTTGACTGTAACAACATTGAAGAAGAAATTTATAGAGATGATGAATATATTTATTATTTACCTTGTGAGAAAAGTCAGTATATAAAAGTAATATATGCACCTAATGAATACCAAGAGGGCTTAAAATCATCACTTGCAGAGGGAAATATTAAAATAAGTGATTTAGATAAATTTAATATTGAATATATAAAAAAAGAAATTACAAATTAGAAACAGAAATTACAATTAAATAGAAAGGACTAGAAATATGAAAATAGCAATTGTGTATTCAAGTAATACAGGGAATACTAAAATTATAGCTGAAGCTATAAAAGAAGAATTAAGTAATGAAGATATAGTTTATTTTGGAAAACCAGAAAATAACATAGAGGCTGATATATATATTGTGGGTTCTTGGACAGATAAAGGAAATTGTTCAAGTGAAATAAAAGAATTTTTAACAAAATTAAATTACAAAAAAATTGCATATTTTGGAACAGCAGGTTTTGGAGGACAAGTAGAATATTATCAAACATTGTTTAATAGAGTAAAAAAAAATATAAATGATACAAATCAGATATTAGGATATTTTTATTGTCAGGGGAAAATGCCTATGAGTATTAGAGATAGATATGAACATTTAATAAAAGAAAATCCAGAAGATAAAAACCTTCAAGTTAGTATTAAAAACTTTGATGAAGCACTAGAACATCCAAATAAAGAAGATATTGAACAAGTTAAATTGTGGATAAAACATATTATAAAATAAATTGGAAAAATGAAAATAAATATAGCAAGAGTGTCTGACTAGGATACTGAAATAGGAGTAAAAATTGAAATATAAAATTGAAAAAAGCATTGAAAAACGTGCATTAAATCTAAGACAGACTATAGAGAGTATACTAAAGTGCATTTAACTTTTAATTCAATGCTTTTATAATAATTAAATGAGAATTTTTGATTTTTAAAGTGATTTATGCTATAATAAAAGGTAATACAAAAGTGTATTGTAGAAATAATACTATAAAATGGAGGTATTGAAATGAAAAAGAAAGCTATTCGGGTTATTGCAATTGTAGGAGTTGTTTGCTTATTGATTGGAGCATTTGTGCTGTCTGGGCATAAAAAGGACATTGGCTCTTGTACTGAATATGAATGTGATGTGAAGAATCTTCGGTTGTCAACAACAATAGAGATTGACAAAGAAAATGAAGACTTTGCAAGAGTAAAAGGTAACATATTCAGATTCGTTACAGATCCGCTGACAATGTATGATTTGAATGAGAAGAAAACTGCATACGCAGGAGATGACTATCATTTTATAGCACAAGACTCACATTCAATTTATGTGAATAATGCAGTATCTGTGGAGATGGTAGGATTGGTAAAGTTCTTTGGAGAATCATATGACATCTACAATAAGGATGGAGAAAAGATTGCCAATGTTACATTTAATGCTTTTAACACAAATGGTGAAATGTATGACACAGAAGGAAAGTTAATAGCAGATTATAATTCCAAGTTCTTCTTCAATGATTTTGATGTAAGGATTACAGATGACTGTGAATTGGATGAAAAAACTGTCTTGATGATATTCTGTTCATATTACAGCGATCAGTCGGCAGATGCAAACGCATCAAGTAGCTCTTCAAGCAAAAAGAGTGGTTCGTAACCACTTCTTTTGCTTGAAATGAAAACATAGGAGGATAATGAGTATGCCTAATAATTTAGGAGAATTAATTGAGGTACAGCGGAAAAAATTAGGTTTGCAACAAAAACAAGTAGCCAAGATGGTTGGTATAACTAATGTTTCTCTTTGCAAAGTTCAAACAGGAGAACGAAAATTGAGCAAAAAGAAATTGAAGATACTGGCAGATGTCTTAAATGTCGATTATTTAAAAGTATTGGAATGTGCTGACTATGATGTTGAACTGGAAATAAAAGTATCTAAAAATCATATTTTTCAGACAATGGATGAAGAAATAATGCTTTTATTAGATGGATTAACATCAGAAAGTGAAGACACAAAAATACTTAAAGAAATAATGGCTATTTTGTATCGAGCAAACAAAAAAGACAAGGAAAGCATGGAAGATATGCTGAAATTATTAAAAGCAGGAGTTTATAACTCGAAGTAAAATGAAAAGCAATCTGGATATAGATAATATACCTAGGTTGCTTTTCATTATGTTTAAAATATTTCTAACAGAAATATAAAAACAAATAGTCTATTCAAAAAAATCTCTTTAAAATATATACTGAAAATATTAGAAAAGGGAGTGATAAAATGGAGCTAAAATCTATTGGTAGAAAAATAAAAGAACAAAGAGTTAAGAAAAACATATCACAAGAAGAGTTGGCAGAGATAGTAGATGTAACTCCATCATATATTAGCAATTTAGAGAGAGGTAACAGATTGGCAAGTTTAAAAACAACATTAGATATAGTTAATGCACTAGATATGTCCTTCGATTACTTAATGTTAGAAAATATGAAAAATAATTCTAAAGAAATAAAAATAGATAAAAATTTAATTGAATTTAAAAATATATTAGAACAGATTGGAGATAAAGGCTTGATAGAAGAATATATTACATATTGTAGAGGAATTGCAAATTCGATGTTAGAAATAAAAAATAAATAAAAATGAAATGATAGTTATTAAATTAATAATTATCATTTTTTTATTGCAAATAAACATAATGTTACGGATAGAAAAAATATGACAAATAGAAACAAAATTTATGAGATTTCGTTGTAAAAAAATGGTCGTTATGATAGAATGACAATGTGAATTTAAAATGATGGAAATAAGGAAAAATACAATGGAAGATAGAAAAAAATTAAATAAGATAAAAAGGAATAATGCAAAACTCTATCCAATATACAAAATGTTTTCTTGGGATTTATTATTCTTCTATTCAGTAGAATTTTTATTTTACACAATAACCAAGAAAGTTACTGCTTCAGAGATTTTAATAATAAATGGATTTTATTTATTGTTTAGAATCTTAATGCAAATACCTGCTGTAACAATTACAGATTCAATTGGAAAAAGAAAAAGCATAATATTAGGAAATATAATGTTGATTTTTTATATGCTGATTTTGATATTTGCACCAGGAGCAATCAGTATAATTATTGCAGATTTAATATTTGCTTTAGGATATGATATGAAAACAATAGCAGAATCTAATTTATTATATGATTCAGTATCTACAAGAGGTGGAGAAGGCTTATATTCAAAAATAGATGCAAAAGGTGGAAGTTGGTATTACATATTAGATGGTATAGCATCATTAACAGCAGGTTATTTATTTGTAATGAACAATTATATACCAATGTTGATATGCTTAGGATTTATTATAATATCTACAGTATTATCGTTTAGATTTAAAGATGTATATGAAGTGAAAAAGTCAAATAATAAAAATGCAAAATTTTCTAATACACTAAGAGAATATAAAAATGATTTAAAAAGTTCTTTTAAATTCATTTTAAAATCAAAAAGAATGAAAGCATATGTGCTATTTCAAATAGCATTTTATAGCTTGATAGAAATAATAGATACATACAATAGTGATTTGCTTACTAATATCGGAATACCAGAGGAGCAGTTTTCAATGATATTTGCAATTTTAACTTTTATTGGTGGAATTTCACTTTCATTAAAGAAGCCGATAGAGAAAAAATTTGGGAATAGGACATTATCATTTATATCTCTTATGTATATAGGGGCATGTATTATAATAGGAATAATATCTAGCTTATATGTAGGAACATCTATTATACCTATTATATTAGTTATGTTTGCAATGCAAAAATGCTGTACTTCAATATGGTATATATTAGAATATAAGTATTTAAAGAATTTTACAAAGGAAGAATCAAGAAATAAAATAACATTTGCTTATGAGTTTATAGGTGGAATAGCAGCTAGTATTTTTTCTGTAATAGGCGGATTATTATTAAAAGTAACAAATGTTGAAAATTCGTTTCTAATAGTAGGTCTATTATCATTGGCTATTATGGTTGTGGTTTTAGATTATATGAGAACAAGATTCGGATTAAAACCAGAAGAATATAAAAATGAAGATATTGAATTTGAAGACAATATACAAAGAAATTAAGGTGAAAATATGAATATAGGAATTGATATAGATAATACATTAACAGAAATTCAAGAAGAATTAAATAAAGCAGCATATGACTATGCAATAAAACTTGGAAAAAATATTAATAATGCTGAAAATCAATTAGAAGATATTAAAAATAATGGAGATGCTTATAAAAAGAAATTTGAATTTACATACGATGAATTAAAATACTTTTTAAAAGACATACAAGAAGAAATTACAAATAAGGCTGAGCCTAGACCTGATGTTGTTGAAGTAATTAAGAAATTAAAAAAAAATGGGCATAAAATATTTATAGTAACAGCTAGAGATAGTGAGTTTCATGATGATCCATATTTGTTGAGCAAAGATTGGTTAGACAAAAATAATATAGAATATGATAGATTGATAGTAAATGCAAGAGAAAAAGCGATAGTGTGTAAGCAAGAAAATATTGAATTATTTATTGATGACCAATTAAATAATTGCTTAGAGATTTCAAGAGCAGGTATAAAAGTCATAAGAATTACTGATGATGAAAACAGTAACGACCAAATAACAAATTTAAGTAATTGGCAAGAAATATATGAATTTATAGGAAATAACAAATAATGAATAGAGGATAAAATGGGAGAAAAATTTGCAAAATTAAAAGATGAAAACAAGATACTAGTAATGTTAGCTTTTTTTAGTATTTCAAAAGGATTATGGGAAAACTTTAGACAGTTATGGCTACAAGATAATAATTTAGATGTTACACAAATTAGTCAAATTTTAAGCATAGCGAGTCTATGTTGTGTAATTGCATTAATTGTCTTTTCTAAAAAATTATCTTTAAATAAGATAAAAAGTGTACTATCATTTTCTATTTTTATGAAAGCTTTATGCTTATTAGTATTATATATTTTAAATCATAGTGGACAGACAGCTATTATAAATGGATTAGTAATACTTGATACAATATTTGAAAAAATAATAATAATTAGTATTTACCCATTTATAGTAACGATAAAAAAAGATGATAAATTATATAGTAAAAGAAAATTAGTAGAGTATTTATTTAGTGATATAGGTGTTTTAGTGGGAGGAGTTGCTATAGGAAGGACATTAGGAAATTTCCTAATAAGCTATAATATATGTTTACTTATTTCGATTATCTTTTTATTAATGGCATTTATAACGATTTTGAATATTAAGAAACCAGTTATTCAGAAAAAGTCAATAGAATTAAAAGAAACTTTAAAATATATTTCTAAAGATAAGATTGTAAAAATATATGTATTAGATTATTTGATTGGAAATATAGCAATGAATACAGGATTAGGTTTAAAAATGTTAATGCTTACAAATATTTTGAAATTTTCTGATAGTACAGCAACAAAATATTTATTATTGGTAGGCTTATTAGCAGATTTAATAGGAATAATAGTGTTAAAATATTTAACTGGTAAAAACGATTATATTAGTATAAGTATAAAATTTGGAATAAGATTTTTATTATATAGTTTAGTATTTCTGACAAACAATTTAGTTGTATGTTTTGTGGCAATAACATGGTCGATCTTGATACAAACAGCTTATGAAAATATAACAGATGCACCATATATAAATAGAGTAGATAATGAATACCAAATGTTATTTACAAATATCAGATATATAATCATTTATGATTAGTTACTCAATAATATGAATTACACATAATTTTATATTAATAATGTAAAAATACTGATTTTAATAGACTACAAGAAAATTACAAAAAAGTGCCAAAAAAGCAACGCACGAGAATCGATTTTAAGCCGTTTTTATTTTTAAGGCATATAGTTTGTTGTCTATAAAATAGGCTGAATACGGTGATATAAAGGTTTTGCAAATTTTGATAAAAAAATAAAAGAATTATATAGAAAAAATTTAGATATAAATAAAAAGTTATAACTATAAGTATTAACACATTAGAATTTGATTTAAGACAATTTATTAAAGAAATAATATAAGTTATTAAATAATAAGATATAAAGTGTAAGAACAGCTAGATATAGTAATAGATAGAAGGACACCTAGAATGGCAGTCCATATATTTTACCCCTATGCCTTTTTGCACAAAACTTTCATTTTGTGCAATGTTTTATTATTCAAGGAAGGCTCTATTTCAGCCTCTCTCTCCTATTTTTTTTACTTAAATTTTACCTTTTCATTTTTCATAAAATAAAAATATATTGTTTGTTGCAATACACATGTAGCTGCCTTTTCATTAAATTTTATCCTGTATCCACCTTCCAACATATTTTTTATCTTCTGTTTATACGTTTTAGTTAAATAACTAATTTGAAAACCTCCTTGGACTGCATACAATATTGCTAAAAGTGTTTTATCGTTATAATCACTTAAACTGTATATATAACTATTAACATATATATTTGGAAATTTATCTCCAAAATGAAAAAATACTATATTTCCAATCGGATAGTCTTCATATGTTCTTGAAACTTCTACCCTTGTTAATTCTCCTAATATATTTAAATTACTTTCTATTTTTTTATTATACACTTTGAATCTTTTTTTCATCTTCTTGTATAATTTCACATAAATCATCGAAAATCGATTCTTGTTCATTTTCTTCTTTTAATTGTTTATATATAAAATAACTGCTAATAACTATTAAAGATATTAGCAGTATAGCATTAATTATTAATATTATTTTTTTCATTATTGATCTTCTCCCATTTTAATTATAGTTAATTTATGTAGTTCTTTAATTTTAGTATTAGGCATAAAATTCTTCTGTAAAAAATAAAAAAAGAAGTCAATTTTGACTTCAAGCATTTATTATTTAAAATATATGTCTTTAATTTTTTTTATACTTTCAATTAGTTGTAAATAATCTATTTCTTTTGCATACTCATGATTTTTTTTATAAATTTCCCATTGTTTTATCAAATCTTTGTCTATACCAATACTATCTATTACTTCTTCAACAACTTTTTTATTATCAATAATTTCAAAAGAATTTCTATGTTGAGATGTTTCTTTTATTGCTTCCTTCAAAATTTTATTACTAATATTATTCTTATCTAAATGTATAAGCATATATCAATTGCTCTAGTTTCTAATAACAGATTATATTTATAATTTATCTCCTTGTATGTAATCTTATCTCCAGTTGTAACATCTATCTTTAAATCAGTTGGCATATTATCAAAAATTGAACTAATATGAACTCTTAATCCACCATAATCATCATCTTCTCTTTTATTTTCTATGTTTATCAATTAGAAAATCTTCTGAAATAGGTTTTGCTTGTCTTATATTTACTAATGCTCTATATAATGATTTTTTATCTATATTGGAATAATCAAAGTCTGTTCTTTCAGATTCCTTTAGTAAATAATCTATTAAATAATCTAACTTTTCCATATTACTCCTTGTTTTTTATTTTTTCTGCAACTCTATCAATCTTATACTTTATTTTTATTAAATAAGACTGATATTTAATACCAGCCTTACAATAATTATTTAGTTTTAGTCTTTATATTTATTTCCATATTCTTTCATTAAATCAATTATTGGCTTTAATTCCTTTCCTTTTGGACTTAATGAATATTCTACCTTTGGAGGAACTACAGCATAAGTTTTTCTTATTACAATACCATCATTTTCAAGTTCTCGTAAATTTTCTGTTAATACTTTTGCTGAAATTCCTACAATGGATTTATTTAATTCATTAAATCTTTTTGTTCCCTCTATTAAATCTCTTAATATTAAACATTTCCATTTATTTGATAATATTGATGCAGTATATTCTACTGGACAATTTGTATAAACTTTTGCCATATTTCCAACTCCCTTTCTTTAAGCAAAGAAATATCCTGTTGTCATGTCTAAATAATTTAACCCACTATAATTGGGATATTTTGCTTTAACTTTTTCTTTAAATTCATCTCCATTTGAAGATTCTTTGGCTATATTTTTTAATTCTTCTAAATAATCAATTTTTGTTTTTACATCGTTAATAGTTTCAGGTAAATAGTGGCTTGATAATACTAATGTATAATTCTTTTCAATGTATCCTTTTAATTGTTCGATTATAGTATTTGCATGACCTTCTCCTGCAACTATTGAATGACAATCATGTCCTAACATGTGTGTATATACACTATTTATTTGTGGTAATTCTATTTCTATATTTTCATTGTGATATATGATATTCAATTCAAAACCACCTATATTATATGATTTTTCAGTTAATATTTCAGTAATAGTAGGTAATTTTTCATCAAAATCTGCTCCAAAACTTGGTATAAATCCATCATTTAAATGTCTGATTGTTCCAGATGTCATACTATTTATAGTTCCTTGACTTGCATAATTTTTTACATCATTAAATAATGATACTCCTCCATTTGGGTGATCTGAAAATACTTTTCCTATTATGTTTTTGTTTAATCCTTTAACATATTTTTCAAATTCTTCTGCATTTGAATGGAATGGTGGTAATTCAATTATTAAAACATTTTCTGCATTTTCCAATATGAAGCATACATCATTCATTAAATCATTAGTTTGATATGCGTGTAATTTTATACCTCCAAAATCATATATTTCAACAAATCCTTTTGATAAATCAATTTTTTCTTTGTTCATTTTAATACCTCCTAAATTTTTATTATACTTGCATTATAGCAGGGTATTTTATACTTGGGAAGTACGCACTTTTTTGTAATATAGTTACTTAAAAGTAAGTTTTATTGATTCTAGTGATTTTAAAGTTGCAAAAAAATTTCAGTCAAAACTATAAATTACTAT
>CAKPCG010000043.1 GCA_934141475.1 uncultured Clostridia bacterium
TTGAAACATTTCTAATTATTTTAACCTGTGTCTTTGCTAAATACGTATATTTTTTTCCTGTTAAATTTGATTTTGAATACAAATACGTTCTATTTTTTAATCTCTTATATTGACCTACCGTGTTTCGATTCACATTAACACTTTTTTCTGCTAAATAATCTGACGAAACCCATTTATTCTCGCCAATTCTACTCCAGTTCCCTTTTGTTTCATACACAGTAACTCTTTCATTATTGTTCAATTTTCCAACTATTTTATTTTCAATACCAGCTCCACTTCTTATATTTAATCTACTTGATACCCTAACATATCTTGTATAACTTGTCATCTCCGATTTATTCTCATTTGAGTTATCTGTTCTATTATATTTATAACAAAAAAATCTTTTATAATTTGCATAATTTTTAAAATTAGGAGTACTACAAATAACCGTATCTCCATCCACATAAGCTTTTCCTCTACGAGTTGATGTATCAAATTTTCCTTTGTATAAAAATGGATCGTATATTTTCAAATTATTTCCATCAACACCATAAATCATTATATAATGTCCGCCCGTAGTAAATAATCCATTTCCAACTGATGCTATAATATAATTATTATTTTTTAATTTTTCAAGCATAACACTAAAATTTGAGGTTTCTTGATACTCTATATTAAATTCATCCGCAATTGCTCTATTTGCTGACCAATAAGTTCCGTTATTAGGCGACCTATAGCCATACTTTACAAAAACATCTGCTAATTCTGTTACAGATACATTTCCGACTATACTATCGATTATCATTGCAGCAGTAGCTACTCCACACCCACTTTTCCCTATAGTTTGACTTTTATTATTTGTTACAGTATACGGATAATTTTTCCACCTATTATCAATCTGACTTATATATGTTAATTTTGGTTCTCCAGATATATTCAAATTCCAACTTCGAGATTTACCTCCCTCATAAGCAATTTCTCCTTGGAGTTCAAATCCCTCATCCTCAACTTCTTGTTCTTCTAAATTTTCTTCGTCTTGAACTGTTAAATTTGGTAGCTCTGCTGATACATTTACTTCTGTTTGATTTTTCTCTTTATTTTCTATTAAATTATTTTGTAAATTGTTTACTTTTTTATTTAAGTCTATTATTGATATAATAACTGCACACATTGTTATTAATGATATTAAAATTATTATTTTTTTGATATTTTCCATAAATAAAAACCTCACATTTGAATACTTTATATATTGTATTCTTAGTAAGGTTTTATTGTTAATTTTTTTGGTGTTCCTATGCGGACTCGAACCACAATCGGTCGCTTAGGAGGCGACTGCTCTATCCTGCTGAGCTATAGGAACATAACGAAATTATTATATCAATAATAATTTTAAAAGTCAAGATATTTAAATTGGGTATGACTTAAAAATCATACCCAATTTAAATTATTTTACTAAAGCCTTCATTGCTTCTTTTAGTTCTTCTAAATCAATTTCTGCATCTTTCATGCTAGAAGCCTTAATTCCCATATAAAGTTTAATTTTAGGTTCTGTTCCAGAAGGTCTAACACAACACCAAGCATCATTTTCAAGTTCATAATAAAGAACATTTGATGTAGGTAAACCTGTTTTTCCCGTTTCACCTGTAATTAAATTTTTAACAATATCTAATTTAATATCTTTAAATTCAATTACTTTATATTTTCCAATTTTTTCAGGCAAACTGCTTCTCATATTTTCCATCATTTCTTTTATTTTTTCAGCACCTTCGGCACCTTCAAGAACAATTGACACTTGTCCTTCTTTGTAATATCCATATTTTTCGTAAATATTGATCATTTGATCCCATAAAGTCATATTTTTAGACATATAATAGCAAGCTGCCTCACATAAACTCATTACAGCTGATATTCCATCTTTATCTCTTGCATAGTCTCCTATTAAGCAACCATAGCTTTCTTCAAATCCAAAAACATATTTTTTACCATTTGTTTTTTGTTCTTCTATTTTTATTTGTTCACCTATATTTTTAAATCCTGTTAAAACCTCTCTAAAGTCTAATTTGTACTCATTGGCAATTGCTTTTGCAAGATTTGATGAAACTATTGTTGATACAAACATTCCGTTTTCAGGTAATATATTTTTTTCTTTCATTTGTGATAATCTATATTCAGCTATTAATAATGCTGACATATTTCCTGTATAATCCATATACTCATTTGTTTTGCTGTCTTTTGCATAAATCCCTAATCTATCCGCATCTGGATCATTTGCTAGAACAATATCCGCATCTACTTTTTTTGCCAAATCTAATGCCATTTTGAATGCTTCTTTAGCCTCTGGGTTAGGATAATCTACTGTTGGAAAGTTTCCATCTGGTTTTTCTTGTTCAGGTACTACGTGAACATTTTTTAATCCTATTTCTTTTAAAATTCTTTGTACCATTTCATTTCCAGCTCCATGAAGAGGTGTATAAACAACTTTTAGCTTTTCTCCTTGTTCCCTAACAATTTCTGGATTTAGTACTCTTGATTTTAATTCATTTATATATTTATCATCTATTTCTGTTCCGATTACATTATATAATCCTTTTTTCTTTGCTTCTTCGATTGTAATTTCTTTTATTTCTTTGTAATCTGTAATTGATTGAACTTCATTCATTATATCCTTATCAACTGGATTTATTATTTGTGAACCATCATCCCAATATACTTTATAACCATTGTATTTTGGTTTATTATGACTTGCTGTTATCATTATTCCCGCAGTACATCCAAGTTCTCTTACTGCAAATGATAATTCTGGAACAGGTCTTAAGTGGTCAAATATGTATGTTTTTATTCCATTAGCATTTAATACAAGAGCTGCTTGTGTACTAAATTCTGGAGACATACGTCTTGAATCAAAACTTATTGCAACTCCTTTATTTTCTGTTCCTCTTTTTAATATATAATTTGCTAAACCTTGAGTTGCTTTTCCAACAATATATTTGTTCATTCTGTTTGTTCCTGCACCTATTACACCTCTTAACCCAGCTGTTCCAAATTCTAATTCTTTGTAAAATCTGTCTTCTATTTCTTTTTCATCATCTTTTATTTTTAGTAATTCATTTTTGGTTTCTTCATCAAATTCATCGCTTTCGCACCATTTTTTGTATTCTTTTAAATAATCCATTTGATTACCTCCTTTTCCTCTAAGAAATAATACCACAAAAGTTATTTGATGTAAATATTTTCATTTATTATAATTACATTATTTATTTTACTAGCTAATTTAATGCTACTTTTCAAACTAATATCTAAAAATAAAAAACTAGGAAACGTTTATTAATTCCCTAGTTTTTTATTTAATTTTTTTTGTAGAAATTATTGTATAATTCTCTTGCTGTTTCAGGGCTATCTACTCCACTTGCATTTTTTACAGGAGCAAATTCTTCTTCTCTTTTTACTCTTAATATAGCCATATCATCAACTTCACCGAAAGCATCAAATAAAAATGCCTCAAATTTATATGCATTTGGACTATCTGGTACTATTTTATTTCCATCTTTGTCAATATAAGTAGCTTTTTTAAATGCTGAGTGATATGGTAATGGCTCTTTTCCCATTCTTTCAATAGCGGAAATATTAAATAAATTACACAAAATATGTGATTCTCCATATAATAATTCACCATTTTCATCTGTAGCTTCTGCCATCTCATCTGTTATTTCAGAATATTCTACAACACTTGGTTTACCATTTTTCTTACAGAAAGCTCCAACTTTTTCATGTGGATTTGCTTTTACAACAGATTTACCTGCGGCAGTAACATTTCTATCTATTGCAATTCCCATAAGTACAGGGTCTACCATTTTTACTAAACAGTTATCTACACCGCCTATAAATACCCATTCGATTCCAAGTTCCTTCATTTTGTCTACCATTCCACTTTTTACAAGTGATTCATATACTCCTCCATGTCCATCAGCTGCTTCTTTTATAAGTCCATTTTCTCCTATAAGAATTTTACCTTCTGTGTCTATCATAGGTAATTGACCTTGAATGAAAAAGTATATATTTTTCTCATAACCAAAATATTTATTTTTCTTAAAAAATTCTACTGTATCATTATTATTTTCTCTACTTGTCATTATAAACCATGGAATATCCACTCCATATTTTTTTGATTCAGATTTTAAGTAATCACATAATAATTCAAATAAAGACTTATGTGAATCTAGTCCTATATCAAAAGTTCCCTTAGGTCCTTTGTGTCCAAGACGTGTTCCTTGTCCTCCAGCCATTGTTACGGCTGCTAATTTTCCATCTTTTATTGCTCTTTTTCCAATATCTTCATAGTATTTATATTTATCATTTAATTTGTATTTATCTATGAAATCAATTGGTTCAATTGTTGCATCCTCATGTCTGTTTGTATTTTTCATTTTTCCATATAAACTATTTATAAGTTCAAAATCAATTCTATCTATTTGTTCAAGCAATTGTTTTTGTTTTTTTTCATCTAAGGTGTCGTAAAAATTTAATAGGTGATCTTGTCCATATTTTTTTAGTTTACGTTTTATCTCTTCAATGTTGTATTCCATATACATTCTCCCTTCTAAAATAAATCAATTACACTTTAATTGAATTAGATAAAATTTTAGTTACATATTTTTACTTTATACACCTTTTTTCAATTTTTATCAATACTTTTAGTTATTTTTTTATATTTTTTTGTAACTTTTTGTATTTAATATTTCATCGTATTTTGCCTGAATCTCTTTAAATTCAATATTTTTATCATTTATATTGTAACAATCTATAATATTGCATTTATTCAAATCAAACTTTTCTAACTCATTATTTACTTTATGCACAAATTTATTCATTCCACAAATAATAATTGTATGATTTTCAAAATTGTAACTTGAATAATCCTCTACTTTTTTTATATTCCAATTTAATTTTATTACCTTATTTTTTTCTTCCATTTTCAAATTTATTCTATTTAATAAAATCTTCATACTATCTTCTAAATTTTCTTCTGTAAATATTACAAATTTATGATCAATATTGTTTTTTATATATGGTAAAAGTATCATTTCCAAATGAAAATCACTTGCATAAAAACAACAATATTTTTTGTTAATCATTTCTTTTGTATTCATAATCATCATCCTTTCATCTTGGAAAATTTTACCATTATTTCAAAAATATGTCAATAATATTTCAATTAAATTTCATTGACCTTTTTCGACAATAGTATTTTTAATGTATAAACTTATATTTTTTTGTAAATACTTACAAAGAAAAAAATGTTAATGGAGGTATTAAATTGAAAAAAATAATAAAAAAATCATTTTTAATATTTATACTATTTATTATATATTTTTTTGTATGTGCTTTATCATATGTAGAAGCTGTCTCAAACGACCTTCAAAAAAATATATTTAGATTACATGTAATAGCCAATAGTAATAGTCAAGAAGACCAGAATTTAAAATATAAAGTTAGAGATTCTTTGATATCTTACATGGAAACATTATGCTCAAATTGTAATTCCAAACAAGAAGTTATAGAAATTGTATCCAAAAATCTTGATAATTTTACAAATATAGCAAATCAAACTATTCATGATAATGGTCTTTCTTATACTGCAAATGTTGAAATAGGAAATTTTATGTTTCCAACAAAATCCTATGCAGATATCTCTTTTCCAGCAGGATATTATGATGCTTTGAGAGTAAAAATAGGAGACGCCAATGGACAAAATTGGTGGTGTGTATTATATCCATCTTTATGTTTCATAGATGTTACATCTGGTATAGTTCCTGATGACTCTAAAAACATATTAGAAGAAAATTTAACTAACGAAGAATATCAATTAGTTTCAGATACCAATACTCTTTCTATTAATATAAAATTTAAATTAATAGAATTTTTTACAAAAAACAATTTAATCACAGCAAAAAATTAGTTTTCAAAAAATTTTTTAAAATAGTTGTAAAAACATAAACTTTATGATATAGTACTTACGTAAAAATAAATTGAGAATTAAGATATAATATTTTTGGGGGTATACAATTGGAAAAATTAGTAATAACTGGAGGAACTCCTTTAAAAGGCGAAGTAACAATAAGTGGTGCTAAAAACGCCGCTGTAGCAATATTACCAGCCGCCTTATTAATAGATGGAACTTGTACAATAAATAATTTGCCAAATATAAGTGATGTAAAAATATATTGTGATATATTAGAACAATTAGGTGCTAAAATAACATGGAACTCTACAAACGAAATTACTATCGATTCAAGTGAAATTACTACAACAAAAGCACCATTAGAATTAACAAGCAAATTTAGAGCTTCTTACTACCTATTAGGAAGTCTATTAAGCAGAAAAGGTTCTGCAACAGTAGGCATGCCTGGTGGTTGTAAACTAGGGGCTAGACCAATTGATCAACACATAAAAGGATTTGAAGCACTTGGAGCAAATGTTGACCTTGAACAAGGAAAAATTATAGCCAAAGCAAAGAAATTAAAAGGAACTTCTATATACATGGATATATCATCTGTAGGTGCAACAATAAATGTAATGTTAGCAAGTGTTCTTGCAGAAGGAACTACAATAATAGACAATGCAGCAAAAGAACCTCACATTGTTGATGTAGCTAACTTTTTAAATACAATGGGGGCTAACATAAGAGGTGCTGGAACAGACACAATAAAAGTAACTGGAGTAAAAAAACTTACCGGAAATGCAACATATTCAATAGTTCCAGATCAAATAGAAGCTGGTACATTTATGGTAGCAGCTGTTGCATCAAGAGGTAATATTTTGCTTAAAAATTGTATTACAAAACATTTAGAAGCAATAACAGCAAAAATTTGTGAAGTTGGCGGAAATGTTGAAGACTATGGTGATTCAATACGTGTTTCATGCAACAAAAGACCAACTAAAGCAACAATAAAAACATTACCATATCCAGGATTTCCTACAGATATGCAATCACAAATGGGTGTAATACTTTCCATAGCTGATGGAACAAGTGTTATAAATGAAAGCATTTGGGACTCACGTTTTCAATATACTGAGGAATTAAATAAAATGGGAGCTAAAATTACAGCACAAGGAAAAACTGCTTTTTTTGAAGGTGTAAAAGAACTAAAAGGAGCACCTGTTTATGCTTCAGATTTACGTGCAGGAGCAGCTTTAATTGTTGCAGGAATTGTTGCCAAAGGAACAACAGATATATACAATATAGAATATATTGATAGAGGTTATGAAAATATTGAACAAAAATTCCGCGATTTAGGAGCAAAAATAAAACGTGTTGAAGAATAAAAAGGATGAATACATATGCTAAATTTTTGTAGTTTATATAGTGGAAGCAGTGGAAACTGTTTATATGCAGAAACTCAAAACACTAAAATACTAATAGATGCTGGCGTTAGCCTAAAAAAAATTGAACAAGGTCTTCGGTAATTTAAATATTTCAGCATCAGATTTAGATGCTGTTATCGTAACTCATGAACATACAGATCATATTCAAAGTCTTGGAAATTTATCAAAAAAATTTGATATTCCTGTATTTGCTACTGCTCAAACATTTGATGCAATGCCAAAGCAAAGTGAAAAAATAGCAAACAACAATAAAAAAAATATATCTATTGACGAAAAATTTTCAATAGGAGATATTGATATATTGCCATTTTCAATTCCACATGATGCAGCAAACCCTTGTGGATACACCTTATTTTCGGATAATAAAAAAATAAGCATAGCAACAGATATCGGACATATGAATAATGATATTGTAAAACATATAGATGGAAGTGAATTTATTTTATTAGAGTCTAATTATGACCCTGAAATTTTAAAATATACTAAATATCCATTTAAATTAAAAAGTAGAATTGCAGGACCAAATGGCCACCTATCAAATCAAGTGGCAGGACAAACCATAAATTATCTTATTAAATCTGGTTTAAAAACTGCAATTTTGGGACATTTAAGTAAAGAAAGTAATTTTCCAGAACTTGCTTATCAAACTGTTCTTGATGAATTAATTGCTAATGGAACTAATTTAGATAATTTTAATTTATCTATTGCCAGTAGAGATTGTCCTGGAAAATTAATACATATTTAATTTATTATAATTGTAGAGAAAATAAAATAATGAGAATTTGTCGATTTAGATTTTTGGAGAATGTAGTTACTAAATGTAATTACATTTTTTTTATATTTATTGGTGGAAATATAAAAATAAAACTTTAATTTTTTTTAATTTATTTTAAGGGGCATTATATGATTTTATATAAGATATTAATTTTTATTTTCTCTACAAGATTAAAATCAGCTTTTAATATTTATTTTTATTTTTTAATTTTGGATTTCTTTTAATATTTTTATAGATAAAATTTTTATAACTATTTTTTTTATCAAAATAAATATTGAAATAAATAATAAGATTTTTAAATACATGTTTTTTCCTTTAATAAAATTATTTGATTTTTAAATCGTTTTTATGATACACCTTTTTACAGAATTTGTCAAGAAAAACTTTTAGACAATTTTCGACAATATATGTGTTTTCAAGTATTTTGTGTCTTTTTTTAGAACTATTTGGAAAAAAATGGTTAATACTCATTGACCATTTTATAAAAATATGATAATATATATACGGCTTAAAAATATGGTAATTAAAGGAGGATAAAAAATGAAATCGACTGGAATAGTAAGGAAACTAGATGAATTAGGTAGAGTTGTAATTCCAAAAGAAATAAGAAATAAACTAGATATAGAAGAAAAAGATCCTATAGAAATTTATTTAGATGGCTCATCAATTATTTTAAGAAAATTTGAAACAGGCTGCATTTTTTGCAACAATTCAAAAGATTTAGTTACTTTCAAAGATAAATTAATTTGCCAAAAATGTCTTTCAAAAATCAGTGAAATTAATACCAACGAAAATAAATAAAAATAAAGGAATAAAAATAATTAATTTTGTAATTGTTTTTATTCTTTTATTTTTTTATTTTTATTTTTATTTTTTATTTTTATTTTTTATTTTTTATTTTTATTTTTTATTTTTTATTTTTATTTTTTATTTTTTATTTTTATTTTTTATTTTTTATTTTTATTTTTTATTTTTATTTTTATTTTTTATTTTTATTTTTTATTTTTATTTTTTATTTTTATTTTTTATTTTTTATTTTTATTTTTTATTTTTATTTTTTATTTTTATTTTTTATTTTTATTTTTTATTTTTATTTTTTATTTTTATTTTTT
>CAKPCG010000044.1 GCA_934141475.1 uncultured Clostridia bacterium
AATTATAAAAGTACCAACGAAATCTTAAGTGAATTATGTGCATAATAAACCGGAAATTTATTATTGCCATTTATAAAAAGTGAAAAAATTTGAAAAATGTATTGACAAAACTTCTTAAAAAGCTTATAATAGCTATTGTCGATGAGACGACAATTAAAAATTGAATATGGGTAGGTGGCCGAGTGGCTAAAGGCGGCAGACTGTGGTCTTTGGTTAAAACAAAAACCTAAACTTGCAGCTCTTATCAGTAATGGTAAGATGAAAACTAGGCTAATTCGGGGAAACCTTAACAGGAAAGGCTGATGGCAATCCCGAGCTAGGAAGAAATTCCGAGTGTAGAGACTTTATACCTGGTATCTTTAAAAAGATAAAGAGAAAGTCCAGACTACAAACAAAAAAATTTGGTAGTGAAAACTATAGTAGTAAGAAATCTGTTCTCATTTGAGTACGATGGTTCGAATCCATCCCTGCCCACCATAAAAACAAGGAAACTTGTTTTTATTTTAACAAAATATTTACTTATAAATAAATATTGATATAAAGGTGGAAGATATGAAATTTATGTCTAATAAAGAAAAAGGCAATACTGGATTGGGAATTGCAATTGCATATTATAGTGCAAATGGATATACGGTATCTATCCCGTTAAATGATACACAAGATTATGATTTAATAGTAGATAAAGATAATGTACTGAAAAAGGTACAAGTGAAAGCGACATCTTGTAAAACAAAATATGATAAATATCAGGTTGCTTTAAAAAGTTGTGGTGGAACAAAAGGAAAAACTTATAAAACTGTAATAGAAACTAATATTGATGAATTATTTATAGTTACAGATACTATGAATATTTTTATAATCCCTATTGAAGTAATTAAGAATAAATCAACAATAAACTTATGTGAAAAATATGAAAAATATAAAATACAATTTTAATTATAGCAAAAGTAATAAAAAAGTCAAAAATAGTTGTTTTTTTGACTTTTTTTATATATAATAAGAAACAAATTAAAACAAAAAGAAAAAACAGGGAGGAAGTTAAACAATGAACGATATAAGGGACTTAGACAAGACACTAAAAATAAAAGTAATAGGAGTAGGTGGAGCAGGAAATAATGCAATAACAAGAATGATAGAAGACAATGTACAAGGAGTATCATTCTATATGATAAATACAGAAACAGGAACACTAAGAAGATCAAAAACAAGTAACATTTTACAAATAGGAGTACAAACAACAAGAGGATTAGGAGCCGGAGCAAATGAAATTGTAGGAGAAAGAGCAGCAATAGAAAATAAAGAAGATATAAAACAAATGTTATCTGGAGCAGACTTAGTGTTTATAACAGCTGGAATGGGTGGAGGAACTGGAACAGGTGCTGCACCAATTGTTGCTGAAATTGCAAAAGAGATGGGGATATTAACAATAGGAATAGTAACAAAACCATTCTTATTTGAAGGAAAAGCAAGAAGTTTAAGAGCAGAAAAAGGAACAGAAAGATTAAAAAATAATGTTGATGATTTAATAGTTGTTTTAAATGATAATTTGTTAAAAATAACAGATTCTAAAGTAACATTAAACAATGCATTTTCATTGGCAGATAATATATTAGAACAAGGAATTACTAGTATAACAGATTTATTAACATCAGTAGGTGAAGTTAATATAGATTTTGCAGATATAAAGACAACTATGGGATATAGAGGAAAAGCATATATGGGAATAGGAATAGCATCAGGGGAAAAGAAAGTAGAAGAAGCAGTAAGACAAGCAATAGAAAATCCATTAACAGAAAGTAAAATAAATGGTGCAAAAGGTGTAATATTTAATGTAAAAGGAAATAATACATTAAGTCTTATGGAAATAAATAGTGCAGTCGCTTTAATAAATGAAAAAGTAAGTGAAGATGCAAATATTATATTCGGAACTGTAATAGATGAAAACATGAATGACAATGTTCAAGTAACTGTAATTGCAACAGGAGTTGAAGAGGAAAAAGCTAAGCAATAAATCAGGAGATGGATGCTAATGAAAAAACTACTTGTAATAATTTGTATATTATTGGTAATTTTTATTGGAATGTATGTGTATAAAAAAAATATAAATCAAAATAATGTAACTGCTTCAGATGTTCAAAAAGTACAAGATTATATATCTAAAATATATATGTGGCAAGAAGTGACGGAGGAAGCATTACCAAAATTTGATAATATTAATGATGCACCTGATTTGTGGACGTGGGAAGTTGTTAAGAAAAATTTGGATGATTATGAATTAGAATATGATGAAATTCAACAAAAGGCAATAGAACTATTTGGAAAAGACTTTAAAAAACAGTTTCCTAAAGAAGGTACAGAATATATACAATATGATAAAGAATTGCAAAAATATATAGCAACAGGAATTGGACTTGATACTTTAGAAGATACATTTTTAATAAAGAATATTAATAAAACTAAAAATGGATATGATGTAGAAATTATAGAATATTTAGAAGATTATGAAAATGCAGTTGGACTAGAAGATGAAAATAGTACTTATGACGTTTATATAAAAAATTTAAATAAAGATATAATTGCAACTGTAAAAAGTGATGATAGTGAAACAAATGAAATTGAAGTAGTAAAAGAAAATATAGAAAAATTCACAACTAAAACTGTAAAATTAGTAAAAGATTCAGAAGGAAAAATATTCGTAGAAAGTGTAAAATGAGACAGTTGGGACAGTCCAATTTTGTCTCATAAAAATAGTTGAAAAATGTCGAATAATGTAAAAAACAAATTTTGACAAAAAATGTGAGACAAAATTGGACTGTCCCAATTGTCTCAGAGAGGATAAAAATGTTAGAAAAATGTGTGATTTGCCCTCATAATTGTGGAGTAAATAGATTAGATGGACAAGTTGGAAGATGTAAATCAAGAGATACAGTAAAAATAGCACTATATTCAACACATAATTTTGAAGAACCGTGTATAAGTGGAAAAAGAGGCTCAGGGACAGTCTTTTTTTCAAATTGTAATATGAATTGTGTATTTTGCCAAAATTATGAGATAAGCCAAAAGGGAAAAGGCAAAGAGATTTCAATAGAAGAGTTGGCAGATATTTTTATAAAACAACAGAAAAAAGATGTTGAAAATATTAATTTGGTAACACCGACAAGTTATGTACCACAAATTATTGAGGCAATTAAAATAGCACGTGGTAATGGATTAAGGTTGCCAATAGTTTATAATACAAATGGATATGAAAAAGTGGAAACTTTAAAGATGTTAGAAGGTTACATAGATATATATTTGCCAGACTTGAAATATTCAGATGATTTATTAGCAAAACGTTTATCAAAAGTGGATAATTATTTTCAAATTGCTACAAATGCGATAAAAGAAATGTATCGACAGACTGGTAGAGCTATTTTTAATGATTATGGAATTATGCAAAAGGGTATGATTATTCGTCATTTGGTTTTGCCTAATCATATTTTAAATTCTAGAAGAGTTTTAAAATGGATTAATGATAATATGAGTGATGTTTATGTTAGTGTGATGGCTCAGTATTTTCCTACATATAAAGCGAAAGAGATAGAGGATATTAATAGGAAGTTAACTAAAGAAGAATATGAAGAAATTGAAAATTATTTATATAGATTGAATTTAGAAAATGGTTATATTCAGGAACTTGGTGAACATGAAGAAGAGTATGTTCCAAGGTGGGAAGAATGAGACATGTGGAATGGTAAAAAAATATTAGAAAATGTAGAAAAATGTAAAGCTATGTGGTATAATTCAAATGTAACTAAAGAAAGCAATTATAAAAGGAGGATTTAAAATGACTCAAGCTGACAGACATTTTAAAGAAACTTGCAAAAAAATTTTGGAAGAGGGATATTCTTCTGAAGGAACTGGTGTAAGAACTAGATGGGAAGATGGTTCAGAAGCAAACTATATCTCAATTGTTGGAGTTCAAAATGTTTATGATGTTGGAAAAGAATTTCCGATGATAACATTGAGAAACAACAGCCAAACTGTAAAAAGAGCAATTGATGAAATTTTATGGATTTGGCAGAAAAAGTCCAACAAGGTAAGTGATTTAAATTCTCACATTTGGGACCAGTGGGCAGGAAAAGATGGAACGATTGGCAAAGCGTATGGATATCAATTTGCACAAAAGTATGAATTCAAAACAAAAGAAGGAATTCAAAAAATGGACCAGGTTGATTATGTTTTGTATTTATTAAAACATGATCCAGCAAGTCGTAGAATAATGACAAATCTATTTAATCATTCAGAGTTAAAAGATATGAACTTAGAACCTTGTGCATATTCTACTCAGTGGTTAGTAAAGGGTGGAAAACTTCATCTTATCCTAAATCAGCGTTCACAGGATATGTTGGCAGCAAATGGCTGGAATACAATGCAGTATGCAGCATTATTATGTATGTTTGCACAGGTTTCAGGACTTGAAGTTGGAACTTTAACTCACAACATTGGTGATTGTCATATTTATGATAGACATGTTCCATTAATCCAAAAATTAATTGATGCAGAGCCAGTTGAGTGTAGTCCTAAATTAGTCATTAATAATCCAACAAAAGACTTCTATGAATTTAAAGTAGAGGACTTTGAAATTCAAGATTATGATTACAATAAAGAAATTAAACTTGGAAAAATTCCAGTATCAATCTAGAGGTAATCTAATTTTGGATTTAGGTGGTTTAAACCACTGAATTATAATAAAAAGGAGCAAAAGAAATGTTAAGTATAATAGTAGCAAAAGCAAAAAATAATATAATAGGAAAAGACAATGGTATGCTTTGGAAATTACCAGATGATTTAAAAAGATTTAAAGAAAAAACAACAGGACATACAATAATAATGGGAAGAAAAACATTCGAATCACTTGGAGGAATACTTCCAGACAGAATGCACATTATATTAAGTAGAAATCCAGATTTTAATATAAATTCAGACTATGTAAAAGTTGTACATTCATTATTAGAATTACAACCATATATGGATGATGAGGAAGAACATTTTGTAATTGGTGGTGCAATTATTTATAATTTATTAATGCCATATTGCAAAAAAATGTATGTAACACAAATAGATAAAGATTTTGAAGGAGACGCTTTATTTCCAAGAATAAATGAAAATGAATGGAAAGAAGTTTCTAGAGAACAAGGACCAGCAGATGGAATAAATGATTTTAATTATGAATATATAACTTACGTAAAAAAATAAAATAATGTATAAGAGTTAACAATATCATATTGTTGATTCTTATTTTTTATTCGTTGTCGAATTTTGCGATGAAAAAATGTTGACTGGTAGATGATTTTAATATATATTGAATATGTTTTTATTCGTATTACTATTGTAATTCATACAATTAGTATTTCCAAATGTTGAAATTATAAGTAAATATTGATATAATATTGGAGGTGATAAGTTGCCAATTATTTCACAATTTTATGGAATAATAATACAGATGTTTTTTAAAGAAAATGGAAAACATAATCAAAAACATATACATATAAAATATAACGAATATAAAACTGTATATAATCTTAGAAGGAATAATTTTAGAAGGAAAATTACCTAATAAACAGCAAAAACTGGTAGAAGCTTGGATTCTTATTCATAAAGAAGAATTGCAAAGTTTATGGAATTTAATGCAAGAACAGGGCGAATTTTTTAGGATAGAACCATTAAAATAAATTATTATGAAAAGGGGGAATATGTATGTATATAGTACCAGAACCAATTGAAGTTAAAGCAATTGAGAAATATAAACTATATATAAAATTTAAAAATGGCGAAGATATTGCACCAGAAAATTTATATTACAATAGTAATACAATAAAAAATAAATAATAAAATAAAAGCTTTAGGTTAAACTAATTAATGAATGGAGTGAAGATTATGTTTAAACCTAAAGCTATTTATTTTGAAAAAGAAATTGAAAACTATGAATTAGGAAAGCAATTATTAGAAAAATACAAAGAGGTACCAAAAGTAGAAATAGAAAATCACAATAATATAGAAGAAATGAGAAAAAAACAAAACAAAGAATTTATGGATATGAAAAGAAACCTAATAATAGGAGTTAGAAAAACGCACAAATTTGTAGAAAACCACAAAACATCAGACTACTTAGTACCATATACATCATCAGGATGTACAGCAGCATGTATGTACTGTTATTTGGTATGTAATTATAATAAATGTGCATATTTAAGATTATTTGTAAACAGAGAACAAATGCTAGATAAAATAATAAAAGTAGCAAATAAATCAGAAAAAGACCTAACATTTGAAATAGGAAGTAATAGTGACTTGATTTTAGAAAATACAATTACAGGAAATTTACCATGGACAATAGAAAATTTTAAAAACTCTCCTAAAGGACATCTAACATTTCCAACAAAATTTGATATGGTAGATGACATATTAGATGTAGACCATCAAGGAAAAGTAACTGTTAGAATGAGCGTAAATCCAGAATTAATAATAAATAGAGTTGAATTTGGAACATCAAGACTAAAAGGAAGAATAGAAGCTATAAATAAATTAAAAGAAGCGGGATATAAAATAGGAATACTAATAGCACCAGTAATAATGGTAGAAAATTGGAAAGAATTATATTCTGAGCTAATTAAAAGATTGTCAGAAGAATTAACTGAAAAGGTTAAGAAAGACGTATTTTTTGAAATTATTTTTATGACATATAGTTTTGTTCATACAAAAATTAATGAAGAGGCTTTTCCTAATGCTATAAATTTATATGATAAAGATATGATGACTGGTAGAGGAAAAGGCAAGTATATGTATAAAAATCAATATAGAGTCGATGGGGAAATTTTTTTAAGAGAAAAAATGAAAAAGTATTTTCCTAATAAAGAGATAATGTATATTGTTTAAAACTGTTTTTGGGGACGGAGGAAAAAAACAGTTTTTAGTATATCTTTGTTACGTATTATTGATATTTGTCAGATTATATAGTAATATGTTCATATAAGGAGGAGATTATATGAACGATAATGTAAATAAAAAAAGAGAAAATTATATAAGTTGGGAAGAATATTTTATGGCAATAGCAAAATTATCAGCAATGAGAAGCAAAGATCCATCAACGCAAGTTGGAGCATGTATTGTAAGTAATGATAACAGAATTTTATCAATTGGGTACAATGGAGCACCAAATGGATTTTGTGATGATGAATTTCCTTGGGCAAGAGAGGGAGAAAATTTAGATACAAAATATCCATATGTATGTCACGCAGAGATGAATGCAATTTTAAATTATAGAGGAAGTAAAAAAGACTTGGAAAATGCTAAAATATATGTGGATTTGTTTCCTTGTAATGAGTGTGCAAAGATTATTATTCAATCTGGAATTAAAGAGGTTGTTTATTTATCTGACAAATATGCAAATTCTGAAAATAATATTGCTTCAAGAAAATTGTTTGATAGTTGTGGTGTTAAGTATAGAAAAATAAAATTGGAAGAAGATAAGAAAATAGAAATAGAATTGAAATAAAAATTAGTGATTAAGAAAACGGGATTAAGGGGCCACCACATCGAATCCCTCTTTTTTTCGTTCTCAGTTGGTGGTAATATGGTAATACATGGTATAT
>CAKPCG010000045.1 GCA_934141475.1 uncultured Clostridia bacterium
TAACTCCTCCTTTCTTAGTCTATAGCCTTAACAGCTGATTTTATTTTTAATATTGCACCTTTTGCTCCTGGTACGCTTCCCTTTACTAGGATTACATTTTTATCCATATCAACAGCTACTACATCTAAGTTTTGAATTGTAACTGTTACATGACCCATATGTCCTGGTAATTTTTTACCTTTAAATACTCTTCCTGGTGTAGATGTTGGTCCCATTGATCCAGGTCTTCTATGATACATTGATCCATGTCCCATAGGTCCTCTTGATTGACCATGTCTTTTTATAACACCTTGGAATCCTTTTCCTTTTGATGTTCCTTGGATGTCTACTTTTTCTCCAGCTGCAAATATATCAGCTTTTACTTCATCTCCTACTTTGAAAGATGAGATATCATCTAATCTAAATTCTCTTAAATGTTTTTTAGGGTCTAATTTAGATTTTGCAAAATGTCCCATTTCTGGTTTATTTACATGTTTTGCTTTTACATCGCCAAATCCTAATTGTACTGCATTGTAACCATCTGTTTCAGATGTTTTAACTTGTGCAACTACACATGGACCAGCTTCTATTACTGTTACTGGAATAACTAATCCGTTTTCATCAAAGATTTGTGTCATTCCTATTTTCTTTCCGATTAATCCTTTTTTCATTTTCTTTCCTCCTATTGGCTGACAACCTTTTGGCCAGCATTGGTTTTTTTATTTTTATGTACGCAAATTTTTATTTGCATTTAGCTCTTTAAGCTTTTGAAATCTTATAATTTGATTTCTATATCAACACCTGCTGGTAATTCTAATTTCATTAATGAATCAACAGTTTTTTGTGTTGGATAAAGAATGTCTATAACTCTTTTATGTGTTCTCATTTCGAATTGTTCTCTTGAATCTTTATGTTTGTGTGGAGAACGTATTACTGTTACAACTTCTTTCTTTGTTGGTAGTGGAATAGGTCCTGAAACTTTTGCTCCTGTCTTTTTAGCAGTTTCTACTATCTTTGCAGCAGACTGATCTAAAATTTGAGATTCATAAGCTTTTACCCTTATTCTAATTTTTTCACTAGTAACAACTTGATTTGCCATTGCTATTTTCCCTCCTTAAATATTTTTTGTATTTGTTTAGCTTGGCAAGTTATAACGCACCCTGGTGTTTTGTTTTTATCCATTTTTAAATCCCAATCGGCATGAATAGCTTGGGATAAGTGCTTTATACTTTTTCTCTTATTTTAAAGATAAACTTACCGCCTGGTCTAAGCCATGACATACTCCATCGAAGTTCCCTCCATCTTTTGCAAGATGTAGCCACATTCGACTTCAACGCTAAAATTCATACCCAAGTAGTATATAACTTTTTTTTGTTTATGTCAATACATTTTAACTTTTTTTTGCATATTTTTTAGAAAATAAACCCAAATTATTAAACTTTACTTCATCTAATAATTGGGTTTATTTCATTTTTACTTATTTTTTCATTATATTTCCATCACAATTGGGATTATCATTGGATTTCTCTTAGTTTTCGAGAATATATATTCTCTTAAGTTTTCTCTTATAGAATTTTTTATAGTAGCCCAATCTCTAATTCCTTGCTCCTCGCATTTATGAACTTCATGTCTTACTACTGATTTTATCTCATCCATTACATTTTCTGATTCTCTAACATATACAAATCCTCTTGATATTACATCTGGTCCTGCAATTACTTCTCCAGATCCACCATTCATAGTTAATACAACTATAATTAATCCATCTTGTGATAAATGTTGTCTGTCTCTTAATACAACATTTCCAACATCTCCAATTCCAAGTCCATCTACTAATATAATTCCTGATTGAACCATTCCTGTAAATTCTGCTGAGTTTTTATCCATTTCTAGAATTTTTCCATTTTCTAATTTAAAGATATTCTCTTTTGGTATTCCCATTAATTTTGCAGTTTCACTATGAGCAATTAAATGTCTATATTCTCCATGGACTGGTATAAAATATTTTGGCTTTGTTAATGCAAGTATTAATTTTTGCTCTTCTTGACAAGCATGTCCAGATACATGTACATCTTCTAATGCTGAATATACTACCTCTGCTCCTATTTGCATTAATGAATCTATTACTTTTGAAACATTTTTTTCATTTCCTGGTATAGGATTTGCAGATATTATTATTAGGTCATTTGGAGTGATTTTAACTTTTCTATGTGATCCAGATGCCATTCTTGTTAATGCAGACATTGTTTCTCCTTGACTACCTGTTGTTATGATTAATAATTTATCGTCAGTATAATTGTTTATCATATCTATATCTATAAATAAATTATCTGGGCAATCTATATAACCTAATTCTCTTGCTGTTGTTATCATATTAATCATACTTCTTCCACATACAGCAATTTTTCTATCATATTTTACAGCACAATTAACTATTTGTTGAACTCTATGAACATTTGATGCAAATGTTGCAACAACTATTCTCTTAGTACAGTTTGTAAATAACTTTTCAAATACATCTCCAACTGTGCTTTCTGACATTGTAAATCCTTTTCTTTCAGCATTTGTAGAATCAGACATTAATGCTAAAACTCCTTTATTTCCTAATTCTGCCAAACGTCCAAAGTCCATTATTTTTCCATCCATAGGTGTATAGTCTACTTTAAAATCTCCTGTATGCACAATTGTTCCAACAGGTGTGTGAATAGCAAGCATTACAGAATCTGGTATACTATGTGAGCTTTGTATGAATTCTACTTTAAAATGTTTTCCAAGTTTTACTGTTTCTCCTGGATTTACTTCATTTAATTTTGTAGAAGCTACAAGCCTGTGTTCTTCTAGTTTATTTTTTATTAAACCAAGTGTAAGTTTTGTTCCATATATAGGTGTATTTACTTGTTTTAAGAAATATGGTACTCCACCTATATGATCTTCATGCCCATGTGTTATTACCATTCCTTTTAATTTTTCTTGATTTTTTACAATATATGTTATATCTGGAATTACTAAATCTACTCCTAACATATCGTCTTCTGGAAATGATAATCCACAATCTACAACTATCATTTCATTATCATATTGAAATACTGTTATGTTTTTTCCAACCTCATGTAATCCTCCTAAAGGGATTATTTTTAATCTTGGTTTTTTAAATCCAACTTTTTCAGTTACTTTTTTTAGAGCTTTTTCTTTTGGTATTGCTTTTAATGCTGATTCTTTTCTTACAACAAGTGATTTTGTCTCTTCTTTATTTATTTTTGTTTTGTTTTTCTTTGCAGTATTTTTTTCTTTTTTATTTTCTTCTTTTATTTCTTCTTTAGATTTATTTTCTTTTTTCATATAGTTTCTTTTTGTTTGCCTTCTTTTGGCACTTTTTACTTTGTTTTCTTCAAAGCTTTCTTCTTTTTTTTGTTCTATCATATTATCTTCCTCTCTTTATTTTATTTAAAATCTTAAACATAGAAATATAGGACCTCAAAATTTTCCATTTTAAAGGTCTTAATTATTCAATTATCTCTTTACATTTTTATTGGTTTAAAATCTCTTTTTTTACGTGCATTATTATAACATTTATTTTATTCAAAGTCAATCTATTTATGTTAACTTTTAATCTATTTATGCCTAACTAAATATCCCTTACTTTTACTTATTCTATTATTATAATTTACATTTTTTGAAAAATTATTATTTTTAACAAAAAATTAGGGAAATACCATTTTGGCATTTCCCATTTTTTCTTAAATTTCTATCATTTTTGTTAGTCTTACTTCATTAACCTCTTTCCACTCTTCTTTTCCATTAGAAAGACCTATAGGATAAATTCTGCTCTGAATTCTTCCAATAAACTTTACTCTGTCTCCTGGTTTTAGGTGTTTAATATATACCGAAAACCTTCCTCTTGCAACACAAGGAAAGAAATCAGATTGTTTCCAGTTCTTTTTTCTATTAACTACGATAGAATAATCTGTTTTCATTGTAGTTTTCAGTGTTACCACTTCTTTGCAGACATATCCATCTAAGTATACCTCATTTATGTCTTTAGATCTTTTTCTTTCATCATATACATTAATTTTTGAAATTAAAACATATAATCTTAAGAATCTGTGGCCGTCTCCTGCTTCACCTCTATAGCATCTTAATTTTCCAGATGCCTCAATATATTTTCCTTTTAATTTCTTTGTAGGAATATTATTTTTTATTGTTTCTGATAAAGCAATCATTATTTTGTTTACTCTTCCAGAAGATTCTATTGATGCTACTACAGTTTTGTAAAAATTAATTTTGGTGCTTTTCTGTCTGTAGTTAAATTTCAATTCTTCTTCTACAATTCCAGAAATTACAACTTTGTTGTGAGGATCAAATAATCTTTCTTTATATGTCCGATCCCATACGTTAATGATATGGTCGCTACTCATAGCTTCTTTTATCATTTTTCTTCCTCCTTTGATAGAAATTTTAGATAGCAAATATTAGCCTATCTTTAATGCTTTTTTACAAATATATTATACTATTTTTTTATATAATTGTAAAGTTATGTATACTTTTCTCAAGATATGTAATATTAAAGTAATTTCAGTCTTTTTACTTCTAAAATTTATTTTTCTAAATATTTCTTTAAAAATTTTCCTGTATAACTTCTATCATTTTTGCATATTTGTTCAGGAGTTCCAACGGCTATAATTTCTCCCCCTGCATCTCCGCCTTCTGGTCCTAAATCTATAATGTAGTCACATGTTTTTATTAAATCTAAGTTATGTTCTATTACAACTGCTGTATTTCCTGTATCTACTAATCTTTGGATTATATACACTAATTTATGTACATCTGCTATATGAAGACCTGTTGTAGGTTCATCTAGTATATAAAGTGTTTTTCCTGTAGCCCTTTTAGATAATTCTGTAGCTAATTTAACTCTTTGTGCCTCTCCTCCTGATAATGTTGTTGAACTTTGTCCAAGTTTTATATATCCTAAACCAACATCAAAAAGTGTTTGCATTTTGTTTTTTATTTTTGGTACATTTTCAAAAAATTCTAAAGCTTCTTCTACCGTCATTTCTAAAACATCAGATATTGTTTTTCCTTTAAATTTTATCTCTAAAGTTTCATGATTATATCTTTTTCCCTTACATACCTCACATGGTACATAAACATCTGGTAAAAAGTGCATTTCTATTTTATGTACTCCATCTCCTTGGCAGCTTTCACATCTTCCTCCAGGAACATTAAAACTAAATCTTCCTTTTCCATATCCTCTTAATTTTGCTTCATTTGTTTCAGCAAATATATTACGAATTTCATCAAATACTCCTGTATATGTTGCAGGGTTACTCCTTGGCGTTCTTCCAATCGGAGATTGATCTATATTTATTATTTTATCTATATTTTCAATTCCTTTAACACTTTTACATTTTCCTGGTTTTTCATTTGCTCCATTTAATTTTTGTGCAACAGTTTTATATAAAATTTCATTTACTAATGTTGATTTTCCAGAACCTGATACACCTGTAACACATGTAAATACGCCAAGTGGGAATTTTACATCAATATTTTTTAAGTTATGTTCTACCGCTCCTTTTACTTCTATGCTTTTTGATTTTACTGCTTTTCTTCTTACTTTTGGAACTTCGATTTTCTTTCTTCCACTTAAATATTGACCTGTTATTGAATTTTCCACTTTTTTTATTTCTTCTGCTGTTCCTTGAGCCATAATATTTCCACCATGGACTCCAGCACCTGGTCCAATATCTATTATTTCATCTGCAGCATACATTGTGTCTTCATCATGCTCTACAACTATTAAAGTATTTCCTAAATCTCTCAATTTTTTTAATGTAGCAAGTAATTTATCATTATCTCTTTGATGTAGTCCTATACTTGGTTCGTCTAATATGTATAAAACTCCTGTTAACCCAGATCCTATCTGAGTTGCAAGTCTTATTCTTTGTGATTCTCCTCCAGACAAGGTTCCACTACTTCTTGATAATGTTAAATATTCTAGCCCTACATCTATTAAAAATTGTAATCTTTTATCAATTTCTTTTAAAATTAATTCTGAAATCATTTTATCTTTTTCAGATAACTCTAAATTTCTTAAATATTCTTGTATTTTGTTTATTGGCATATTTGTAAGTTCGTTTATATTTTTATCACCAATTTTTATAGATAAAATTTCTTTTTTTAATCTTGATCCCTTACATGTTGGGCAGTCAAGATTGCTCATATACATTTCGTAAAAGTCTCTCATTCCTTGCGATTTTGTTTCACTGTGTCTTCTTTCTAGTGTTGGAATTACCCCCTCAAATGGTGCCGAAAATTTTCTTGTTCCGTATGCTGACTGAAATTCAAAATCTATTGGTTCATCTGTTCCATAAAGTATTTTTTCTAAAAACTCTCTTGGCAATTTTTTTATAGGCTTTTTAATATCAACACCATAATGTTTTCCTATTGCCTCAAAATACATTTTTGCCATTGTTTCGCCTTTTTTCATTGTACTTGCACCAAAGGCTTTTACTCCATCATAAAGTGTTTTATCTTTGTCTGGAATTATTAAATCTTCGTCTATTTTCATTAAATATCCAATTCCTAAACAATCTGGACATGCTCCAAATGGATTATTAAATGAAAACATTCTAGGTGTTAATTCAGGAAAGCTAAAACCACAATCTGGACATGCATAGTTTTGGCTAAATAATATTTCTACTGATCCATCTTCTTTTTTTATTCCACCAAATTCGCTTAAATCTAGGTCTTCTTTTGGTACAACACTTATTACCACCATATTTTTTGCATTTTTTAAAGCTGTTTCAACAGATTCTGTTAATCTACTTCTTATATCTTCTCTTATTACTATTCTATCTACCACAAGATGAATATCATGTTTTTTATTTTTATCTATATTTATATCATCAGACAAATCATAGATTTCTCCATCAATTCTTACTCTTACAAATCCTTCTTTTCTATAATTTTCTAATTCTTTTTTATATTCTCCCTTTCTTCCTCTTACTATTGGTGCTAATATTTGTATTCTAGTATTTTCTGGAAGTTCTAATATTTTATCTATTATTTGGTCTATTGATTGTTTTTCGATTTTTTTACCACAATTTGGACAATATGCTAGACCAATTCTTGCATATAGTAAACGAATATAGTCATAAATTTCTGTTACTGTTCCTACTGTTGAACGAGGATTTTTAGATGTTGTTTTTTGGTCTATAGAAATTGCAGGTGATAAACCATCTATTCTTTCTACATCTGGTTTTTCCATTATTCCTAAAAATTGTCTTGCATATGATGATAAACTTTCTACATATCTTCTTTG
>CAKPCG010000046.1 GCA_934141475.1 uncultured Clostridia bacterium
TAAAACTTGCAAGATATAGTGATGAAAATATGGGACATTTTGGAATTGCAAGTAAATATTATTGTCATTTTACATCACCTATTAGAAGATATCCAGATTTATTTATACACAGAATAATATCATATTACCTAAATTGTGGATATGATGTGGATAACATCTTTTTAGAAAAATATAAAATACTTGCAAATCAGGCAGCAATTAATTCATCAGAAAGAGAAAAAGTTGCAACAAAAACGGAAAGGGAAGCAGACAAAATCAAAAAAGCGGAATTTATGGAAAAACATATTGGAGAAGAGTACGAAGGAGTGGTATCTAGTATTACTTCATTTGGTATGTTTGTAGAACTAGAAAACACTGTTGAAGGATTAATAGGATTTAGAGATATGGGAAATGAATATTTTATTTATGACCAAGATAGAAAAATATTAGTTGGAGAAAATACGAAAAAAACGTATAAAATAGGAGATATAGTTAAAATAAAAGTTAAAGATGCAAATAAGGCTTTAAGACAAATTGATTTTGCGATTGCAGATTGACAAAAAACGACAAATAGATTACAATAGATATATTGATAAAAAAAGATGGGGTGAGATGGATGTTAAAAATATATTGCACAGATAAAGAAACAAATGTATTTGAAGAAATAAATGAATTTAAAAAAGGAAGCTGGATAAACCTGACCAACCCATCAGAGGCGGAAATAAAAAAAGTATGTGAAAATATAGGAATTCAAGAAGGCTTTATAAGAGATGCACTTGATTTTGAAGAAAAGGCAAGAATTGATACAGAAGAAGATGACGATACAATTTTATTTGTTGTAGATGTACCAATAATAGAAAAAGATAAGGAACATGAAGAAAATGATATATATACAACAATGCCTTTAGGAATGATATTTGTAAGAGATGACTTTTTTATAACAGTATCTTTAAGAAAAAATAAAGTTATAGAAGCATTTGAAGAGATGAAAATCAAAAATTTTCAAACATACAAAAAATCAAGATTTTTATTTCAAATTTTATACTTAAATGCTTCATTTTATCTAACATACTTAAAACAAATAAATAAAGAAACAGAGATTGCAGAATATATATTAAAAAACTCAATGAGAAATAAGGAATTGCTAAAAATGCTAAGTTTGGAAAAAGGATTAATTTATTTTATGACATCATTAAAATCAAATGAACTTGTTATGGAAAAGACAATGAGAGGAAGAATAATAAAACTTTATGATGATGATGAAGATATCCTTGAAGATGCAATTACAGAAAATAGACAAGCTATTGAGATGGCTAAAATATATAGTGACATTTTAAATGGCTCTATGGAAGCATATGGTTCAATAATTTCTAACAACTTAAATGGTGTTATGAAAACCTTGACATCAATAACAATTGTACTTGCAGTTCCAACAATGATTTCAAGTTTTTGGGGAATGAATGTTGGATTGCCATTTGAAAAGAGCCCATATGGATTTGTTATAATGATAACTATTGCATTAATAACAACTATAATTGTAACATGGTGGTTAAAGAAGAAAGATATGTTTAATTAAAAATGTGAAAATAAAACCCTCAATTATTAAATAGAAGTTTAATAATTGAGGGTTTATTATTATATAGTAAACATCATAAAAAAGTATATTTTTATTTTTCATATAAAAAGTTAAATATTTATAGTTTTATTATTACTATAAATTACATATCCTGGTTTGCTACCACTAGGCTTTTTTACAAAAGAAACCTTACAATAGTCAACAGGAGTATTTGAAGAATTTTTTGCTTTACTGTGTTTTACAGCAAGTTTAGCAGCCTCTAATAAAATATCATATGGAACTAATTCATTTGAATTAGTTTTTAAAATAACATGACTTCCGTGGGTATCTTTAGTGTGAAACCAGATATCATTTTTATTTGCAAATTTACAAGTTAAATAATCATTTTCTTTATTATTTCTACCAACATATATTATGTATCCATCTATTTCGTATTTTAAAGGATTAAATGATGAAAATTTATTTTTTGTTAAAGGTTTTGCCTTTTTTCGTTGATTATCTTTTTTTGTCTTTTTCAATTTATCAGAAAATATGTTGTTTTCTGATATTTCTTCATAAATTATTTGAATATCATCTATATTTTTACTGTTATCTAATTCATAAATTACACTTTCTATATAATTTATATCTTCTATTGTTTCCTTTTTTTGAATATTTACAATTTCTAAGGCATTTTTTAATTTTGAATATTTTTTGAAATATTTTTTTGCATTATAAGATGGTAAATATTTAATATCTAAGGGGATTGTAACTTGTTCATTATTGTTGTAGTAATTTTCAAGTGTTACAAAACTAACTTTTTTTTGAGGGATTTTATATAGATTTGATGTGATTAATTCTCCATAAATTCTATATTTGTCCATATTGTTACATTCTAAAAGCTTAGAATCAATATTTTCTAATCTTTTTTCATATTTTTTTAAAGTAGCTAAAATTAAGTGTAAGATACTATTTCTATAATTTTTAAATAATTCTGCAGATTCTTTTTCAAAATAAAAGTCATCAATAGAATAATTTAAATAAAATGAAGAAGGATTTAATTCAGTATTTTTGCATATATAATAGTCTTTTGAATTATTAAAAAATGATATTTTTAAATTCTTATAAGATATAGTATCTTTAATAATATTATATATTTGTTTTAAATTATCTAAAGTAAGTTTTTTAATATTGTAATCTATTAAAATACCTTTAATAAAACTTAAACTAATTCCATTAAAAGTATTAGATATAATTTTATCAATTTGAAATTCATTTATATCTAATGAATCTATTGTAGATGACTGTTCTACTAATAAGTTTGTTATTTTTGGCTCAATTTTTAAATAAAAATCATTAAAATCCTTTAAATCTATAAAACTATATTTATTAGATAAAGGAAAAATATATCTTGCAGTAGGGTAGATGTCACGATTGGAGTTTTCAAGTGTTGAGGTATGTCTTAAACTATCTATTATTATATTGTTTTTATCTTGCAAAATTATATTACTATGTTTTCCCATAAGTTCAATAACTAATTTTTTTTGAATAGGTTTATTTGGATTTTCATTGTTTTCGAAATCGATAAAAACAATTCTTTCTAAATCTACTGTATAAATATTTTTTATTTTAAAACCAATTAAGTGTTTTCTAAGAAGCATACAAAAATTAGGTGCTGTAGAGGGATTTTTTTGATTGTGAGTTGTTAAATGCAATCTACAATTATTAGAAGAAATGCAAATAAGTAAAGAAAGATTTGTAAAATTACCATATAACCCTAAAGTTATAGTGTTTTTATCTGGTTGATATATTTTATCTATTTTATATCCAATAATTTTTTTTAGTTCTAAAGTGATTGCTTTAGTTACAATTCCGTCAAATGCCATAAAAAACCTCCTTATTAATTTTTGATTTTTATATTGTAACACTAAAATACACTAATATCAAGTTATTTGACAATTTAAGTTTCGGTCTTTTTTGAGAATATTCCGAAACGTTATCCACAGAATTATGAAATTTATGTGAAAATAAAGAAAAACCGCCATTGTTTTAGTATAATTAAGTTGATTTAAATAAAAATACACTAAACAAAAAAACGAATGTATATCTATGGTTTTATCAAGTAGCAAAATTTACCAATTTTCTATTTTTTAATAATTTATTTCTGTAAAAAACCGAAACTTAAAATTTGACAAAATATAATTTAAGGTGGTATAATGAACGAGCTTACGAAAGAAATATTAAAAATATAAAAAAGATATAAAATCAGGTGTAAAAAATGTTTAAATATAGTATGAATTATAGTAGCAGAAGAAAGAAATATAGGCATATTTTAATTGCCATAATAGTAATAATAATAGTTTTATTAATTGGAATAATTACCGTAGTAAAAATAAAAAACACAAAAAAAGACGAAAGTGCTAAAAATGTTCAAACAAATGAAACAAAAGAAAATGAAGAAGCTATGTTAATTGAATTAGATAACAAAAAGAAGGAAGAAGAAAGACAAAAAGAAAAAGAAGAAGAGGAAAATGCAACAGGTGTAATATATTTAACATTTGATGATGGTCCAAGTTCTGATATAACACCACAAATATTAGATGTACTAGATTCAAAAAATGTAAAAGCAACATTTTTTGTTGTTCATTTTAGTGAAAAAAATGCAGAATTAGTAAAAAGAGAAGCAAATAGTGGACACACAGTTGCACTACATGGATATACTCACACATATTCGGAAGTATATCAATCTGCAGACTCTTGTTTAGATAATTTTAAAAAAATTCAAGAACAGGTTTATGAAACAATAGGACAAAGACCCAATATAATAAGATTTCCAGGTGGAAGCTCAAATACTATAAGTAAAAAATATTGTCCCGGAGTTATGACTGAAGTTACGCGGAAGAGCATTAGAAGAAGGATTTAGATATTTTGACTGGAATGTTGATTCAGATGATGCTGGTCATGCTAAAACTAAGGAAGATATATATAACAATGTAACATCAAAAATAAAGGAGCATAGAGAAAATGTTGTATTAATGCATGATTTTTCACATAATAATAAAACTTTAGACGCATTAGCCAGTATAATTGATTTTGGAACACAAAAAGGATATGTCTTTAGAAGAATAAGAGAAGACACACCGATGGTTAGACATTCGGTTAATAACTAATTTTATCACATTGGAATAAAAGTTTCCAATGTGATAAAAAAGATTTTTATGGAGCAATACTCAAGAGGCTGAAGAGATCAGTTTCGAAAACTGACAGGTCGAGAAATCGGTGCGGGGGTTCAAATCCCTCTTGCTCCGCCAGATAAATAAGTATAATATAACCTCTATAGTTGCTGATATATCAACAATTAGAGGTTTTTATCATTTGAAAATTAAAGCAATAAACTTTTACAATTCTATTGCTTTTTATTTACTTTTTGAAGAAAGAAATTAATTACTAAATCTTTATGGTATTTTTGCTTTTTTTTGAAATAAAAAGAAAAAATAGATTTAGTTAGAGAAAAAATTTTTTTAACACTTGATATAAAATTATATAATGTTATATAATTTTATATAATATAGTAAAAAAGGAGAATAACAATGGAAAAATTATTCTCAGTATTTACATCAAGAATACCATCTAAAAATAGGCATGATATAGATAAAATATTAAACAAACTTGAATTATCCAATTATGATGAAATTGAAATTTTAAAAAGAACAAATGGAAAATGTTTTACCGATGAAATAGAAGTGAGGTAAAAATATGTTAAATGTTATAAAATTTCAATTTATAAGTATATATAGCTTATAGTAGATGCAAGAAAAATGCTCAAAAAACGGGGGATAGGTTATGAAAAAAATAAAAAATGAAAATATAAAAAAAGAAGAAAATTCAATGATAAGAAATATAGCAATATTTTTTGTAGTGCTTATAATAGCTCTTTTTCTAAAAGTTGGTGAAAAGCAAATAAAAAAAATAGAAGATGCAAAAATGACAGATTTTGAAACTCAAATTAGAAATAGTCAAGACAATGAAGATAAAAGAGCTTATTTATATATAAATCAAGAGCCGTATGAAGTTGCAACAAACGAAAGCACAAGCCAAAGCTATTATATTGTAACAGATGGAAATCATATCTATGTGGCATATATGAATAAAGAATATTATGAAAATATAAAAAATAATGACAATATAGCTAATTCAATAAAAATTGATGGTGTTACAGCAAAAATGCCAGATGATGTAAAACAAATAATACTAGAAATATATAATGAAGGATTAGAAGAGGATGCTAAAATAACAACAGATGATGAATTCTATTCTTATTTTGGTAATATTTATTTAGATTCAACAACAGATGAAACAACAAATGCCTTTTTAATAAAATGCTTATTTTTAGTATTTTTAATAATTGGAGGAATTGGAATAATATTTGCTATAAGAAGATATGTGTCTTTTACAAAAGCTATAGAAAAAATGGATAATATAGCTTTAAGTGAATTAGAAGAACAAATGAATAAACCAGATGCCTTTTATTATGAAAAAGCACATTTATATTTAACAGAAAAGTATTTGATAAATTTTAATGGTAAATTTGTAGTTATTAAATATGATGATATTATATGGATGTATACATATGAGCAAAGACAAAGAGGCATAAAAACATCTAAATCTATAAGAATTACCACAAAAAACGGAAAATCATATCTTATAGCAACAGTTACATTAATTACTAAATCACAAAAAGAGGTTTTTGAAGAGGTTTGGAATACAATTATGACTAAAAATGAAAATGTACTTTTAGGTAATACAAAGGAAAATGCAAAAGAAGCAAAAGAAAGAATAAAAGAAAATAGAAATAATTAAAAAATTAAATATGCACAAATTATTAGACAAAAATTTAATAATTTGTGCATATTTTGCTAAAAAATACTCACAGGATAAAAAAGAAAACATAAAATATATTATGAGGTGAATGAAATTGAATTGGTTTGAAAATTTAAATCCAGTAGTTCAGGCACTCATAGCATCAACATTTACATGGGGAATAACAGCACTAGGTTCATTAGTTGTATGTTTTTTTAAAGAAGTAAATAAAAAAATATTAAACACAATACTAGGTTTTAGTGCAGGAGTAATGATAGCTTCATCTTTTTGGTCTTTAATTTCTCCAGCAATAGATTTATCTGCAGAACTCGGGTACATAGCATGGATATTACCTGCAATTGGTTTTACTATTGGTGCAATGTTTGTACTTTTATCAGATAAATTTTTAGATAAAGCATTGAAAGCTAGGGGAAATTTTAGAAATACAGTTTCTTTAAAAAAAAGCATACTTTTGGTATCGGCAATAACAATTCATAATATACCAGAAGGTAGATTTCAAAGTAGACAGTATGCGGGGGAGAACAATTTGAATTTATTTTTTACTATTGACAAAAACAAATGTTTGATGTAAAATTGAGAAAAATATAAATTTTGTAAGTTTATGGAAAAGTTTTAAATATTATGATATAAATAGAATAATTAATGTAACTTATAATAATAAAGATTTATTGGATGATGATTATAATACAGATATTCAAAAGCTAAAAAACGAGATAAAATCGATAAATATA
>CAKPCG010000047.1 GCA_934141475.1 uncultured Clostridia bacterium
AAGTTTCTTGCAAATGAAATTGCAACAAAGTCATAATCATGTTCACAAGCTGTTTTTAAGTCAGCTATATCTTTTTCTGCTAAACCTGGTAATCTAATTACTGTTCCAGGTAAGTTCATTGTTTTTCTGCTTCCTAATCCATTTCCATGAACTACTGTACAAACTATATCTTTTCCATCAATTTCATCAACTTTTAATTCAATTGCTCCATCATCGATTAATATTTTTGTACCTGGTTGTACGTCTTTATATAGTTCTTTGTATGTTACAGAAACTCCTTCTTCGTTTCCTTCAATGTCTTCATTGAATAATGTGAATTTTTGTCCATCTTTTAATTCGATTTTTTTATTTTTTCCTGTGTATAACATTCCTGTTCTTATTTCAGGACCTTTCATATCTAATAATAATGCTACTGGTATGTCTAATTCTTTTCTTAATTTGATTATGTTTTCTGTTTTTTCAGATTGTTCATCCCAGCTTCCATGAGAATAGTTAACTCTTGTTACATTTAGACCTGCATTAAATAATTCTTCTAATTTGTTTTCACTTGCTGGTCCTATTGTTCCAACTATTTTTGTTTTTCTTAATTGTTTCATTTTTATTCCTCCCTTTTTTTAACCGTTTTCTATTATAGCACACCTAATTACCATTTTTCAACATTTTTTTAAAATTTTTTCGGGATTAAGGGGCCACCACACCAAATCCCGATTTTTTACATTTTATTTTAAAACTATAATTGCATGTACTCTACTTCCATCACTATTAAAAATAGATACAATATGTTCTCCATCTTTAAAAGTATATCTACATTTAACAACATCACCTAATTTTACTTCTTTTTTATATTGAATTCTAAAATTATCAAAAGGTCTTTGTTTATATACTTTCTCTGGCAATACTTCATATGCTAAATCTAAATAATATAAATTATGCATATGTCCATTTAAGTCTATATCTCTTCTGCAAACTTTATATTCCATTTCAGAACTATATTCCTCTGGTTCTTTTAGTTTATCCAATTCTTCTATATTAAATACATTTTTTTCTTCTATTTGGTACTTTTCATATATTTCTTCTGTTATTTTTGAAATTCTCCCAGTTTTGATATCTATTAATACCCATTTGGAAGTTCCTATAACACATAAATTGTTTTCTTCATCATACATTTCAAAATCTCTATATGTATAAGTTCTTTTCATCGTTCTTCCCCATGTTGTAACGTTTAGTTTTTGTCCATATTTAGGTCTTTTTAAAACTTGTACTTTCCAATCTAACAATACCCATGATACTCCTGTTCTTATTATATCATTTGGTCCATATCCTGCTAAATCAGAATGATGTGTTCCTATGTTTTCAAATATTTCTAGTATTGCTCTATTTTTTATGTAATTTTCTTTTCCTATATCTTTTAATTGCATTGTAAATTGTTCTTTAAATATCATCTTACTACTCCATTCTAAAAGAGGGATTTTATGTGGTGGCCCCTTAATCCCTCATTTTTTTAATATCCTGGTTTTTTTAATAATTTAAACATATTCTTTTTATATTCTTCTACTCCTGGTTGGTTAAATGGATTTACTCCAAGTATCATTCCAGACATAGCACAAGCCTTTTCAAAAAAATATATTAATTCTCCAATATGTTCTTCATCTAGTTTTTCTATGTTTATTAATATATTAGGAACATCTCCTGAAACATGTGCTTTTATTGTTCCTTCCATTGCTTTTTTATTTACATAGTCTAGAGTTTTTCCTGACAAATAGTTTAGTCCATCTAAATTATCTTCATCTTTATTTATTGTTATATCTGATTTTGGTTTTTCTATTGATATTACTGTTTCAAATAAATTTCTTCTTCCTTCTTGTATGTATTGTCCCATTGAATGTAAGTCTGTTGTAAAATCAACTCCTGCTGGGAATATTCCTTTTTGATCTTTTCCTTCGCTTTCACCATAAAGTTGTTTCCACCATTCTGTAAAATAATGCATTTTAGGCTCATAGTTTACTAATATTTCTGTGTTTTTATATAGCTTATATAAAATATTTCTTACTACTGCATATTGATAACATTCATTATATTTTAAATTTGAATCATTATATCTTTCTTGTGCATTTTGTGCTCCTTGCATTAATTTGTCTATATCAATTCCAGCTGTTGCAATTGGCAATAGACCTACCGCTGTTAATACAGAATATCTTCCTCCTACATTATCTGGAATAACAAACTGCTCATACCCTTCATTATCTGCTAATGTTTTTAATGCTCCTCTTTCTTTGTCTGTTGTTACATATATTCTGCTTCTAGCTTCATCAATTCCATATTTATTTTCTAATATTTCTCTAAATATTCTAAATGCTATTGCTGGTTCTGTTGTTGTTCCTGATTTTGATATAACATTTACAGAAAAGTCTTTGTCTCCAATATATTCAATTAGTTCATTTATATAGTTAGGACTTAGGTTATTTCCTACATATAATATTTGTGGATATTTTCTTTGATTTTCTGTAAGCATATTATTAAATGAACTTGTTAATGATTCTATTACTGCTCTTGCTCCTAAATATGATCCTCCTATGCCTATTACTATTAATATATCTGATTCTTTTTTTATTTTTTTTGCATCTTTTTTAATTTTTGTAAATTCTTTTTTATTATAGTTTGTTGGTAATTCTAGCCATCCTACAAAGTCTTTTTCGTCATTCGTTCTTTTGTGAAGTTCTTTATGTATATTTTCTACCTGTTCTTTATATTCCATTATTGACTTTTGTGAAATTCCTGAGTTTTTTAAATTTAACTTGATACTAGACATATATATACCTTCTTTCGTTTTTGTTAATTATATACAACAGAAAGTTTATTTTCAATAGTTTTTCTTAGTTTTATATCTTTTATTTTTTACCGTAAAATATTATTTTTATTTTTGTAACCAATTTTATATTTTTTCATAATATGTAATATACAAAGGAAACAAGAAAAAACACAAAAAGAAAACAGTTTTTACTTGGAAAGGGGGTCTAGACTATGCCAGAAAACAGAGGTTGTGGTGGTTTCGGATTTGGTGATGACTGCTGCTGTATAATTCTTTTAATATTAATAATATGCTGCTGTTGCGGTGGAAATAGAGGATGTTGCTAATCCTTTATAAGACATATTAAAAAAAGGGATTTGGGGGCCAGGACTCCAAATCCCTAAAAAATTTGAGGGATTTTATGTGGTGGCCCCATAATCCCTCATTTTTTATTTTTTCATATTATCTCCATATCTTTTTATTTTTTGTGTAGTTGTTTTTTCAAATTCTTTATCCCTAACAGCAAAATTCTTAATATGTTTATAATTAGGTATTTTACTATTAACACCAGAAACTACATCAGCCATAATTTTCTTAACTTCCTCTTTTGTTGGAACTGTTCCTTTTAAGTATTCTTTTATAGCTTCCATATTAGGGAAAATTTGTGCATTTACATATGTTTCATCATCATTTTCTTTTTGAACTCCTAATACTAGTGCTTCTGAAATTAATGGGCTATCATTTAAATATGCTTCAATTTCTTCTGGATATATATTTTTTCCGTTTTTTGTTACTATAACACTTTTACATCTTCCTGTAATATACAAAAATCCATTTTCATCAATTTTTCCTAAGTCTCCTGTGTGGAACCAGCCATCTTTTAAAACTTTTTCTGTTTCCTCTGGCATATTGTAATAACCAAGCATTACATTAGGTCCTTTTACTATTATTTCTCCAACTCCTTCATCATTAGGATTATCAATTTTATATTCAACATTTGGTATTGGCAGACCTGCACTATCATTTCTTTTATAAAAATCTGTGTTTCCTGCTACTAATGGTGCACATTCTGTTAAACCATATCCTTGTAATGAATTTAATCCTAATTTGTCAAATGTATCTGCTATTTCTGGATTTACAGCTGCTGCCCCTACTATAAATACTCTTAGTCTTCCTCCTAATGAGTTTTTAACTTTTCTTTTTACTATTCCCTTAATATAGAATGGCAACTTATCAATTATATTTTCATTTTCTTTTAGATTTTCTGTGTATTTTTTAGGTAATGTTTTTTGTATACTTTTCATTATCTTTTGATACATTTTTTCTAAAAGTAATGGCACACATAATATAACTGATGGATGATATTCTAGCATATTGCTTGTTATATATCTTAGTCCATCACAATGGCAAATACTTGCACCACTATATAATGGTAATAAAAATCCTATTGTACATTCATATGTATGATGCAATGGTAAAATTGAGAAAAATAAATCACTTCTTTTTACTTTTACAATTCCATATATTGACATGATATTTGAGCAGATATTTCTTTGTGATAAACATACTCCTTTGGCATTTCCAGTTGTTCCTGATGTAAATAATAATATTTTTAATTCGTCAGGATTTACTATTATTTTATCAAATTCTGTGTTTCCTTCTTCTACCAAAGTTTTTCCATTTTCCATTTGGACTTCAAATGATAACGAATTACCTTCTTGTATTTTGCTATCAAAATCAATGAATAATGTTTCTTTATTTTCTAATTCTTCAATATTTTCATTTATTTTCTTTAAATTTTTGTTATCTCCTAAAATGCACTTACTTTCAGAAACATTCATAAAATTTATTACATCATCTGAGTGCAATTCTTTATCAATTGGCACAACCACTCCTACTATTGATGCTGCCAAATATGATATTGCCCATTTATATGAATTTTTTCCTATAACTGCAATTCTTTTATTTAAAAGTCCATTTTCAATTAAGCTTGTCCCTAAAGCTGCTACGTCATTTTTTAGTTCTTCATATGTTTTGTTATAAATATTCCCTTTGTCATCTTTTAATTTAAAAGCTGTTCTTGTTCTAAAAATTGATGCTGATCTGTTCAGCATTTCTTTAAAATTTGTTACCTCTTCACATTTATGATATTTTTCTTTTAATTTATCTTCAATTGTTAATTCTTTATTCATTTTTTATTCCTCTCTGTCCTTTTAGGGACGTTTCTTAAATGGACATTTTGTCCTTTTGGTACCTGTCCCTAAATGGACATTTTTATTCATACCTATAAAAATTAAAATTTGTGTCTTTTTTTACTGTTATATTACCATCGTTTATTGATTTTTCTTCATTTTCATATGGTATATCAAAATATATTGTTGTTTTAAATTTTTGATTTTTATTATTTTCTATTTCTATGTCAAAAGATATTGTTGCTTCTATTGCTTGCACTGAAACTCCACATCTTTTTAAAAGTTTACCATCATATGTTATTGGATTTTGTGTGTCTGTCATTGTATAATCTGTTTTGATGTTTTGATTGATATAGCTTAATGTTATTGGGTTTGCACAATTATTAAATAATATTGGTTTACTAAAATCTGCTTCGTCATTTGAGGTTATCTCAAATTGTAATTCTTGATTTATAAGGTTTTCCTCATCAATTTTGCTTTTAGCAAAGTTTTTAACAGATTTATAATATAAATTTGGTTTTCCCTGTAATGGTTCTTTTGAAAATTTTATATTTGATATTTTTAAATTTTTTAGTGTGTTTTCCATTGTATTTTCATCTGAATTGTTGTCAATAAATATGGCTATATCTGTATATGTATATAAATTTTCTATTGTAAAATTTGAGCTAGAGCTTGTTTTATTTTTGGAATCACAACTACTAAAAAATATTATTTTTTTTACTGAAAATATTGTTTCCTTATTTTTTTCTGCAAATGATATCATACTATTTTCAAATTTATTTTTTTGTACTAATTTTTTATATATTTTTTGTGCTAAAAAAATTAATATTATTATTAAAATTATGAGTGCAAGTATAATAATTGTTTTTTTTAATATATTTTTTTTCATTTTCTTTTGTTCCTCCTACATATATTCTATTATATATTTTTATTAAATACTAATAGAATTTTATAAAAATATATAAAATATATGTAAATTCTTTCTATATAATAGTATATTTCTTCATTAAAATCAAGTTTTTTAATTTTTTTGAAAAAAAATTTTTAAAAGTATTGACATTTTGTTTTAAATCTTGTATACTAGTCATTGTCGAAAGGACATGGTCGTTTAGCTCAGCTGGGAGAGCATCTGCCTTACAAGCAGGGGGTCATAGGTTCGAGCCCT
>CAKPCG010000048.1 GCA_934141475.1 uncultured Clostridia bacterium
GAAACATTTTCTTTAACTGTTTTTGGTGCTCCATCTACTAAGTCTTTAGCTTCTTTTAATCCTAATCCTGTAGCATCTCTAACTACTTTGATTACTTTTATTTTTTGATCTCCTGCTTCTGTTAATACTACGTTGAATGAAGATTTTTCAGCAGCAGCTTCACCTGCTACTGCTCCAGCTGCTGGTGCAGCAGCTGCTACTGCAGATACTCCAAATTCTTCTTCTATAGCTTTAACTAATTCTGATAATTCTACAACTGTCATTTTTTTGATTTCTTCAATCATTTCTTCTTTACTCATTTTTTAATCCTCCTAATTTTATTTTGTCATATTTTGACTATATTTACGATATAAGTTCGCTACTCTAATAATTTATATTTTACTTAAGCTTCTGCTGTTGTTTCTTCTGCAGAACCTTCTTCTTTTTGAATTCTTACTTGATCAATTGCAACTGCAAATTTTTGAATATTTGCAAGTAATGCTCCAGCAAGCATAGATAGTAATGTTTCTTTTGATGGTAATTTTGCTAAAGTTACTATTTCTTCAGCTGTCATTACTTTACCGTCTATAACTCCACCTTTAATTTTGTAATATTCATTATTTTTTGTGAATTCATAAATTGTTTTAGATGGTTCTAAATAATCTTCACTGCTCATTATAACTGCTGTAGGTCCTACTAATTTATCTTCTAAACCTTCGATTCCTGCTTCAGCTAATGCTCTTCTTGTTATATTATTTTTTATAACTGTATATTCAGCATTAGATTTTCTTAAGTCAGCTCTTAATCCTGTTACATCTTCAACATTTATTCCTCTGTAATCTGTTAAAAGTACTAATTTAGCTTCTTTTATTTTGTTTGCTAATTTTGTTACTTCTTCTTTCTTTTGATTTAAGATTTTTTCACTTGCCATTTTTTATTTTCACCTCCTAGAATTTTTGTATATATTTTTAAAAATTAAAAACACTCTTTATATCCATCCAAGGTTATAAAGAGTGTTTTTTATTTACACTTAATTCATTATAACCTAGGTAGGACTTATACATTTTGCCTACTGTCTCTGGCTTAAATTATTCTATTTTTGATTAATAAAAATTCCAGGTCCCATTGTTGTTGTTACTGATACACTCTTTATGTATTGACCTTTAGCTGCTGCTGGTTTTGCTTTTATTATAGCATTCATGATTGTTTCATAGTTTTCAGCTAATTTGTCTGCTCCAAAAGATACTTTTCCAAATCCTAAGTGAATAATATTTGTTTTATCTAATCTATATTCAACTTTACCAGATTTGATTTCATTTATTGCTTTTGTAACATCCATTGTTACTGTTCCAGATTTTGGGTTTGGCATTAATCCTTTTGGTCCTAATACTTTACCTAATCTACCTACAACTCCCATCATATCAGGTGTTGCAACTATTACATCATAATCAAACCAGTTTTCATTTTGTATTTTTGGTATTAATTCTTCTGCTCCAACAAAGTCTGCTCCTGCTTTTTCAGCTTCTTCAGCTTTTGGTCCTTTTGCAAATACTAATACTTTTTGTGTTTTACCTGTACCATTTGGAAGTACTACTGTACCTCTAACTTGTTGGTCAGCATGTTTTGAATCTACACCTAATTTTACATGTAATTCAACTGTTTCATCAAATTTAGCTTTTGGCATTTTTTCAATTAAATCTAAAGCTTCTTTGATTTCATATTCTTTGTTTTTGTCCACTAATTTTGAACTTTCAGCATATCTTTTTGCTAATTTTTTCATTTTTTACCTCCTTTGGTTCTAACGAGTTTTACTCTCCCAATTATTTTTTATATTAAACAAATAAATTTATATTTTATTTGAATTAATCAACAACTACTACACCCATAGATCTAGCTGTTCCTTCAACCATACTCATAGCTGTTTCTAATGATGCAGCATTTAAGTCTGGCATTTTTTGTTCAGCAATTGCTTTAACTTGTTCTTTAGTTATTTTAGCAACTTTATCTTTATTTGGTTTTCCTGAACCTTTTTCAATTTTTATTGATTTTTTTATTAAAACTGCAACTGGTGGAACTTTTGTTATAAATTCAAAAGATTTGTCTTTATAAACTGTTATAACAACTGGTATTATCATTCCAGGTTGATTTGCTGTTCTATCATTAAATTCTTTTACGAATTGCATAATGTTAACACCACTTGATCCTAATGCAGGTCCTACTGGTGGAGCTGGTGTTGCCTTTCCTGCTTCTATTTGTAATTTAATTATATTTGAAATTTCTTTTTCTGCCATTTTATTGGCACCTCCTCTAAATTTTCATATTATTGAACTTTTTTTACTTGTGAGAACTCAAGTTCTACTGGAGTTTCTCTTCCAAACATTGATACTAAAACTTTTACTTTGTTTTTCTCTTTATTTATTTCTTGAACTGTCCCTACAAAACCTTCAAATGGTCCATTCATAACTTCAACTTGTTCATTTAGTTCATAATCAACGTTTAATTCAGATACATCAAATCCCATATTTCTAATTTCTTCATCTGTTAATGGAATAGGATCTGTTCCTGAACCTACAAAACCTGTTACACCTCTTGTGTTTCTTACTATGTACCATGTTTCTTCAGTCACTATCATTTTTACTAGAACATAACCAGGAAAAACTTTTTTTAAATTTGTTTTTCTTTTTCCATCTTTGATTTCTATTTGTTCTTCCATTGGAACAATAATGTCAAAGAAATAGTCTTCAAGTTCTCTATTTTTTATTGTTTTTTCTAAGTCTGTTTTTACTTTATTTTCATACCCTGAATATGTATGTACAACATACCATCTTGGATTCATATCGTAATCTTTTTGAGACATTTTTTAAGCCTCCCTTGATATTATTTTTTAACAATTTAACAATTATTCTACATTTTCTGTATTTTCTATTTCATTATTACTTGCTTCGTTATTTTCTACATTTTCTTCTACTACTTCATTGTCTACGCTGTTAGTTGTATTACTAACTACTTGTTTTATTTTATTTATTCCATGTTCATTCATAGCTTTAAATGTAAAATCTAATGCAAATACTATTATAGCTGTAATAATTACTATTGCTAGTACAGCTACTGTATTGTTAAATAATTGCTTTGGTGTTGGCCAATTTACTTTTTTTAGTTCAGCCTTAAAGCTTTTCATAAAGCTTGTCTTGTCTTTACTATTTTTTACTTCTTTTTTAGCCATTTTGTATCCTCCCTAAAATAGCTTTTATGATATTTTTATTTTGTTTCTTTATGTGTTGTACGTTTTTTACAGAATTTACAATATTTAACTAATTCTAATCTATCAGTATTATTTCTTTTGTTTTTTGAAGTCATATAATTTCTTCTTTTACATTCTGTACATTCTAATGTTATATTTTCTCTTGGTCCTTTTGCTGCCATTTCGATACACCTCCGAATTACCATACTTTTTTTTATTTTTAAACGATGTGATCGTATGTCCGTAATATACATACGCTAAAATATTTTACCACTTTTTTCCGTTTATGTCAATGCATTTGCATGATTTTTTTATTCAAATTTTATTTTTTCTTTTTCTTTACTGAAAAACCAAATTTACCAACTTTCTTGCCCATAGAATAATATCCTCCATTTGCATAGGAAATTAGATTACACTTTGAAATATCAAAAGCTCCCTTATCATCTATATATTTATCATCCGCATTTATAGCAACTACTTCTGCAATAAACATTGTATGACTTCCTAATTCTTTTATTTCCTTTACTTTACATTCTACTGATACTGGACTTTCTTTTATCATAGGACATTTTACAATATTTGCTTTTTCTTTATGTAGATTCATTTCCTTAAATTTATTTACTTTAGCTCCTGTTTTTACTCCACACCAATCTGTTGTTCTTGCCAAATCTTCAGTTGTCAAATTTATTACAAATTCGCCTTGTTCTTTAATTATATTATATGAATATCTTGTTGGTCTAACTGATATATATACCATTGCTGGATCTGTATTTATAATTCCTGTCCATGCAACAGTTATAATATTGGATTTTTCCATTGTTCCACAGCTTACCATTACAGCTGGTATTGGGTACAAAAAAGTACCTGGCTTCCATTTTATTTTTGACATAATTTTCACCTCAATTATAATTCTGATTGATCATCACCTTTTGGTGATGCTTGAATCTTTTTTAATAATTCGTCATAATTTCTTCTAGAATTTTCACTTTTCAATGCTGTATATGCATTGTCTAATGATGTCTTAATCAGTTCTTCTACTTCTTTAATAGCTTCATTGTTATAATCTTTAAACATAATTTCTAGCTGTTTTAATTTTTCTTCATATATATTTTTTACTTTTTCGTCAGTTGCTTCTTCTGGTTTTATACCTAGTATTTCATAATAAGTCTTATAGTTAGAAAACTTTTCTTTAATAGAATTTAATAAATCAAATTTTTTCATATTTTATTCTTCCTCCTTAATAAAAACATTTAAAAATAAAATAAATTTTATTTTACTTTTAGATACTTTTATTAATATTATTATATTTTTTATAATATTCAAAAAAATAAAAAAAATCTAGCGACAACCTATCTTCCCAGCAGGGTAACCCACAAGTATTTTCGGCACATTTAGGCTTGACTTCTGTGTTCGGAATGGGAACAGGTATTACCCCAAATGTCATCATCACTAGAAAATTATTGTATACATAAAGCACACTCAAAAATACATAGATGAATTGTTTTAGGATTTCTCGTTCCGATTACTTTTTCTTACTTAACGTTTTGTGGTTAAGCCCTCGATTTATTAGTATTGGTCAGCT
>CAKPCG010000049.1 GCA_934141475.1 uncultured Clostridia bacterium
TACAAGCAATGCATTTTAACATATCTATTAAACACTGTTATATCATAGCTTTTAACTAATTTATAAATTGTAATTTCTTGTTATGATTTATTTTTATTTACATACATATAAATAAGTAAATATATTAGAATTATGCTAGAAACTCCTATTGAAATAAAACCTATATTGTCTAAATTATATCCATTCTCTCTAATATATTTTTCTAATTCTCCTAAATTAAACATTCCCTCTGTAATATATAATGTTTCTGTCTTTCCTAAAGAATGATATATGGTTAATTCTCCTGAGTGCCACCATTGACCTAATATAATTTTAGTAACATCCCTTACTAAAAAGAGAAAATGCAAATACAATTCCTAATACTGCAACTATTATCAATATACAATTTATTTTTTTCATTATTTGCCTAACCTCCAAATTACTATTTTTCAAGCAAACCACTAACTATAATTTGTCATTTGTTTATACAATTATAACATAAAAAATTCAAAAAGTAACAAAACCACCAATTTATTTTTTATTATATTCTGGAGTACCATACCCCAAAATAACATTACTATTAATCTTATACTGATTTTCCTTGCTCATATCTCCTCTCGTATTGCCCTCAATAGTATACACAGTATCATTTTCCACCTTTTCAACAATACCCACATGGTCTGCTTTACCATCATTACTATCTGCCCAATCAAAAAAAATTATATCTCCTGCTGACGAACCTGCAAGTAGATACAACCAAGCTGAATCATATTCACTATTTTGTAACACTGCTATTTGTTCTCTTTGCTTATTATTTAAGCCGTATATTTCCATCATTTCTTCCAATGTTTTACTTGTTACATCAATATACAATTTTCGTACATTTCTTTTTTCTATTTTAATCTCTCCGTTTTCATCTGTTGTTTCTATCTCTTCTTCTCTTTCTTCAATTCTATGTTCTAAAATATTCATTCTCCAGAATATTTCCTTCAGCTGGTTTGATTTATTTTCATCTATTGTAATTACATCTGCTTGTTCCTTTCCATTGCTTTCGATATCAACATAAATTGAAATAATATCTTTCCATTCTGCTTTTGATGAGTTTATTTCATATTCGTCATATTCATTATTTTTTTGAATTTCAACAATTTTATTTATGTATTCCTCGTTTATTTCTTTTATAACACTTGACATTGTCTTTGTTCCAACATCCTTTTCATTAGAAAAGAAAATTCCAAATATTGATGTACACATTATTCCTATTAAACATATCACAATAATTATTATAATAGCAATCCAGCCACCTGCAATTATTGCCGATATTAATAACCTAGTCGCATTTATTATTGATTTTATAGTTTTTTTTGTAAATTTAATTGTTTTATTTATTGTCTTTTCTGTTGTTTTTATTACATTTCTTATTCTTTGTTTTTTTCCTGTTATATTTCTAGTAATATGATTACTGATTGGCTTGATTTCATCAAACTGCTTTAACTTAGCCGTTGTTTTCTTTATTCTATTAGGATATTTTTTTATTCTATCTTTGTTCATCTTTTCTTTTGGTCTTTTTTCTTTTATACTGTTTCGTATATCTTTTAATTTCAATTTTGTTTTTATAATATTTTCCTTTGTTTTATTAAAATTTTCCTTTCCTATTTTATTTAATTTATAACTATTGGATATAGTTTCTTTTGATATTTTGCTTATCTTATTTTCTGCATATTCTTCTGCGTTTTCATCATCATCTTAATACTTTTCTTTTGTTTTATTATTTAATTCGTTAATATTGTTCTTTATCTTACTTTTCATTATTGCCATTCTATCAAACTTTTTTATACTGATTTCCTTTTGTTTATCTTTTTTCTTAATCTTTGTCATTTTGTTTTTCCTCCTCTTCTGTAATTTTTTTTGCCACAATAACTAATCTTCCATTTTTGTTTGAATATTCGCAAGTAGATAGTGTTATAAGTTTATTCCTATACTCTACTTTTTTGTTTGTTTCATAAAAATCTTTATTTTTATATTTTTCTAATTCTCCAAACATTTGATAATTATTGACATGATGTCCATAAAGAATAATATTGTCACTTGATTTAATATTGCAATATTCTGATATATACGTTGTTCCTAATTGCGAATATTTGATTTTGTTCTTTATCTTTAAAAAAATTTCGCATTATATACATTGTAGATAAAAATAAACATGTTATACATATAATAATTACTACTTTGCTAAAATATTTTTTCAATTTTTTCACTCCTTTAAAATAAAAAAAAACACTATACAAGAATTTGCATAGCTCAAAAATTTATTTTTTACTTGTTGACTTTTTTATTTTATTTGGTGTATAATAGGTATAGAAAGTAAGCGATTACAGAAATGTAGTTGCCCAAATATAGTATTTGTTTAACTACACATTGCTCTGTAAGTTCAATTTAAGCAATGTGTAGTCTTTATTTTATTTGACTATTAACCCATTGTATGTATATGATACATAGCAAGGCTAAATTTGTTATCACTGATATTACTAACCCTATAAATAGGAACGCTAAAATCTCTAACATAGCCTCACCCCCTAACTCTTGATAAGTAATCAAGGTAGGGCAACTACACTGCTTAACTTACTCTCTATGCCAACTATTCTACATTAATTTTTAAAAAAGTCTATATTTTTCGTCAAATTATTTCATTTAATTTTGTAGTCATTAGTTTATATAATTCTGTATTTTTAGGGAAATTATTTATAAATGGTATAAGTGCATTTTCTATTTTTAACAATCCTCTTCCAGCCTCAACATTTGTTATAAAACTTAATTGTTGGTCTGATATATTTAGTAGTTTAGTCAATTTCAATCTATCTGTACCTGCTTGATTTAACCTGATTATTAATTCACTATTAGCTAACATTGTTCTTGCTAAATCATTTCGTAGTAAATCTTCCACATTTTGAGTGACTCCTGTACAACACGCACCATACTTTCGCACTCGTTTCCACAAAGTGAAAAGGAAATTTGCCGAATATTCATATTGAAATAACAAATATATTTCATCAATATAAATATAAGTTGATTTTCCTTTTTTGACAATTAGCCGTTATTCTGTTAAATATACTATCAAGTATAACAAGCATTGCGATGGGTTGTAACTTTTTTTTAATTCTAATATATTATAACAAACCAACCTATTATTTATATTTACATTGGTCTGTTTTGCAAATGTATTTAAACTACCATTACTAAACAATTCAATTGCTAAAGCAACGTCTTTAGCCTCTTTTTCTTTGGATCTATGTCAAGTTTTTGGACACAAAAGCGTGGAATTTTTACGCTGACATTTTTTCTATATCATAAGGTATTTGATATCCTATTCCTGAATGTATCCTTTTTCTGTTATACCATCCTTCAATAAATTCAAATAATGCCATTTTTGCTTTCTCAAATGTTTTATACTCTTTTAAATTTACTTTTTCTTTTTTTAATATGACATTGAAGCTTTCCATACATGTATTGTCATAAGGATAACCTTTTTTACTATATGAATGCCTTAATCTTAGCTCTTTCAAGTATTTTCTGGATTTTTGGTGAACCATATCTTTTCTTACTTTCATTGTATATTCTTAAGATATCAACATCCAGACTTTTATTATCTTCTTTTTATACATTTGTTCTATGATTTTTATGATAATAATATTCTGATCGACTTATTTTCAATGCTTTGCTTAATCTCTTAATATCATAAATTCCTTTGTTCTCCTCTATAAATTTGAATTTATCTTCTATTTCTGCGTGAATATAGCCATAGCTTTTTTTAATATTTCATTTTTTAGGTTGTATCTTTTTACTCCGTTTTCTTGATTCAATAAATTTCCTCCTTTATTATAGCATTTTATTCGTTTTCATTGCAATGATTTTTGATAATAATTTGATTTTAACTTTTTTGAATTTAATTTTTTAAAATTTAATATATTGATTTTGGAAAGGGGATTATAAAAGTAGCCCCCTTTGATATTTTTTATTTGTTTTTAAGATTTTTAATTTCTTCTATTTCCAGTCCTGTAATCTCTTGTATTTCACTTACAGTTATACCTTTTTCTAATAATTTTTTTGCTATTTTTCTTTTTTCTTCTTTTTTTCCTCTCTCTTCTGCTAAACTCATTCCTGAAACATAATCCATTTCCCATTTTTCCCTCAATTCAGCCAATCTTCTTACTGCCTCATCTCCTGTTAAATATTCCATTTCTTCTCTTGCTTTTTTTAATGTTTTGTTTTTCTTCTCAGCCATTTCTATCGCCTCCTTGTTACTATCATCTAAAAAAGCTAGCCATTGGTCTATTTTCTCATTCATGTTTGGATTTCTTTTTCTAAATTTTGGTAGTTCTATAAAGTACCACTTTATTCCTTTTAGTACTTCGTATTCTCTGTGTTTATCAAGAACCACTACTGTTTCAGATATATATTCGTCAAATTCTAGTAAGTTATATCCTAATATATTTATCATTATTACTTTGTTTATATCTTCATATTTTGTTCCTCTTGCTGTTTCTCTTGATATTAC
>CAKPCG010000050.1 GCA_934141475.1 uncultured Clostridia bacterium
TACTTAAAAGTAAGTTTTATTGATTCTAGTGATTTTAAAGTTGCAAAAAAATTTCAGTCAAAACTATAAATTACTATCTTGCATTTTGATTATAACACAAAGGACAAGTAATTTTCAACTTAATCACTTGCCCTACTTATTGTAATTTATTACTAAAATTTAAGTCATTATAAGTTTTAACTAATTTTATTATAAAAAGAGCTTAATTCATTATTAAATTAAACTCTTAAATTATTTTTATTCTTCTATTTTTTCAAAAAATTCTTTTCCAAGACCACATAGAGGACATACCCAATCAGCTGGTAAGTCTTCAAATTTTACTGCTTCTACATTATCATCATAAATATATCCACAGGCTGTACATTTGTATTTCATAGTGCATACCTCCTTTTTATTTTTTTATTAAATCGTCTGCCATTTTATATAATTGCAAACAATTTTCTTCTGAAAGTTTGGATTTAATTGTAACTACTGGTTCTATTATATCTATATTTTTCATTGTGTCCAATATATCTTTCATACATTTAGCAGAATTTGGTGCCCAAGTTCCATTTTCAATCAATCCAACAATCTTATTTTGATAATTTTTTTCTTTTAAATTCAATAATAGGTTTCTCATTGGAGTAAATATTTCCATATTATATGTTGAAGAAGCAAATACAATTTTCCCATATCTAAATGCATTTTCTATTGCTTCTGACCAATCTTCTTTTGATAAATCCGATAAAACCACTTTGCTTATGCCTTTTTCTTCTAAGATCTCCTTTAACTTTTCACAAGCACTATATGTATTTCCATGAATTGATGCACAAGCTATATACACTCCTTCACTTTCTGTCTTATAGCTACTCCAAATATTATATTTTTCGATATAACGCACCAAGTTTTCATTTAACATTGGTCCATGTAAAGGACAGATCTTTTCTATATCTAAATTCATAACTTTTTTTAATAATGTTTGTACTTGTAAACCATATTTTCCAATTATATTAAAATAATATCTTCTGGCTTCGCAATCCCATTCTTCTTCGGTATCTAATGTTCCAAATTTACCGAATCCATCTGCTGAAAATAATATTTTTTCTTTTTCTTCATATGTTATCATTACCTCTGGCCAATGTACCATTGGTGCCATAATGAATTTTAATTTATGGTTTCCTAAGTCTAAAATTTCTCCTTCTTTTACTTCAATTTTTTTTGAGTCTAAATTTTGGATATCAAAAAATTGAGGTAAAAAGGCAAAAGTTTTTGAATTTCCAACTAACTTTATATCTGGATATTTTTTTATTAAAGTAATTATATTGTAAGCATGGTCTGGTTCCAGATGTGAAATAACTAAATAATCAGGTTTTCTGCCATTTAATGCTTTATCTAGATTTTCAAGCCATTGATTTGTTCTTCTTTTATCAATTGTATCCATTATTGCAATTTTTTTATCAATTATTATGTATGAATTATATGCTACTCCATTTGGAACATTATATTGATTCTCAAATAATTCAATATCTTTATCATCTGCTCCAATATATATTATATCATCAGAAATGATAATATCTTTCATTTTTATCACAATCCTTTCTATGTAACAAATCTCACACCAAAAGCTTAATTTATCTATATTTATTCAACTTCTTTTGACCAAAGTCCATGTTTATTGCAAAAAGAATAAATTTTACTTCCTTTAACATATGGAAATATTACACTAGCATCTTCATTTGGTAATAAAAATTTTTTTATAATTTTATTATTCGATAACATTGCAATCCATTCTATAAAATGTTCTTTCTCCATAACATGATTAATCTTTACAATTATATGATTATCTATAACTTCATAATTTGGTACATGTTTTTCAAAAGATGCGTCTACACTATTTGGAGCTAAATCTATCATTTCTTCACCGCAACATTTAATACCACAATTATCACTAGTACAATCTTTTATAACTTCAACTAACATTTGACATTTAGAACATTTTTTTATTACTAATTCTTTTTTCATAATTTTCCTCCATATTAATTTATATTTATTATAATATCATAAGAGCCGGTACTCCGCAACTATTTTTACTATATTTTTTTTTAGATAAGCAAAGTTCATAAAATCAAGTATTCACTTTCAATTTGATATTTATAACTTTCATTAGTTTTTGGTTTATTATTCTTTAAAATTTCACAAATAAAACAGAAAACTAGTCTAAACAACTAGTTTTTCTATATTTTAATAATTTTCAGCTTTAATTTCAAAATATGCTTTTGGATGTTCACAAACTGGGCAAACTTCTGGAGCTTTTGTTCCAACAACAATATGTCCACAATTTCTACATTTCCATATTTTAACTTCTCCTGCTTCAAATACTTTTTCACCTTTTACATTTTCTAATAATTTTAAGTATCTTTCTTCATGTTCTTTTTCAATTTTACCAACTTCTTCAAATAAGTATGCAATATGGTCAAATCCTTCTTCTTTAGCTATTTTTGCAAATTCAGCATACATATCTGTCCATTCATAATTTTCTCCATCTGCAGCAGATTTTAAATTCTCAGCTGTTGTTCCAATTTCTCCACCATTTAATAATTTAAACCACATTTTTGCATGTTCTTTTTCATTATCAGCTGTTTCTTGAAAAATTGCAGCAATTTGTTCATATCCTTCTTTTTTGGCTTTACTAGCAAAATATGTATATTTATTTCTTGCCTGAGATTCTCCAGCAAAAGCTGTCATTAAATTTTGTTCTGTTTTTGATCCTTTTAATTCCATAATTATTACCTCCAATTTCTAAAATATCACATTATTAAATTAAAGTCAATATATTTTAAATGTCAAAGAAAAAGTTAGATGATAATGTTTTATATTGATGGATTATAAGAAAAGTTTGAAATATAGGCCTTAAATTAAATGACAAATATATAGTGAAGAAATTTTAGAAATTCTTATGTAGTTTTATGGCAAGAGCACACGATAGTGGAAAAGACACATAAAGCAAATTACTATTTTTTGCATCTATCATTCCATTTCTAATTTTTTCAGCTCTATTACCTAAATCTTCAACCATTTTCTTTTGCATTTCACTTGGTTTAGTAACTATGTTATTAAAAATGGCTTTTGGAACAGGCAAATTTAATGTATCTGATGTTTGAATGTCTGCTATTTCTTTAAATAGACTCATTAATTCTGGTAAATTATGAAATTTGGCAAATCTTGTTTTATTTCTATATCCTGTTCCTTCTGGAGAAAGTTCAATAGCAGTTACTGTTTCTCCAAATGTACTTGCCCACGAATCAAAGAATTCTAATCCCATTTTCTCTAATTCATTAAATTGCAAATATCGTTGCATTGTATATAATTCAACCATACTATTTGATACAGGTGTACCAGTTGCAAAAACAATTCCTTTTCCACCTGTAATTTCATCTAAATATCTGCATTTCATATAAATGTCAGATGACTTTTGAGCCTCTGTTTGTGCTATTCCTCCAACATTTCTCATTTTAGTATATAAAAATAAATTCTTAAATCCGATGTGCTTCATCAACAAAAAGTTTATCGATTCCTAATTGTTCAAAAGTTATTACATCATCTTTGAATAGCCCCATTTCAATGTATGACATTGAGTTATTTCTGGATGATTTTCTAAAATGGTGTAGATAGATTGTCCTTGTTTTATTAGTGGACAAATGATATGAGCTAGTTCAAAAAGTTCTCTAGTGTTTAAATTAACGCCTTCTCGAGAGTCTTTTAATGTGTATTCATAATTTTGCTGAGCAACATTTGCATAGTAAAAGTATTTAGCTTTTTTGCACTTTTTTATTTCAGGGCAATTGTTACAAGCTCCTATAAATCTGTCTCTTCTCAAACAAGGAATTTCTTCAAAATCTTTGCATTTAGAAGTAAAAATTTTACATTCTTTAAAATGATTACACATAAAAGGAGAATCATCAATTTTAGAGTATCTACGTTTTCTATTTTTTCGAATTTCTTTACCAATTGTTGATTAAGCCTTATTAAGTTCTTTGGCTGTTTCAAATTTTCTTAATCCTTTGTTTATGTTGTTTTCAATAGTTTTTCTATCTTCTAAAGAAAGATGTTTACCGTTAAATTCCATAATATCCTCACTTTCCCAAGAAGCATTTACACCTATATTATACTAAATTTCCTTTAGTCTTACAATAACCATTAATGTAATACGAATTTCTAGTTATA
>CAKPCG010000051.1 GCA_934141475.1 uncultured Clostridia bacterium
TCATCTAATATTACTAAACTGTTTTTAGTTGCCTCTTTTAAAATACTTGCAACTTCCATCATTTCTACCATAAATGTGCTTTGCCCCATACTTAAATCATCAGATGCACCTACTCTTGTAAAGATTTTATCTACTACACCTATTGTAGCTTCTGTTGCTGGAACAAAACTTCCAACTTGTGCCATCAAAGTAATTAAAGCAACCTGTCTCATATATGTTGATTTTCCAGCCATATTAGGACCTGTAATTATTGCCAAACGATTTTCCTCTGTATCTAAATATGTATCATTTGCTACAAATTCTCCTGATGATAACATTTTTTCAATTACAGGGTGTCTTCCCTCTTTTATGTTTAATATTCCGTCTTTGTTTAATGTTGGTTTACAATAATTCATCTCTTCTGCTACTTGTGCAAAAGATGTAAGAACATCTAAGCTTGATATTGCTTCTGCTGTTTTTTGCATTCTTTTTACATTTTTTGCAATTTCTTCTCTTATTTGTCTAAAAGCTTCAAGTTCTAGCTTAATAACTCTTTCTTCTGCACCAAGTATTTGATTTTCCATGTTTTTTAATTCTTCTGTTATATATCTTTCTCCATTTGTTAGAGTTTGTTTTCTAATATATGTATCTGGAACCATATTTTTATATAGGTTTGTAACTTCTATGTAATATCCAAAAACTTTGTTAAATCCTATTTTTAGCGATTTTATGCCTGTTTTTTCTTTTTCATCTGCTTCTAATTTCATAAGCCAAGATTTTCCATCTGTTGAAGCATGTTTTAAAACATCTATATCCTCATTGTATCCAAGTTTTATATATCCGCCATCTTTTGTTGTCATAGGTGGCTCATCAACTATTGATTTCTCAATAAGATTGAACATGTCTTGTAATTCATCAATGTTTTGATATATTTCTTTTAAAGCTTCTGATTCTACATTTTGTAGCACGGCTTTTATGTCTGGAAGTCTAGATAAAGAATTTTTTAGTGTTATCATGTCTCTTGGGGTTCCGTTTCCATAAGCCATTTTTCCAGCTAATCTTTCTATGTCATATACTTTTTTTAAGTTTTCTATTATTTCTCCTCTTAGCATTATGTCATTTTTTAATTCCTCAACAGCTCCGAGTCTTTTATTTATTTCCGTTTCATCTATTAAAGGATCATTTAGCCAACGTCTTAAAAGTCTTCCTCCCATTGATGTTGATGTTTTATCAAGAACCCATAAAAGTGTTCCTTTTTTACTTCTATCTCTTAATTTTTCTGTTATTTCCAGGTTTCTTCTTGCATTTATATCAAGAGACATATATTTTGAAACTGAATAGATTACAACTTTATTTATATGGCTTAAATCTGTCATTTGGGTACTAGAAATATATTCTTTTAAAGCATTTATACTTGCAATTGCAAGTAATTTATCATCTACTGATTCTAAATCATTTCCTTTACTATCTACTAGTCTAAAATCCTGAATAGCCTTTGATATATCTTCACTAAAATAGCTTTCAGCACATGTTGTTATATAAACTGATGGAAATCTTGTTTTTATTTTTAACAATTCCTCGCTTGAAGAATTCATCATTTTATTTACAACTATTTCTGCTGGTGAATATCTTGAAATTTCATCCATTAGTAATGAAAAATTATTATTTTCTTTTATTTCAGTTGAATAAAATTCTCCTGTTGATATGTCACTTACAGCGATTCCAAAATATAAACCAACTTTACATATACTCATTATGTAGTTATTTTTTCTCTCTTCTAGCATATTTGATTCTACTATTGTTCCCGGAGTTATAACTTTTATTACTCCTCTTTTTACTATACCTTTTGTTGTTTTAGGATCTTCTAGTTGCTCACATATAGCCACTTTATATCCTTTTGATACAAGTCTTGATATATAATTTTCAGCTGCGTGAAAAGGAATTCCCGCCATTGGAGCACGTTCTTCTAAGCCACAATCTTTTCCTGTTAGAGTAATTTCTAGCTCTCTTGATACTAGGATTGCATCATCAAAAAACATTTCGTAAAAATCTCCTAATCTGTAGAATAATATGCAATCTTGATATTGTTCTTTTGTTTCTAAATATTTTTGCATCATTGGTGAACATTTTTCTTTATCTACTATCATCTTTTTGTACTACTCCTTATTCTCTTTTTATTAATCTTAAAGTAATTTCAATTAATTTTCTAATTTTTCGCCTTTAAAATACCACATATGATCTTCTGTAATTTTTACATTTTGAATAGTATTTATTATATTTTTATCTCCTTCAAATACAACTATTCTACTAGCTTCTGTTCTTCCAGTAAGCATTTTATCATTATTTTTACTTGGACCTTCTACTAAAACTTTTTGAACTGATCCTACGTAATTTTTATTATTTTCAGCAATTTGACTTTCAACTAATTCTTTTAATCTGTCAAATCTTTTATGTTTTATTTCTTCTGGAACTTGATTTTGCATTTTATCTCCTGGTGTACCAACCCTTCTTGAATATATAAACATAAATACTTGCTCAAATCCAACTTTTCTTACTACATCTAAAGTATCTTCAAAGTCTTCTTCAGTTTCTCCTGCAAAACCTACTATTATATCTGTAGAAAATTTAATATTTGGTATTTTTTTCTTCATTTTTTCTACTAAATTTAAATATTGCTCTTTTGTATATTTTCTATTCATTACTTTTAACATTTTAGTACTTCCAGATTGAAGTGGCAAGTGTACAAATTTACATACTTTTTCACATTCTGCAATTGCTTCTATTACATCATCTGTAAAATCTTTTGGATGTGGCGAAATAAACCTTATTCTTTCTATTCCATCTATTTTATTTATTTCTTTTAGTAATTTGGCAAATGAGTCTATTTCTTTATAATCCCCATCAGTATCTACTAACTTTCCTTGCTTTATAGCTTCCATTTCAGAACGTAAATATGAGTTTACATTTTGTCCAAGTAGCATTATTTCTTTGTAACCTTTGCTTACCAATTCTTTTACTTCTTTTATAATGTCTTTTGGCTTTCTGCTTCTCTCTCTTCCTCTAACATATGGTACTATACAGTAACTACAAAAATTATTGCAACCATACATTATTGTTACAGATCCTTGTGTTTTACTATTTCTTTTTATTGGTAAATCTTCATAAACACTACCATCTACATCTATTACATCTTGTATTCTTTTTTGTTTTTCTAATACTAAATACAAATCTTCTGGCAATTTATGTAATGTATGTGTTCCAAAAACTATATCTACATAGTGAAAAGATTTCTTTATTTTTTCTAATATATGTTCTTCTTGCATCATACATCCACCAATTGCTATAATTAGATTATTTTTTTCTTTTAAATTTTTTAGTTCTCCTACTTTTCCAAATAATCTTTCTTCTGCATTTTCTCTTACACA
>CAKPCG010000052.1 GCA_934141475.1 uncultured Clostridia bacterium
TCAAATATAGTAGAAAAATTTAATCCAGCGATAGAATTTAATGAAACAGATATGATATCAATGTTGTATTACCTAGGTTATTTAACAATATCTGGTGAAGATCTAGGAATGCCAGAACTAAAAATACCAAATAAGGTAATGAAGGAAATTTATGCAGACTATTTTATGCAATTAATGAACCAAGAGGCCGAATTTAGAATAGATAATACATTAAACCAAGAAATACTAAGAGAAATTGCAAGAGAAGGCAAAATAGACAAAATAGTAGAAACTTTAAGAATATATTTAAACAATTTATCAAACCGAGACTTGATTAAATTTGATGAAAAGTATATTAAGTTAATATTTTACTGTATAGCAATGACAATGCCAATATATTCTACAAAATCAGAAATGGAAGTAAACAGGAATTATCCAGATATATTATTAGTTCCAAGAGATAGAACAAAAGGATATAAAGCAATAATGGTAGAGTTTAAGTACATAAAAAAAGGTGAAACAGCCAAATTAGAAGATAAACAAAAAGAAGCAAGAGAACAAATTGAGAGATATAGCCAGTTTGAGGATATAAAGGATATAGAGGGATTGAGAAAATACACAATAGTGGTAGCTGGAAATGAAATTTTTGTACAGGAAATTTAGGTTATGATAATAGTATAAATTAAAAAATATCTTAAGTGAGAGTTAGATGAAACTAGCACTTAAGGTATTTTTTATTAGTTAATGAATTTTATTTTAAAGAATAAAATAAATATTACAAAAAACACATAAATATAAATACATATAAAACATTATTTTGAAAATAAATAATTAATAAAAATACGTAAAAGCGATGATATGACAGCCATTTTTCTTTTGTATTACATTTAGTGCAAAATGTTGAATTGAAGCAGCTACGATGGTAAAATTAAAATAGAGTATCAACTAGAGATACAAATGAAAAAATTTGAAAGGAGCAAATTTAAAAATGAAAAAAATTGCAAATAATAGGGGGATAACGCTAATAGCACTTGTAGTAACTATAATTGTACTTTTAATTTTAGCACGGAATAAGTATAAGTATGCTAACAGGTCAAAATGGAATACTAAATAGGGCGGCAGAATCAAAAGAAAAAACAGGGGTAGCTCAAGGAGAAGAGCAAATAAAACTAGCAGTAATGGCAGCATTGACTGATGGAACAGGAACATTAACAATACCAAATTTAAAGAAGGAATTAGCAAGTTATGGAATAACAATAGCAGAAGATGCAACATTTCCAGTAACAGTAAGTGTAGGTGGAAAGAGCTATACAATAGCTTCAACAGGAGAGGTAACTAAAGTAGGAAGTGGAAGCGTAACACCAACGCCAGAACCAATTACACCACCAACAGTGCCAGATGGATTGAAGGTTGGATCAGAAGTAACATATTCGCCAAGTGGAACATATAATTGGCAAGGAAAATATTGTTCGTTATCACAATCTGATACAACATTAAATAGTGCAAGTGGACAAAGTTATAATATAACTAAATGGAAAGTACTATCAATAGAAAATGGAAAGGTAGAACTAGTACCAACGGCCCCAACATCGGGAACAGTGTATTTAGGACAAGCTCAAGGATATAATAATGGAGTAAAATTGTTAAATGACGCTTGTAGTAGTTTATATGGAAACACAAGTAAAGGAATAACAGCAAGAAGTTTGAATATAGATGATATAGAAAAATATATGTTGGAAGCAAAATTAACAGAAGCGCATTCATATACAGGTGCAGCAAAATACGGAAATCAGGTATCATCAGCATATACAAGTAATAAATATTATCCAGTGATATATGCAGAAGAAAAACTAAGTGTAATAAATGGAAATAAAAAAACAACAGGATTAGGAATGAGTGAGCAAACAAGCTTTATAGAAAAAAATGCCAATAGCGCAACAGATGGTCGTTTGAATGCTTCAACAAGTATACAACCATACCAAACATATTGGTGTGATGATAATTCATATATGCAAAATGCATTTAGAACAGCAGAAGGAGGAGCAAATTATTATAATTTATTAATAAATACAAGTAAAAATTACTGGTTGGCTTCGCGCTGCGTCCATACTAACTCAAGCTCAAGCAATTGCGACTTCTATATGCGCAACGTGTATAGCGGTAGTGTGTTCGCTCACTATATGTGCGGCTCAAGCGGCATCCTCACCAACAACAACTCGCTCGCGTTGTTCCCCGTAGTTTCTCTAAGCTCTAGCCTCTTAAGCGGAAATGCAACAAGTGGATATATAGTAAACTAGATTAAAAAGACAAGAAAAATAGCAAGCAATATTGCTATTTTTTCCTTTTTTTAGTACAATATAACAAGTACGAAGAGAAAGGTGGTAATCAAAATGAAACTAAAAATGCCTTATGGAATAAGTAATTATGAAGAACTAATAACAGAAAACTACTACTATGTAGATAAAACCAAATACATAGAAAAACTAGAAAATCTATCAGAAAAAAGAATAATGTTCCTACGTCCAAGAAAATTTGGAAAAACATTATTTACAAGTGTATTGGAAAATTATTATGACAAAAACAAAGCAGATAAATTTGAAAATTTATACGGAAACACATATATAGGAAAAAATCCAACAAAACTAAAAAACAGCTATTGTATTTTAAGATTTAATTTTTCTGGAATAAATACAGAAAATGAAGAAAGCACAATGAAAGGCTTTAAAGAAAAGGTTTCAATATCAATAGATGGATTTACAAAAAAGTATGGAGTTGATTTTTTTGTAAATCAAGAGCAAACAACAGAAGGGATAACAAGAAGCCTTATTGAAGCATTTAAGTTTCAAAAACCAGAAGAAAAAATATATGTAATAATAGACGAATACGACCATTTTGCAAATGAACTATTAGGATTTTATCCAGAAAAT